>JBIOHX010000059.1:0-14862 GCA_044449465.1 Gemmatimonadales bacterium | reverse complement strand
TGCCATGTGGGTGTAAAAAGGTGATTCATGTCGGACTGCCCGCGCGCATCGCGGGCCCTGCTTTCTCTTCACTCGAGGGTTGTGTCCCTATAGCCCGGAATGCAGGTCGGGCGGGACGTATGCTCCTCGGTAACCGCTCGCCGGCGCTGGCCTGGCGTGCGATGCAATTCGATGTATGACGGGAAATAAATGCGTCGCGACGCGTGCTCTGCTGTCGGTACCGTCGGGGCGCGGAACAGTCACGCGCTTCCAACGATGCTGGCGCTACGGCGCGGCGTTCGACGCCAACCCAAGCCGCTCGATCAACAAGGGACCCGGGACATCCTGACGTACCAGCCTGACGTACTGGCCGGAAGGACGACGTCGCGGTCGTGCCGGCGGACGCCAAGAGTATCGCGACTAACGCACGTTGGCGCAACCCTGTGTCCGCCGTCCTGAACCCCGCCACGCTGCGAAGTTCGTGCCGGGTCCATACCTTTTCGGGATGGATGTACCGCATTCGACCCGACCCGCGGCCGCTGCTTCGCCGGCGCCATCGCCCTTTTACGACCCCTCCGCCGAGCTGTCGGCCGAGGTCGAAGAGTACCATCGAACGGGCGACGTCGGCACGCTGATCGACAGGCTGAAGGCGCTCGCCAAGCGCTATGCACCCGATGCACTCAAGCAGGGGGCCGAGTCGTTCCGCGAGATGCCCGAAGTCATCATACCCCTCTACGAGCAGATCGTGTCGACCTCGCCCGGAGATGCGCAGGCGATGGTCGTGCTCGCGAACTCGTACTGGCTCGTCGGCCGCGGCCCCGCGGTCGTCAGCCAGCTGGCCGATCGAGCGAAAACGGTCGACCCGGCCAACCGTGGCGCGTGGCATCTCTGGGCGCTCGCCCAGTCGGACCTGCGGAAGCGCGTCGAGCGGTGGTTGGAGGTGACGAAGCGCTTCCCGTCGGACCAGCTCGCACGCGCGGCGCTGGCCGACAACGCGACGAGCCTGGCCAATGATGAATCCGATGTCGTCGCCCTCAAGCTGGCGATCGCGACCTACGAGGGGCTGCTCGCCGACGCGACGCAGACGGCGCAGCGTCTGGCGCTCGAGCAGAGCTTGGCCGCGCTCAGAAAATGGCGGCCCTGATCGAAGCGCCCCTGCCACGCGCGGCGCTCGTGCGACGACGGATCGCGCGAACGGGCTTTGGGGTAGATCACTGAAGCGGGGCGTGTGCATTGATCGTTCGTTCCCGGTGTAAAGCTCAGAATCCAACGAAGAGGATGTCGTGATGCGCAGAGTTCAATTCCAGTCCGCGATCTCCAGCATCTCCGCTGGTGTGGGATTGTCAGTCGCGATGCTAGCTGCCGCCCCCATCGCCGCGTGCGGGCAGGGCCTGGCTCCCCATGCGGCCACGGCCGAGGCGGGATCGCATCGCAAGCCGTTCGTGAAGCCCAGCGACGCCGAGCTCAAGACGCGCCTCACGCCGCTGCAATTCGAAGTCACGCAACACGCCGCGACCGAGACGCCATTCCACAATCAGTATTGGGACAACCACGCAGCCGGTATCTACGTCGACGTCGTGTCCGGCGAGCCGCTGTTCAGCTCACTCGACAAGTTCGAGTCTGGTACCGGTTGGCCGAGCTTCACCAAGCCGCTGGTGCCGAAGAACATCAAGACGGACGAGGACCACACGGTCGGCATGGATCGTACGGAGGTGCGCTCGGCGGCAGCCAATTCGCACCTAGGCCACGTGTTCGACGATGGGCCGGCGCCGACCGGGTTACGCTACTGCATGAATTCGGCGGCGATGCGGTTCGTGCCGCTCGACAGTCTGGCGACGGACGGGTACGGGGAGTTTCTCACGCTGTTCAGGAAGAACGCGCCGAAGCGCTAGTACATCTGTCGCGGGCGATCGAGACGTCGCATGAGGAATCGCCGGCGCGAGCCGTTCACCCCGCCGCATCTTGCGACCGCGGGGCTAGCGCGGCGATCGCGTGGTGCATGTCCTGGAGGTCGAACGGCTTCTTGAGATAGTGGCACTTGCAGGCGGCGATGAGCTTCTGCGCGCGCTCGGTGATGTCGCCGGTCATGAACAGTGTGCGGTAGCGCAGGTGGGGCTGGTGGCCGGCGGCGACCTCGAAGATCACATCGCCGCGCACATCGTGGATGCGCAGGTCGACGAGGAGCACGTCGACATGCTCGCTGCGGACGATCGCAAGCGCGGCTTCGCCTGTCTGAGCGGCGAGGACGTCGTATCCCGACCGCGACAGCGACATCGTGAGCGCTTTGCACAGCGCCGGCTCGTCGTCGACGACGAGCACGCGGACCTGTTTCCCGTGCGCCATCGGCTCCTTCGCATTCGTCTGCGGGCCGGGACTTCGGGACCCCGGTCCGGGCACCCCTCCTGCGACCACCTGCCACTTCATCTCGTTCGTCTCCCGCGCCGCACCTGCTCGGCGAGCAGGGAGACGAGCGCATCTCCGTTCAGTTCACGGCGCACCCGTTCGGTCGTGCGGCCGGTCATTTCCCGCATTTGTTGTGACAGCTGCCAGGGTGAGTGGTATCCTGCCTTCGCGGCGACATCCTTGATCGAGCGTCCTGGGTCCTGCAGGTACGCGTAGGCGCGCAGCAGCCGCGCCGACACGACCAGTGTACGAGCCGAGTAGATCCCAGCGGGCTCCAAGTTTCGATAGAGCGTGCGGAGATTCATTCCTGCGGTTTCGGCCAAATCCCGAGCATTCTTGAATCGCGCGGGGGATCGGTACAACTGATCGATGGCCCGCACAATCATCACCGGTAAACACGACAGCGCTCCAGCCAGCTCGTCAAGCATCGCCGAGCCCAGCGCGTGGGCGGGGATGCTCTCGAGAAGTTCAAGAAACGCGCGCGGCTCGTCGTCGAATCGATTGAGCACGACGTGCTCGACGCCGACCTTAGCGAGCCGGACCATGGCTTTGATGCCGGCCGGAGCGAGCGATGTGTAGACGACGACCGGGAGCGACGGGTAGAGGCGCCTGAGCGCTTCGAGCGACTCAACCTGAACGGAACCTGTCGCTCCGGGATCAGCGACGACGACATCGGCAGCGCGTTGCTGGACCGTGGCTTGGAGCTCCGCCCATCCGGTAACCGCGACGAGGGAGTGCTCCGAACCGAGGACGACCCTGAGATGGGTGAGGAGGTGTCGCGGGAGGAAGGCTACGACGTCCAAGCGAGAGACAGGTCGGATTGTGTCACGAAACTGAGGAACGTCGACACAAAATGCGAGTTTACCCGCCGACCCGCGACCCTAGAATGCCCGGCAGACGTTCCGACCAAGCAACTCGCCCACCATTCTAGATAAACGGGGTCCACGACCATGAACCGCCGCCGCCCGCTTGTTCTCCTCGCCCTCGCTATTGCCTCCTTCGTTTGCGCCGCCTGCACCAGCATGACTGGGCCGACGACGCATAAGGACGGTACGTGTCTTACTGGCTACGTCGGCTCCGATGGCCGCTGCGTGACCGGCTGATAACTCAGAGGCGCTGCAGAAACGACCGCCGGCTCACGCCGGCGGTCGTTTTCTTATCTGGCAACAGCGACGTCGCGCTTCATTCCTTCGATCATTTCCGCAACATCGCGAACCGAATCTGGCATGACAGGTTGCTGCACTCGCTTCTGCCGCCGCCGTTGGTGAGCGTTGTTCAGCGCCGCTTCGGCCTCGAACAAGAGTTGGTTGAACTTGTATTCGCCGGCGAGGCGGACCGCCCGCTCGAGATATTCGATGCCAAGCTCCGACTGATCGAATAGCCCGTACCCGCGCCCGACATGCAACAGATAGATGACCTGTAACTGCGGCGTGAAGTCAGAGTCGCTTAAATCACGACGCAAGCGATCAAACTGCGGTTCGTTGCTTTGCCGAGCCGCGATCTCGAGCAGGTTGAGCTCCGCCATCCACCGCACGTACTGCTCTTGTGAGATAGCTGCGACTACGAGATAAGCATCCCGGGCTACGTCGAGGAGTCCCAGATCCATGAACCCGGCAGCGATATCGGCGAGGATACGTTCGCGATGCCGCTGTGTCGTCGAAATCTCGAGCGCCTGATAAGCGTACTGGATGGTTCGCTCGTACTGACCCCGCAATGCAGCTACATGTGCACGATCGTGTAACGCTTTCGAGAGTGCCTCTTCAAGCCCGGGCACGCTTGACCGCATGATGGCGTCGTCGAGAATGGCTTCTGCCTGCGGCACGTTGCCCAGGGCAATACACACTTTCGCGCGTCCGACCTGAGCGCGGAGAACTCCCATCAGATCCCCGCTGCCACTGGCAACCTGTGCAGCTTCGTCGTATGCGGCGGCGGCGCCAGAAAGGTCGCCGAGGTTGCGAAGGCAAAACGCCAGCTGATTGTGCGCGGGAACGGCCAAGTCCGAATCTTCGACGGGGTGCGACCGGGCCACGATCGTCCGATACACATCCGCTGCAAGCGCGTACTTCGAGTCGTACTCCAGCGCCTGCCCGTACGCCATCAACCGCGGCGTCACCGCGTGCATCTCGCCGGACTCCGACTCCACCATCGCGTCGACCACCGACGCCAAAATCCGACGCACCGGCGTCGTCTCTGGCATCTCTTCGATCGCCGCGCGGACCGCGCTCACGCTGTGCGCCGTCAATCCGCTCTGGCCGTCGGCCATCCAGCGGTCGACGAGACGCATGACCACGAGCCCCGCGCTCACCGAGCGCCAGCCCGCGTCATTCTCGTCCATCGCACCCAGCTCTTCGAAAAATGCAAGATGCCGCAGCACCCCTTCTGATTTCGTCACGCGTCTCTCCGAAGTCGCCAGCTCACACTTCCTGACACGTCGAATACTTCTCTAGTCATATATCGGCAGCCGACCACCAATCATCAAGCCCGGTTTCGTGACGTTAGTACCGTCGAGTTGTGACGTTATCCACACGGCCGCAGCCATCACGACACTCGAATAACGAAAGACGAAAATCCGTCGCCGCGAGCCCGCAACGCCCGGAGGCCCGCCCGTCGCCCGCAACCGCCTGCATCGGAAACGTTCCGACCCTCGGCGCGCGTTTTCAATGCCGGTCCTTCCCGCGCGCTGCGCTATCGTCTGCCCCGAATCGACTGCCGCAGCGACCACATCGGGCCACGACGAAGCCATGCTATTTACACGTTTGCCGAAAGAAGTGCATCACGTCGGTGACGCCAACCGTCACACGACCGGCCGAGCGAGTGGATCGACTCGTGCCGCTGGCGGACCGATTCGTGTCACGCGCCCGCCGGTGCGCTCGCAAACCGTCGCCCGCACGCCGTTTTCCGCCCGTCGAGACAACGTCGGAATCGCCATACGGGGTAGCGGCGTAAGTGCCGTCTGCGTTCGCGGCACGCGCGTCGTGTGGCGCGCCTCCACGGAGTTCGAAGCGCGAAGCGACCTGGGGAACGCGGTCGAGTGCGCGCTCGCAAGCATACCGTCATGGTGGCGCCGGCCCCATGTCGTGGTCGCTCTCGGTCCACGATGGGCGCACACTCGCCGAATTGTGCCACCGATCTCGCTACCCGCCCCACGCGCCGCCACCGCAATCATCCGCTCGAATCCCGAGGCGTTCTTTCGACATCACTTACCGCTATTCGTCACCGATTCCGGATGGGGAGCAGACGGTTCGCTCTGGTGCGCCGCGTTGGAGCAATCCGTCGTCGAAGACGCGATCGCCGCCCTCGCGTCGCGGCAACTACGGTTGAGCGCGGCAACGACCACGGTCGCGGCGCTCGCGCGCCGCCGCACCGGAGCCTGGTGCCTCGTCGACGGCTCCGACGCCCTCGTCATCGAGAGCGATCGCGGTCGACTGCGCTCGGTTCGGCGAGCCGATTCCTTCGCCGCGCCGATCCTGCGCGACGGATTCGACGAGGCGCGCGACGCGGCTCGCTGCACCAACGGCCCGTTCACTTGGCGGCCCCGAGACATCGCGAGCGCTCAGCGTCCTTCGTCGGCGCCGATGTGCTCGGCGCCGACTCTCACCTCACAAACCGCCCTTTAGTCTTGTCCAACTGATCCAAGGTCTTCGCGATATCGCTCCCCACCGCCTGTATCCGTGTGATCGAATGCGGATTGAACGCCGGATCGTACGGCGACCGTGTCGGGCCGCCCGCCACCTCGAGCACCGCGTCGAACTTGTACGGATGGACCTGGCCCGTCTTCGGATCCGTCCACGTCCCCTGCCACGCGAGCGGGCGGTTCTTCGGCCAGATCCCGTATGGCAAGGCCATTGTCCGCACTTTGTAGCCCGCCACTGCTGAGTCGATCGCCATTAGGTTGCGCGCGAGTTGCTCCTGCACCACCGCGTCGCTGAACTTGTCCAGCCGCGCGTGCCACACGGTGTGGTCACATAGCTCGAAGCCGTTGTCGGCGAGCCATTTCACCTTTTGAAATCGCCACGCCTTCTGCTGGCCGCCGAACTTTGGGTTGTCGCCGAAGAAGTTGTGGCCCGCCGAGGCGCCGTTCAGCATGCAGAACGTTCCCCGGTTCTTCCACCCGGGGTGCGTCTTCATGAAGTCCTCCCAGATGCCGATCGCGCTGTTCGGGTCGATCGACAGCTTGCCGTCCGCCCCCTGCACGTATGAGAACTGTGACGGCGATGCGTCGTCGAACACGAACACGACAGGCGACATCCCCTCCGGCACCTCACTGAAGTCCCTGTCGAGGAGCTGCGCGATCGTGATCGGCCGGTAGCCGCGCCTGTAGACGTCCTCGAGGTCCGCCTTGTAGCTCGCCGCGGTCCGCGTGTAGAGCGCGTTCTGATCGCCTCCGATCACATGGTACTCGAGCACGGGGATGCGGCCCATGTGGTTCGCCGGTAGCGTCCCGCGCGCCGTGTCCGGCGTGCCGCTGCCCGGGCGCGCCGCGGTCGCGGTGACCGCGCCGTTCGCCGAATCCGGGGTCTTTCCGGCACTTCCAGAGCTCGAGCCGGACGTGCCGCCCTTCGAGCCGCACGCCGCTGCGCCCGCGAACACCAGGACGCCGGTCACCAATTTCGCTGCACGGAACGTCATCGTTGATCCTATGGTAGCACTTGGTAGACCGGCGGCTTTCCTCGCAGGTCCCATCGGCCCGAGCCCGCCTGTTCGCTAACATCCATACCAGACCCGGCGGCCGGGATCCTGCCACGAAAACGCCGGCGACTCGCGACCGTTTTGATCGCACGTTCGCCGCTTGGCCACGGAAACCTGGAAAAGCGAAGAGCGTACCAGCTTGCAGACGATAGAGTCGGCGTTCGACACTCTCACCACCAGACCAGCGTGAACGTCACACTTCGCGAACGGTTCGCGCTGCTGAAGGCTCGCATGCGTCGCGATCCGGCCAACCCGCCGCGGCGTTGGCTCCGGCGGCACTGGCCTTGGATCAGCCTGCTCGCCGTCGCGTGCGTTGGTATTGCTGCGTTCGACGCCTGGCTGGGGACCTGTGGCTTTTACGGCTGCCCCTCTCAGGCCGAGATTCGCGCCTTCCATCCGAGCGAAGGCGGGAACGTCTACGATCGCAATGGAAAGCTCCTCGGTCACCTCGAGAACGTGCGGCGCGTGAACGTCCCGATCTCGATGGTGCCGAAGGTCGTACGCGACGCATTCGTCGCCACCGAGGACCGCCGCTTCTACGAGCACAACGGCCTCGATTGGCACGGAGTGCTCCGCGCCGTGGTGCGGAACTTCAGCGCCGGCGGCATCCGCCAAGGTTTCAGCACGATCACCATGCAGGTGGCGCACAACAGCTTCCTGCAGGAACGATATCACGGCCGTTCGCTCCGCCGGAAGCTCGTCGAGCTCCGCATCTCGCGGCTCCTCGAGCGCGAGCTGACGAAGGATCAGATCCTCGAGCACTACCTCAATGTCATCTACCTTGGCAATGGCGTGAACGGTGTCGAGGCGGCGAGCCTCGACCTATTCGGCAAGAACGTCAGCCAACTCTCGTTGGCCGAGGGCGCTGTGCTGGCCGCGCTCCCCAAGGCGCCGTCGACATATACACCGCGCCGAAGTCCCGAGCGAGCCGAGCAGCGGCGCAATCTCGTCCTCGGCCTCATGGCCGATCAGGGCTACATCAGCGAAGCGCGCGCCGCCGCCGCCCAGCAGGAGCCGCTCCGCATCGCCGAGAACGAGTGGCACCCGTCGATCACGGCGGAGCCGAGCGCGCTCGACGCCGTTCGTGCGATCGTCGACTCCGTGATGCCCGACCTTCTCAAGGAGGGCGACGTCAACGTCTACACGACGGTCGACTTCACCCTCCAGCGCTCGGCCGATCGCACGATGCTGAAGCACGTTGCCGAGGTGACGGAAGAGACGCGCGAGACGATGGGGCGGGTGAGCGAGCAGGCACAGGGTGCGCTCGTCGCGCTCGATCCGTTCACGGGCGACATTCGGGCGCTGGTGCCGGGGCGGCGGACGCAGCGCGGCGGCTTCGATCGCGCATTTTACGCCCGGCGCCAGCCGGGGTCGGCGTTCAAGCCGTTCGTCTACGCGGCGGCGATCGCCGCCGGCTACAAGCCGGCCACGCCGGTCGACGACGATCCCGTGGAAGTCGACGTCGGGCGCACGGTATGGCAGCCCGCCAACTTCAACGACGAGTACAACGGGCGCATCACCTTCGCGCGCGCGCTGCTGCTGTCGGCCAACGCGGCCACGGTGCGGGTGAGCCGCGCCGTCGGCGAGCCGGCGGTGATCGCCGCGGCGCGCCGCAACGGGATCACGAGCCCGCTCACTCCGGTACCGTCGATCGCGCTCGGCGCCGAAGGGGTAACGCCGGTCGAGCTCGTGGCGGCGTACGCGCCGTTCGACAACGGCGGCTTCAAGGTGAAACCGCGGCTCGTCACGCGCATCGAGGCGCCCGACGGTACGCTCCTCTGGAGCGACGAGATCCAGCGCGCGCCGGCGATGGATCCGCGCGACGCGTTCGAGATCACGGAAATGCTACAGGGCGTTGTGAATTTCGGAACTGGAAAGACGATTCGCGACCTCGGAGTGTCCGGTCCGCTCGCCGGCAAGACGGGCACGACGAACAGCGGCGAAGACGTCTGGTTCGTGGGCTATTCGCCAACGCTCGTCGCCGGGATCTGGTTCGGCTACGACACACCGCGTCAGATCAGTGAGAACGCCACGGGCGGGCGGCTCGCGGCGCCGGCCTGGGCGGAGTTCTACCGCGGCGGCTGGCACGAGCCGCAGGGGTCGGCGTTCGTCGCGCCGCCGGGAATGGTGTCCGCCATCGTCGACCCCGAGTCCGGTGAGCTCGCCGGCGATTGGTGCCCGACGCGCGTGCGCCAGTGGTTCAAGCCGGGCAGCGAGCCGACGGAGGAATGCCACCTCCACAGCGGGCCGCCCCAAGGTGAGATCGCGGTCGACGCCAACGGCAACGTGCAAGCGAGTCCGAACGTCAACGACGCGATTCAGCGCATGGGCCACAGCATCGGCAACATCCTGCGCCACATCATCCGCTGGTAGCGCTCGAGCCGCGGTCGCGGCTCAGGTCGTGTGCGGCGGCCGTTCGACCGCGGTGATCGGAATGCCGAGCCAACGGCACGCGTCGTCGGCGCTCGAGAAGGTGCGCAGATCCTGCAGCTGCTCGTCGGCGAATGACTCCCACGCGGTGGCGTAGGCCTCGCCGAGTGCGTCCGACGCAACGATCGCCGAGCGTCCGACGGCCATCTCACGGCGGCGCAGCAATCGGTCGAGCGCGAGCTTCCTGATCTCGCGATCGGACGGGATCGAGGTCAGCACGCCGCACTCGACATACAGGCTCATTCCCGGCTTGTACGCGGGGTCGGAGAGGATGGCGTCCTGCGTCATGCATAGGTCGGCGAAGGTGACGTCTCCGTCGAGCGCGGCGAAGACGACGAAGTGCGCGTCATCGATGCGATACCGCACAGGCGATTGTTGCGAGAGCTCGGGCGTGCTGTCCATCGAAGCGACCGTTCCAGTGTTGCTGCGAAGCTCAAGAATCTACACCGCGGCGTGACTGCGATCACCGAGACCACGCTCGGCGCGGAGCAAACGTTGAGGATGCGCGAGTATTTTATAGGGATCGCATGTGCCGGCGTGGTCGCGGTCACGGCTTGCTCGTCGACGGCAGACACCGGGCCCGGCGCGACGCCGGCGCCGATCGACACGGCCGCGGGCGCCGCGCTCGGCGGGCGGCGTCCTTTTCCAGCGGACAACGCCTGGAATGCCGACATCAGCGCGGCGCCGGTCGCCGGCAATTCGTCGACGCTGATAGCGGCGTGCGGGCTCCGCAACCTCCATCCGGACTTCGGGACTGTGTACGGCGGCGCGCCGAACGGGATTCCGTTCGTCGTCGTGCACTCGGGGCAGGCCAAGGTCCCGGTGTCGTTCGATTACAGCGACGAGAGCGATGCGGGCCCGTACCCGGTGCCGGCGGATGCGCCGATCGAAGGCGGCCCCAGCTCGACGGGCGATCGTCATGTGCTCGTCGTCGACGTCGACGCGTGGAAGTTGTACGAGTTGTATGACGCGCATCCCGTCAACGGCGGCGTGAGCTGGCACGCCGGTTCGGGCGCGGTGTTCGATCTGAGCTCGAATGCATTGCGCCCCGCCGGATGGACGTCGGCCGACGCCGCGGGTCTGCCGATCTTTCCCGGGCTGGTGCGTTACGACGAAGCGGTGCAGGCGGGCGCGATCAACCACGCGCTGCGGTTCACCTGCCCGCGCACGCGCGAGGCGTACGTGTCGCCCGCTCGCCACTACGCGAGTAGCGACACGAGCAGCGCCCTCCCGCCGATGGGAATGCGCGTGCGGCTCAACGCGAGCTTCGACACGACCAATTTCTCACCGCCGGTCCGCGCCATCCTCCGCTCGATGATGCGCTACGGAATGCTCCTCGCCGACAACGGCTCGGGGTGGTTCGTCAGCGGCGCACCCGACCCGCGGTGGGACGACGACGACTTGGCGACGCTGTCGCGCGTGCCGTCGAGTGCGTTCGAGGTGGTGGTCGGCTCTACAACAGCCCCAGCCACTTCGACTGGTCTCCGTTGAATCCGGGGAACACCGCGTCCATCTTGGCCGCGCCGAGGTGCTTGAACGCGACTTCAGAGAACACTGAGCGGAAATCGGTCGTGAGCGCGAGGTCGCGGCCCTCGTTGAGCTGCTCCGGCTCGAGACCGGGCCACTTGCCGTGTACCTTCTTACCCTTCACGTCGCCGCCGATCACGAACATCGCCGTGGCGTGGCCGTGGTCCGTGCCGCCGTTGCCATTCTGGCGCGCGGTGCGGCCGAACTCGGACATCGTCAGCACGGTGACATCGGCCATGCGGTTGCCGAGATCCTGCACGAGCGATGCGATCGACTTGCTGAAGTCGTCGAGCCGCGCGGCGAGCTGGCCGGTGGCGCCGCCCTGGTTGACGTGCGTGTCCCACCCGCCAACGTCGGCGAACGCGATCTCGAGGCCGACGTCGGCCTTGATGAGTTGCGCGATCTGCCGCAGGTGCTGGCCGAACGGCGAGCGCGGATAGTCGGCGCCGTTCTGCGGCAGGTACTGCTGCGGATTGGCTGCCTTGAGAATCTTGATCGCCTCGAACATCTCGCCGCCGGCGGCGTGCACGACGTCGGCGTTGCCGGTGCGGTAGAGAGCCTCGATGCGCTCGGCTTGCGTTCCGTTCGTACGGATCGTGAACTCGTCGAGGCTGTTCATCGCGACCGTCGGCGCGCCGCCTTCGAGAATGCGCGGCGTCTGCGGGGTCATCGAGACGGCCTGGAACGCGGCGGGCTTGCCTGAAACGTTCGCTGGCGCGTCGTTGAGGTGGCACTCGTCGCAGGTGCCTTTGACGGCGAGATACCGGTTGAGCCAACCATCGCGCGTGCCTTTGTTGTCGGGCGTGCCGCTCTCCATGTAATCCTGCGCGTCGAAGTGCGACCGGGTGTTGCTCGGGCTGCCGACGGCATGCACGGGCGCGAGGATGCCATCGTCCCACAACTGCTTGAACGGCGCCAGCGAGGGGTGCAGCCCGAAGAAGCCGTCGAGATCGATCGCCGTCTGCGCGGCACCGGCCGCCGGGCGCGGGATGGCGATCGTCGGACGCATGCTATAGTAGGCGCGCTCGCCGTGCGGAACGACGACGTTGAGGGTGTCCGCCGCGCCGCGCTGGAAAAGAACGATCAGCACTTTGCCGCGTCCGTTGCCTTTGAGCGCGGCCCCTTTGAGCAGGTCCTGCGCGAACACGGTGCGCCGCAGGAACGAGGGGTTGAGCCCCATCGTCGCGAGCGCCATCGCGCCCGACTTCATGAAAATTCGGCGGTTCATGGTTGCCTCGAACTGCGTGGAACGTTGGACGTGCGAGGTAAAACAGTAGATGTCAGAGAAGAGCACTCAGATGTCATACACTAGCAACACCAAGGGAGCGCGCTCGACGTCACCGGCGCTGGAATTCAGGGGCGCCGAGGGCGAGGCCGACGACCTGGGGCAGACCCTCGAGGTTGACCTGCCGGCCAAACCCGGGAACCTGCGCGCCACGGCCGCGTGGGAAACCCTTGCCCGGCTCCTGCTTGCCCGCCTGCTTGCCGCCCGCGCGACCACGTCCAGCGGCCATCGCCGGATCGTCGTCGCTCGCCACGGCCATACCGTTCGCATCGGATGCGCCCGGCTTGGAGAGCATCGGGTTGTCGCCGCTCATCAGCACATCGCGTGTTTCCACGGACACCTGGCCGCCGAGCATCGACTTGACGACGCCGTCAACTTGCTGCTGTCGAGGGAGCGCGCGGAGTGAGTCGAACTCCACCCAATTGGTCAGCTTCGCTCCTGGAATCTGACCGGCAGCAACGCTCAAGCCGAAGTTGATCCGATTGAGGATCGCACCGGTATTCATCCAAGCATCGCCGCGGTCGGGCCACCCGTCAGGCGTCTGACGCCCGAAGATCGGCTGGCCGAGGCGTGCGACGAGCTGCGCCGTGCGCGGCGTCGTGTCGGGCTGCGCATCGACGGCGCGGAGTGCGCTGGCCACGAGCTCGAAGGGGGTTTTCACCTTGGAGCGATACGCCGCGCGGCTGAAGAATTCCGGCGATGTGATCACGCAGTCGAGCGTCTGGCGAATGTCGCCGTCGCTCTTGGTAAAGGCGTTCGCGCACCGGTCGACGAGCGCTTTCGGCGGATCGTCGCTCACGAAGTGGCGGGCGAGCTTGGTGGTGATGAACCGTGCAGTGGCCGGCGAGCTCGCGAGCAGGTCGAGCACCCGCTCGCCTTCATCTTGGCCGTGGCCCGCGGGAAACTTGACGCCAAGGATCGTCTTCTCGCCGGCGTCGTGGATCGCGGGATTGAAGGTGAACTGACCAGTCTGGCGATTGAACGTCCACCCGGTCAACGCGCGGGCCACCTCCTGCACGTCCTTCTGCGTGTAGCCGCCATCGACGCCGAGCGTGTGCAGCTCCATCAGCTCGCGCGCGTAGTTCTCGTTGAGACCGCGCTTGGCGCGCTGCTGTATCTGCTGAAGCAATTGCTGGCGCTGTTCCGGCGTCGCGTTCGCCAACCGGTCGCGGAGCGCCGGCGGCAGTTGCTGGCCCGCACCAAAGCCGGGCCGGCGGCCGAAGCCGCCGCGCGCGCGTCCGCCGCGTTGCGCCAACGTTGGATGCGTGCTGTCGGCCGCGCTCTGCCAGTTGTCGAGGAAAAAGAGCATTGCCGGGCTCTTCGCGACTGCGCCCAACAGATCGCGAAACTTTCCGAGCGCGTACGGACGAATGACGTCCCGATCGTACTGCGGCAAGAAGAGCCGCGTCTGCCCCTTGCCGGCGAAGACGCTGAAATGGTTTTCCCAGAAGGCGACCATCACTTCGTCGAGCTGGCGATTCGTCGTCACGGCGCGCGCCAGCGCGGCCGATTGCACCTGCCCGGTGAGCTGCTGCGCAACACGCGCGGCGTCGGCGACCTGCGGGTTCTCGGCGATCAGCTCGCGGCGCGTTTCGGCCGGCGTCATGGTGGAGTCCTTCGCGTCGGCGCGTTTCGCTTTGCGCTGAAGCTGCTGCACGGCGGTGTAGTCCTGGACGATGGTCGACGTCGGCAGGCTAAAGATGGAATACGACGACGCCAGGCGATCGGCCGCCGCGTCGTCGATGCGCTCTGGATGGAGCTGCAGGTCGATCCACTTGTCGACGCCCATGGCGCGCACCGCGGCAGCGTCACCGGGGCGAGCGCCGAAGGTGAGGCGATTGAGCACTTGTTGAATTTGTTCGTCGGGCAACAGCTCCCGAGCGCCGGCGTCCACGGACTGCATCGGCGACGCGGACTGAACCGGCGCCGCCGACTGCGCGAAGCAGGCGACGGTGCTGGTGGCGGACAGGAGCAGCGTAAGCATTCGCATGAACGTGTCTCGAAGTGCTGAAGGACTGATGGGTAGACGAGCGCGGGCGGCTGTAGTTAATAACCCGTGACGAGGCACGGCCTTGCGCCCGTCGAAGGTGAGTTCTACGGTTGGGGCCGGGAGCCGCCCAGCGCGGCGTCCGCGCGAATCCCTGTCTGGCACTCTCCCGTCGTGCCCCACTTTTACCGATCGTCCCCAGAGTTCGTTGCGGCGGCGCAAGCGGCGGTCGCCGCGGCCGCGCCGCGACAGCCGGTTGCGCTTCTCGTGATCGACATCGACCCGGGCGCTGGGCTGCGCGCGTCGCCCGAGTCCGCCGTGGCCGCGGTCGCCGAGGTGCTCCGCCACACGCTCCGGGCCGACGATCACGTCGGGGCCGTAGCTGGCGCGGGCGGTGAAAGTGGCGAGCTCGTCGTAGTGCTGTCGGGAGCGGCCGCGGCCGGCGGGCGCTCCGTCGGTGAGCGGATCTGCGCTGTCGTCCGCAACCACGACTTCGGCGAAGGCGTCGGCCGCCTGACGCTGTCCATTGGCGCCGCCGCGGCGCCGGAGCATAGCGCGAGCT
>JBIOHX010000058.1:0-14914 GCA_044449465.1 Gemmatimonadales bacterium | reverse complement strand
GCAGAGTTCCGTCAGCGCGGAGTCGACTTTCTCGGCTTTCCCGCCGATGGCGGCGCGAATCCGATGCTTGCTCGCGCCGGGGTTGGCCCGAACGAAGTCGACGATCTTGAGCTCGATGGCGACGGCGCCAGCCTGGACGAGCGAATATGAGCCGGTGTCGAGTTGGACGGTGTGCCCGGTGATCGGCCAACGTCCGCGCGCATCGATCCGGCGGGCGCTCGGCGAGTTCTCCACCTCGTGCATCTCGAGCACCATGTCGACGCCGGCCGGGATCGCGCTCGAGTCCCGGACCTTGCCGTCCGACTTTCGGGCGTGGGCAATGATGACGACGGCGGTGGCGTGGTCGCGGGCGATACGGGCGAGCGTGTTCATGATCGGCACCCACTTGGCCGAGCCGAACGCGTCGTCGATCTTGTCGTCCGCGAACGAGGCCAGCGTGTCAACGAACACGACGTCCGGGGCGAAGTCCGCGATCTGCGCTTCGAAGATGGCAAGCCGTTCGAGGCCGAGGTCGTCATGCACGGCGATCTGGTCGAAGTCCGCGCCGGCCGCCGCCATCGGGCGCAGCACGTCGCCGACGTGGCCCTCGGCAATCGTCCAGAGCACGCGCCCTGGGGCGAGCGTACATCCGCAGTGCAGGCCGCCACGGCTTTTCTTGGCCGCGCCCGTGCTCGCATAGGTCGTCTTGCCGGCGGTTTTCTCGCGCCCGGCGAGCAGTGTCGTGCGGCCGCGCCACGCCATGAACGGGATCACCACTTCCGGCTCCGCGAGCAGCGTCGGGTCGGCGAGGAGATCGCTTGCCAGCTTCCAGCGCCGCCGCGTGATCTCAGCGTCCGGCGCGGGCGTCGGTGTCTCGTCGACGAGACGGGCAACGGCGTCGCGTCCGCCGCGTGCAGGGGCCGCGGTCATGCGGCTGATCCGCTTGAGCGGTGAACATGCGCGCATCCGACCGGCCGCTTGCCCGTCTTCTGCGCCGACTCGAAGGCTCGGCGCAGCTCTGACTCACTGAGTGGCGGCGCGTTGCGCTCGTTCCACTCGACGACGTAGCCCCACGCAACGCTCGGATCCGCTGCGAAGTCGAACAGCAGCCACGCGGAGATTTGATACGCGACGTTGTTCCGCCCTTGCCCTTCCTCCCGGTTGCCCGCCGCGGCGAGGTACCGATGAACGCGGCGGTCGATGCTGTCGACGATGAAATCGTTACTGAGCCCTTGGCGCTTGCCCTGCTCAATGAGCGCCCGCACCGTCTCGCCGCGGGCCGAGGGAATGCCCGGCGCGGTCGTTGTCGCCGAGGGCACTGCGCCGCCGGTCGTGGTGAGCAGCTCCAACACGCGGGCGGGAAGCGGCGTCAGCGAGTCGAAGTCGCCCGCGATCCAGCGATAGACGACGTTCTGCCGATGCCGCGACGGCGGAAGGAGCGTGTACCCGCCATGCGCCCGCACGTCGATGCCATCCTTGGCCCACTTCGAAACGTTGCCGATCTCCGGCGTGCCCTTCGGCAGTCGGAAATACAGGTGACAGCCGCGCGCCGTCTCCGCGCGCCACGTCTCGACGTCGAGCAGGCCGATCTCTTTCGCCTTCGCCGCCGCGTGTGCGCTGTCGAGATCGAACGCGATGAGCCCAGCGAGCCCAGGGCAAAAACCGATGTTCGCGTCCGGATGCGCATCCCACCATGTGCCGACCGCGTCGGGGAACTGCGACGCGATCTTGAACCCATCGGGGTAAATCGGATGCTTCCCGACGTTCTTCGGATTCTCGCGGTGCGCGTCGCCGCAAAGGCACGCCCCGTTCGGGTCGACGCCCCAGACGGGAAACACGGGCCAGCCGAGTTCCGACGCGTAGGTCAACGCGCGCCGGCCGAGGAAAGACAGGGTGCTCATTCGTCGTCGGCGAGCAACGTCGGCGCCGCGATCTTCAACACCGTTACGTCGGCGTCGGCGTCCGCGAATAGCGAGACGATGAAGGCCGCCTCGCCTTCGACCTGATCGGCGACCTGCTGCGCGGCCCGGTGTTCGACATGGCCGAGCGCGACGTCGAGATGCCCAGTGACCGCGTCCGAGAGATCCGCGTAGGCGGGCGCGAGATGCCGCGCGAAACTTTCCGGCGCCGTCGCGCGCCGTTCGGCCGCGGGCTGGATGCACTCTTGTAGTAAGAAATTCGCGCGGGCCTGCATTTCAACCGGCGTCTTGGGATCGCTGGCCACCGCCAGCAGCGCTGCGCCTTCCCGCAGAATCGCCGCGCTCGGCACATGCGGGTACTTGGCCCAAAACGTCGCCTCCGCCGTCAGCCACTCGGCGCGCGGCGCGCTCTGAAGTCCAGGGGTCGCCGCCGACGCGCGGAGCCTGGCGCCGGACTGCTTCGCGGTCGCGTCGAAACGTTCCCCGACCGCCGCGATCATCGCTGTGATCTCCGCCGCGCGCGCCGTTTGGCCGGTCACGCTCAAGTTCGGATCGCCCGCGGCGGCGCGGGCCTGCGCGATCGCCTGATCGCGTTGCGGCAACGAGGCCCGCGCCGCCGCCCGAATCGACTGGAAGGCGCTCGACTGCCGAAGGGTGCTCAGCGTCGCGGCTTCGATCTCGGCGGCGCGGGCCGCGCTCGCGCTGCGGCTTCGGGCAAAGACGGGTGTGAGTTCGGCCGCGAACTGTGTGTCGCGCAGCTCAGCGGCGAGGCGCTCGACGGCGGCGTCCGGCTTCATGTTGGTGGGCATCGTTCCCTGCTGGGATGACGGCACGCGGGATCCGCCCGCGCAGCGGCGAACTAGGCGGGGGGAGCCGAGTCTACCTCAGCCAACGAGCGGAGCCGATCGCGGAGCGCCGGTACAGCCGCTGCGCGGAGCATCGCCGAGACGGTGGTGTTGGAAGCCGCGGCAACAGCGACGAGGATGCGCCGCTCTTGTGGCGCGAGCTTCGTGCTGACCACCGTGAGCCGAGTAGACGTGTCGTGCATGGGTCTACCCTAGGGGTTGTCGTGACTTTCCGAAACACCTATGTTCCAGATAGTACCGATTGGAACGACGTTCTTCTCCGGAGGCTCAGTGTCACGCAAAGTTCCGAAGGGACCGTATGCCGCAGCGGGCGCGAGACTGGCGCGCGTGATCGACCATGTGGCCGGCGGGAACATGAAGCAGTTCGCCGGCTCGCTCACCGCCGGCGGCAAACCGCCGCGCGCCGGCAGTCGGCGGTTCATCATCGATTACCGGACCGGGATGTTGCCGCTTCCCGAAGCCGTGATCGCTCGCATTCACAAAGTGCACGGCATCCGTGCAGACTATCTGCGCGGCGCGTCGCCCTACATGACCGAGGATGACGAGCGCGACGCCAGGGCGCGTGGAAGCGAGATCGTCGCGGCGTCGACCGGCACTGCGGCCGGCAAAATCTCGGTCGGCGACATCTTCAAGGTGGCCGGCGTCCACGCTGGCGTGCGGCAATCGCTCGATGAGCTCGAACGCCTAACGCCTGGCGGGCACGTCGCTCGCTCGCCGCTCCACGAAGCGTGGGACCGGATTTGTCGACTCGAAGGAATCGCAGAGGGCGAGCCACGACTGAAGCGACTACGTCGGCTCGTCAAACAGATTGACGATCTCTTGCCTGGCGAAGCGCGACCCGTTGGCGCGGCGCTAGAGCTGTACCGCCTTGGGATCCTTGCGGCGATGTTGGCGACGCTTCCCGCCTCTGCCGATGGGTAAGCAAAACGGCCCCGCTGTCGAAGCCGGGGCCGTCGCGTGGGTCAGGCGAGCGTGCGTCAGACCAGCGTCAGGTGTGGTCGCGTGTCCGCCACGCGTCCTGGGTCAGCCGCTTCGAGTCGGTCCCACAAGGCGTCACCAGCGAGGACTTGGCTTGCGCCCGCGGCAACTACCGTCGGTTCAGCGATGAGGCGGCGCTTGGAATCGATCGCGACGAGGATCGTCTCGCCGTCTGGTCCCAACCAAGGCGCGATGTACACGCCGCGCGTCAGCGGTTTGGCGTTCACCGCGCGTATCCTTCCGTTCGAGTGCGAACCGTTTCATGGAGACCAATCTCCCTTGCTTTCTGGACGGCGCGGAGCAACGCGGTGGCCAGCGCCTCGATGACGACGAGATCGGTAACGACAAAACCCGCGCTTGGAACGAATCCGCCAACAGCGCTTATCCGCCCGGTGAATGTTTCCGTGAACTCCGCTGCGCCGAGCGCAACGCGAAAGGTCGCGTCGTCCTCCCACAGCTCGATCTCGGCGTGTACATGGACGTCGCCATCGGCGACGGCGGAGGCTTCGACGACGTGGCGGCTCAGGGCTTCGCCTTCCCCGACCCATCCGGCGGGGCGTCGGTCAATGCGAAGGGAGCGGGGCTTCTTTGCAGTGGCGGGCATAGTCGTTCCTCTCAGGTGACAGTAAATTCGCGCAGCCGCAGTGAGCGGCGTTGCTATATCCCATTATACGCTTGCGGCGATATAAGCACAAGCGTATATTTCACTCCATGACCCCAACACTCGTGACACCTATCCGGCTCCAAGGGCTTCGCGAAGCGCGGAAAGCCGCGGGATTGACCCAGGTCCAGCTCGCGAAAAAGGTCGGCGTCCGACAGGCAACGATCAGCGACCTTGAGACCGGCGAGACGACGACGATCAACCTCGAATTACTCGACAAGATTTGCCGAAAGCTCGGGATCGAACCGGCCGGCCTGCTCGTGAGGGTCCCGAAATGAGCGATTCCCCGAAGCCCCGTCGCGCGTTCGGAACGCTGAAGCAGTTCGGCACCATCTGGTGGGTCCGCTACCGGGTCGACGGCAAGGAGCGGTGGCAATCACTCAAGACGACAAGCCGGGAGAAGGCGGAGAAAGGAGTTGTGCTCCTCGAAGATCGCCTCGGCCGCGGCGAGCACCAGGCGCCCGATGCGCGCCGGCTGTCGTTCGCCGACCTCGAAACGATGCTCCGCACCAATTACCGCGTGAAGGGCAATCGCTCACTCGACCGCATGGACAGCGCGCTCGCGCATCTGCGTAAAACGTTCGAGGGGTCGCGGGCGCTCGGCATCACGGCGCAGCGCGTCACCGCCTACGAGCTGGCCCGACTCGACGCGGGCGCGAGCCGGAGCACGGTCAACTATGAACTGGCTTTGCTCCGCCGCGCCTTCCGCCTCGCCGTCAAAGATCGGCGCCTGCCCTCGGCGCCGGCGATTTCCACGCCTGCCCCGCGCAACGCCCGCACGGGCTTTTTCGAGCCCGGCGATTTCGCCGCCGTGCTCGCGCAGTTGCCGGAGCCGCTCAAGCCGGTGATGCAGTTCGCCTACTACACCGGCTGGCGCGTCCGGTCGGAAGTGCTGACGCTGCAATGGAGCCAAGTCGATTTCGCCGCCGGCATCATTCGCTTGGAGCCGAACACGACCAAGAACGACGAGGGGCGTTCGTTCCCCTTCGATGCCCTGCCCGATCTCGCCGCGCTCCTCGAAGCGCAGCGGGCCGCCAGAGTCACGATCGAACGCCAGACGGGCACCATGGTGCCCTGGGTGTTCCACCGCGTCGGAGCGCCGATCAAGAGTTACGTCCGCGCCTGGGCCGTGGCGTGCGAGCGGGCCGCGCGGGGCGGGGCGACGAGCCCGGTCGCGGCGATCGTGCGGCCGAGCGTCGTCGGGCGGCTCGTGCATGACTTCCGCCGTACCGCCGTCCGGAACCTCGTGCGCGCGGGCGTCCCCGATACGATCGCCATGCGCCTCACGGGCCACAAAACCCGGAGCGTCTTCGACCGCTACGACATCACGAACGAGGCAGACTTGCGGGCGGGCGTTGGCAAGCTCGCGGTGCACATGGGCCAGAGACCGAAGGCGCCACAGAGACCACAACGGCCCGCAGCGGGCCGGAAAGGGGGCAAGGGGACCCTTGGGGGACCCCGGCGGCAGAATCGGGCGTCCGACGAGTCCAACGCCGGCGGGGCGGTCGCGTAACTCGTTACTCTGCAACCGTCTAGCAAGTACCCGGAGCCGGACTCGAACCGGCACTCCCTTGCGGGAAAGGGATTTTAAGTCCCTTGCGTCTACCCGTTTCGCCATCCGGGCGGGCGTTCGTGTTCGCTCCTCCTGCCTCCACGCCGAACGCAGAGCGGGAAACGGGACTCGAACCCGCGACCCCAACCTTGGCAAGGTTGTGCTCTACCAACTGAGCTATTCCCGCGCGCCGCGAAATATATCGCAAGCGTGACGACGGAGACAGACCAGCGCCAACCGGATGACGCGCTACGGCCGCTCACCGAGGGCGTTCACCGCATACCACACGGACCACGCGAGCAGGCCTGAAAGTGATGCGTCGCCGCCGTTCGCAACGGCGCTTCCGTCTCCGTCGACCACCTCCGCCGCGACGCCGCCGTCGAGCGGCGCGCGCCGAAGCCAGCGTAGCACCGCCGGCGCGTCTGGGCCCATGAGTCGCGCGCATTGGCGCGCCAACGAATCGGGCGCACCGGCGAGCGATTTGACGGTCCGCCGGTAGGTCGAATCCGTTCGCGGCACCGCGTCGTACAGCGGCAACCAAAAGATCGACGCCGACGCGTCGTCGGCGGCGGAGGTCGCACCGGCCAAATCCGCGGCGGCGGCGTAGTTGCCGTGACCGCCGTTGTCGACGATGAAATGACGGTTGAGGGCGGCGCGGATGGCTTCCGGATCTTCGAGCGCGCGCGCCGTCTCCTCGTCGAGCGTGCGATGCAATACCTCGAACGCCTGCGCCACGGCGGCGTTGGCGTGGAGCGAAAAGGGGTGGGCCAGGGGGGCGCCGGAGGGACTCACTTCGGTGGTGTACAGCGGAGCGCGCTTGTCACGCCGCGTATCGAGGTCTTCGGCGGCGAGATACAGCGTATCGGCGAGCGCCGGCTCGTCGACGATCCGGTCGTCGCCCGTGTCGCGGATGTACCGGTCGGCCGCGAGCGCGTACGCGGCCAGACCTTCGAGGGCGAAGCCTGGCTCGAACAGCGTGCCGTCGAGGTAGTGGACGCCCCGGCCAGGCGCGTAGCCGTGCAGCTCGCACATCCGCAGCAGCAGCTCCCGGGCGAGCGGCGGGTCGGCCAGCTGCACGGCGGGAATCGTCCACATGAGGGCGTCCCAGTCGCGCACCGTCACCCCGTGGCCGTTCCAGGGGGCCCGGCTCCGCACCAGGTAGTACTGCGCGTCGTCGAGGGCGCGGCCCACGCCGTAGAAGTACGCGAATAACAGATTTCTATTGATCAGCCGGTCCACCGCCTCGCTCCCCGTGCTCTGTTCGAGGCTCTGGAGGGCGTCCCGCGTCGCCGCCAGCAGCTCGCGCCACCCGCGGCGGCGGAGCACCCCCGCCGTCGCGTCGGCTCCATCCGGCTCGGGCCCAACGGCGAGATAGAACGCCGTCTGTTCCCGCCCTGCCCTCGGCACACGCAGCGTTCGCCGAATGGTGTATGACCCGCCGTCGACCGTCGCCGGACCCTCGCCGTCGGCGACGATGGCCACCGCGGCTGACTCGGGAAGCGTCGCGCCATGCAGCAGCACCGCGCCTGAGGCGCTCCGCGCCGCCCGATTCTCGTCTGCGAACGGTCGTGGCGTGCGCACGCGAAGCTGTCGCAGTCCGAGCTTGCCGCCGAGCGTGACCGTAATCTCGACGTCGGCTATTCGCCGATTCTCGAACGACAGCGCGATCACCGCGCCCGAGACGTCAGCGTCGCGGCCGTACGGCGCAAAGATCGTTCCCCGCACCACCACATCGGCGAGCGTGCAGGTAAACGTCGGGATCCAGCCGAGGGCGCGTTCCCAGGCGATGGGAACTTTCGACAACTCGTGGCGTACGCCGTCGATGTCGATCGTCGGCCGCGCCCGTGGTGCGGCGGTGCCGTCAGTGAAGTCGTTGCCGCCGGCGAACTCGATCGCCGCGCGCGCGGCGCGATGCAGCACGCCTATGGCGTGGATCGAAGCGTCGCCGGGGTGGATGCACGGCAGTGCGAGCCAGTGGTTGCCCGTCATCTGCCAGGGGATCGGCGGCGGTGGAAGCGGCGTCACGAAGCTCGGATTATCTTTGTTGGCGAATTGTCCGAATGATAACCCGCACGCCGGCCCGCACACACCGCACGCAGCGAGACTTCGATTGCCGGTTCGACAGCGCATCCGATCGAGCGCGCTCCTGATCGCCTGGCTGTTTCCGCTTTGTTTGGCCGCCCAGTCGACGACGAGTCTCGCCACCGATGCATCGGTGCTGCCGCGGGGAGCGCTCGGCATCCGCGTGCTCACGTCCTTCACGCGCTGGGACGAGCTGCTCGGCGCCGGCGCCGAGGGTGATCCGCGTAACATCGCCGCAACGTTGGTCACCGGCACGCTCGACCCTGCCGCGGTGCCGAGTCTCGCTCCCGCGCAGGCCGCCATTCGGTCGCTCTCCCAACTGCCGAGCTTCAATCTCTCGCTCGGAAACATGGTGGCCGCGGCCAACGCACGCGTCGTCACCGCGCCGCTCATTCTCCAGTACGGGCTCACGAGCCGCCTCACCCTGGGCGTGGTAGTTCCGCTCGTCGAAACGCGAACCACGGTGTTTGCCCAGCTCAATCCGAAGTTCGGCGTGGCGAGTGTCGGGCCGAATCCGGCATTGCTGAACAGCACGCAACTGGCGAGCAACGCGACCCTCGTTCAAACGCTTCGGAGTGCGGCGGCCGCGCTCCAGCAGCGCCTCGCCGACTGCCAGACGGCGCCCAGCGGCGCGAACTGCGCCTCGTTGCTCGCGCAGCAGGCCGCGTTGACGACGTTGATCCAGTCGACCGGCGCCTTCGCCACCGACGTCGAGACACTCTACGGCACCGGAGCGGATCATCCCGGCCAGTCGTTCGTGCCGATCGACACCGGCGCCGTGCAACGGGCGATCGATCAGCGCCTGGCCGGCATCCGCGCCGCTTACGACACGCTCGTTGCTGCGGGCTCCGTGAGCGGAACGCTTGCCGGCGCGCATGGTCCCGCGGCCCGCGCGCAGTTTCAAAATTTGCTCACGGCGCTCGGTCACGACACGCTCGGCTCGATCGACCGGTCGTCCATAGGCGACGTCTCGGTCGGGGCGACGTTTCAACTCCTCAATTCCTACGGCGACACCACCGGCGCGAACGACCGCACGCGGCGCTATCGCGTTGCGGTGAACGGCGCCTTCCGCTTCGGTACCGGCGAGCCGGCGAGCCGCAACCGGCTGTTCGACCAGAGCACCGGGTACGGACAGCCGGGCGTCGAACTGGGCGCCGCCGGCGACATGCGCGTCGGCCGGCTCGCCGCCACCGCGCTCGGCGCCTATACCTTGCAGCTCGGCACGATTGATGTCGCGCGGGTCGCGAATGCCGAGAATTCTCTCTTGCCGCTGCTCGCCGCGCCGCCCGCCCGATCGACCTATTCAGCGGGCAATGTGCTGACGCTCGCCGTCATCCCGCGCTTCACCATCTTGCGCTATCTCGCCGTTAACGGCGAGTACCAGCTCGTGCGTACCGGCGCCGACCAGTACGGTGGTGTGCCGTCAGGCGCGCTCGCCGGACTGTCCGCGGGGACCGCACAGCAAATCGGCTTCGGATTCTCCTACTCCACGGTGGCGTCGACGAATCGCGGACCCGGCGCTGTTCCGGTCGAGGTGACGTTCAGTCATCTCGAAACGATCGCCGGCAGCGGCGGGCCAGTTCCAAAGACCTTTCGCGACCAACTCGAGTTGCGGCTCTATCTGACGCGCTGACCGCGACGCTTGGAACCCAAGCCAGCGGCCTGCGCTTCAGCCTCGACCTCCACGCTCGCCGCCTCGAGCAGCTCGCGCGCGTGGGCGCGGCTCGTGCCGCTCTCCGGATCCCCGCCAAGCATCCGAGCGATCTCGGTAACGCGATCGTCTCCGGCCACCACGGTGACGTCGGCCGTCGTGACGCCGCCGCGCGCGCCCTTGCTGACGACGATGTGGTGATGCGCGCGCGCCGCGATCTGGGGCAGATGCGTGATCGCGAACACCTGATGATGGCTGGCGACGCCGCGCATCGTCTCGCCGACTTGCAGGCCTACGCGGCCGCCGATGCCCGCATCGACCTCGTCGAAGACCAGGGTCGGCACGCGATCCAAGCGCGCGAGAATGGTCTTGAGCGCGAGCATGACGCGCGACAGCTCGCCGCCCGACGCGACGCGCGACAGCGGCCGAGCCTCATGTCCGACGTTCAGCGCCACGCGCAACTCCACGTCCTCGCCGCCCATGGCGCCAATCTCTCCGCGCTCTCGAAGCGCGATCGTCAGATGGCCGTCCGGCATCCCGAGCGCCGGGAGCACATCGTCGACCGAGGCAGCCAGCCGGGCGGCACCGTTGCGTCGCAGCTCGCTCAGTTCGACCGCGCACGCGCGCACCTTCGCGCGCGCCTCTCGCTCTCGCGCTTCGAGCTCTCTGAGGTCGATGCCGGCGGAGTCGAGCAGATCCAGCTCGGCGCGTGCGTCGGCCAGCGCGGTGATGGCCGACGACACAGAGCCGCCGTGTTTCTTCGCCAGGCGGAACAGTAGGTCGCGACGGCGGCGAACGTCGTCGAGGCGTGTCGGATCGAGGTCGACCGACGCCTCGTAGTCCGACAGCTCGCGCGCCAATGCCTCGAGTGCGTAGTACGCCGCGTCGTACGACTCCTGGAGCCGCTCGAGCGTGGGATCAATGCGCTGAATCGACGCGAGCGCGCGCGCCACCGCGGCAAGACGCTGCAGCACAGTGTCCTCTTCCCC
Source organism: Gemmatimonadales bacterium (assembly GCA_044449465.1). Classification (GTDB taxonomy): domain Bacteria; phylum Gemmatimonadota; class Gemmatimonadetes; order Gemmatimonadales; family Gemmatimonadaceae; genus JAQBQB01. Next base: position 4,237 of record JBIOHX010000058.1, on the reverse strand, counting down.
ATCCAGCGCGGCGACGATCCCGCTCGCCAGCGCCCGGAGCTCCTCGGCGTGCTCGAGGCGGCGCGCCTCGTCCTCGAGCTTCACGTCTTCCCCGTCCACGAGCTTGGCGTCGCCGAGCTCCGCGGCAACGTGGCGCAGGTAATCCGCCCGCCGCTCGGCTTCGGCGCGGCGGGCCGTGAGGTCGGTGATCTCGGCGACGATCGACGCAAGCTCGCCATGTGTCTGGCGCATCAGCGCGGCCTGATCGGTGGCGCCGGCGAACGCGTCGAGTATGCGCCGTTGCGCCTCTGAGTCGAGCAGCGTTTGCGCCTCGTGTTGGCCGTGCAGATTCACCAGCATCCGCCCGATCTCGGCGAGCAGCGTGGCATTCACGGGCGTGCCGTTGATCCAGGCGCGCGCACGTCCCGGCGCTACCTCGCGCTTGAGAACGATGAGCGGTTCGTCGACGTCGATGCCGCGTTCGTCGGCGAGCGCGCGTATTTCTCGTCGGGCGGTCACGTCGAACACTCCCTCGACCGTGGCGCGGTCGGCGCCCGTGCGAATCACCTCCGCGCTCGCCCGCTCGCCAAGCAGCAACCCGAGCGCGCCGACGATGATCGACTTGCCCGCCCCCGTTTCCCCCGACAGCACGTTGAAGCCGTGCGCCAGCGGCAGGGTGAGTGACTCGATGATCGCGAAATTCTTGATCCGCAGTTCGGTCAGCATCGCGCGCGTTTACGCCGGCCGGTCGCGGTCAGCCAAACCGCCCCAACCCAGCTTTTGCCGCAGAGTGGTGAAGAAGTTCGTTCCGGGAAAGCGGATGATGAGCACGCCGCCGACCGCGCGCCGCACGCTCAACGTCTCGCCCATCGCGAACGTGGTGCCCACCTGCCCGTCGACCGTCACCAAAAGCTCCTCGGGACCATCTTCCGCTTGCAGCGTCACCTCGACGCTCGACGGTTGGATCACGGGTCGAATGGCGAGCGTGTGCGCTGACACCGGCGTGACGACGATCGTCTCGAGGGTTGGAAAGACGACGGGGCCGCCCGCCGACAAGCTGTAGGCCGTCGAGCCGGTAGGCGTCGACAGCACCACCCCGTCCGCCGCGTACTTGGCGATCGTCTCGCCGTTGGCCGCCACGCGCACGCTCACGACACGGGCGAAGCCGCCCTTGTGGAGCACCACGTCGTTGAGCGCGATCCATTGCTGCCGCTCCGTTCCGCGCACGTCGAACACGCGGGCCTGGAGGGCCATCCGCGATTCGGCGAAATAATCTTGCCGCGCAAACCGCATCAATGCGTTTGAGAGTTGGTCTGCATTGCAACAGGTGAGAAAGCCCAACCGCCCCAGGTTGACGCCGAGTATTGGTACGGGATGCGGCGAGATGATGCGCGCGCCGCGGAGGAGCGTGCCGTCGCCGCCGAGCGTGAGCAGCGCATCGAGGCCGGCCGGATCACCGAGCTGCCGCCCGTCGCCCGCGGCCTCGAACAGCTCTTTCTCGAAATTGAGCTCGAGGCCGAGTGCGGGCGCGAGCTCGCCCAGCGTTCGGAGCACCGCTGGGAGGCCGCTATAGCCAAGGTGCCCGACGACGCCGAGCCGGATCACCCCGTCAGCGCCTCGCTCTCGTACAGCGCGCGCACTCGGCTGGCGATTCCGGCTGCATCGAGCCCACAGCTGGCCAGCTGCCGGGCCCGTGGGGCGGCGTGGACGATGCGGTCCGGCACCCCGTGCACCGCGACGCGCACCGCTGGATCGTACCGTCCGATCACCGTCGAAAGGAACGCGCCGAACCCGTTGACCACCGTCCCTTCTTCGACGATGAGAATATGCTTATGGTCGCCGAGCACCGCGGCCAACGTCATCTCGTCATACGGCTTGAGGAAGCGGCAGTTCACCACTGTCACGTGCAACCCGTCCGCCGCCAGCGATTTGGCCGCGGCAAGCGACGGCTGGACCATCGTGCCGACCGCGAGGATCGCTGCCTCGCCGCCGCGGCGCAGCACTTCCCATGTCCCGTAGGGCACGGCCTCGATTTGCGTCAGCGGCGGCGGCGTGTCGGGCGCCGCGTCACGCGGGTATCGAAGGGCGAACGGGCCGGCTCGGTGCGCGATCGCCGCGCGCAGCAGGCCGATCATCTCCGTCGCGTTCTTCGGCGCGGTGACGGTAAGTCCTGGCACCGCGAGGAGGTAGGCGATGTCGTACAAACCCATGTGCGTCTCGCCGTCCTCGCCGACCAGCCCAGCGCGGTCGATGCAAAAGATCACGGGCAGCGATTGGATGGCGACGTCGTGAACGATGCTGTCGTACGCGCGCTGAAGAAAGGTCGAGTAGATCGCGACGACTGGACGTACGCCGCGTGTCGCCAGGCCCGCGGCAAAGGTCACGGCATGCCCTTCGGCGATGCCGACGTCGAAGAAGCGCGACGGATGCGCTTTCGCGAACAGGTCGGTGCCGGTCCCGCTTGGCATGGCCGCCGTGATCGCGACCAGGTCACGGTGCTCGGCGGCCAGCTCGGTCAGCGCGGTCCCGAAAATTTTGGTATAACCGACGCTGGTCGACGGCTTGCGTTGCGCGCCGGTGGACGGGTCATGACCGGGAGGTAGAGCGTGCCACTTCTCGAGGCTACGCTCGCCCGCGGGAAAGCCCTTGCCCTTCTGCGTCAGCACGTGCACGAGTCTCGGGCCCTTGAGCGCGCGCACCGCCGCAAACGTCTCGATCATTCCGCCGATGTCGTGGCCGTCGATCGGTCCGAAGTAGCGGAAGCCCAGCTCCTCGAACAACACCCCCGGCGTGAGGAAGGTCTTCACGCTCTCCTCCCACTTGCGCACGAGCGTGCTCACCGACGCCAACGGACCCGGTGCGTTGTCGACGATCGCCCCGATCGCCGAGCGCACGCGGTTGTAGAGCGAATTGCGCTGAACCGACGTCAGGTACTTGGACATCGCGCCGACGTTTGGCGCAATCGACATCTCATTGTCGTTGAGCACGACGATGATGTTCCGGTCGGAATGCCCGGCGTTGTTGAGTCCTTCGTACGCGAGGCCCGACGTCAGCGCCCCGTCGCCGATGACGGCGATGACTTTGAAATCCTCGCCCTGGACGTCGCGGCCGGCGGCGATTCCCAGCGCTGCCGAGATCGAGGTCGCGGCATGGCCCGCGCCGAACGCGTCGTACTCGCTCTCGCTCCGCTTGAGAAACCCCGAGACGCCGTCTTCCTGACGCAGGCTTTCCATGCCGGCGTTCCGGCCCGTGAGCACCTTGTGCGGGTAGCCCTGGTGGCCCACGTCCCAAACCAGCTGGTCACGCGGGGTCTCGAACGCGAAGTGAAGCGCGATGGTCAGCTCCACGACACCCAGGCCCGCGCCGATGTGCCCGCCCGTTTGCGAGCAGACGTCGATCAGTCGGGCCCGCACGTCGTCGGCGAGCTGGTTGAGCTCGTCCCGCGTGAGACCCCGAAGGTCGGCCGGCGAAGTGATTCGGTCCAGAATGCTCATGCGGATCGATGCTCCAGCTCGTAAGCTAGCAACCCGTTACGACTCTCGCTCGACGACGAACCGCGCCAGCGCGTCGAGCTCCGGAGAGCTCAACTCCGCCGACTTCAGCGCCGCGCAAGCCTCGGCGGCGAGCGCGTCGGCGCGCCGCCTGGCGTCCGGAATCCCGAGCACGGCCGGATACGTCCCTTTGTGTAGATCCAGGTCGCGGCCCGCGGGCTTGCCGAGGCGATCGGTGGTGGCCGTGATGTCCAGTACGTCGTCGGCGATCTGGAAGGCGAGCCCGATGGCGTCGCCAAATCGCTCCAGTGCGTCGCGCTGTTCGCAGGTCGCGCCGCCCGCCAGGGCGCCAACCACGAGCGCCGCACGGATCAGCGCGCCGGTCTTGGCCCGGTGCGTTCGCTCGAGTTCCTCGAGCGTCGACTGGCGTCCCTCACCCTCGAGATCGAGCAATTGTCCGCCGATCATGCCGCCCCCGCCCGACGCGCGCATCAGCGTGGCGACGATCTCGCCGCACGCCGACGGCTCGAGCCCCATCGCCCGTGCGCCGTCGAGTGCGGCGGCCGCGGCGAGCGGAACCATCGCCACACCGGCGGCAGTCGCGACGCGAACGCCAAACTTTCGATGCACCGTCGGGCGTCCGCGCCGCATGTCGTCATCGTCCATGCACGGCAGATCGTCGTGCACGAGTGAGTAGGCGTGTACGACCTCGATTGCCGCCGCCACGCCGGCCTCAGCCTCGCTGCGCTGCGGGACCGATCCCGGCG
>JBIOHX010000057.1:0-14980 GCA_044449465.1 Gemmatimonadales bacterium | reverse complement strand
TTGCCGTCGGGCGACCACGAAGCGGTGTAAAAGTGGCCCGTCGTCGGAATTTTGATCTCGCGCGGCGTTGTCAGCCCGTCCTGGTCGACGATGTACAGCTCGTACTCGCCGGACTTGTCGCTGAAGTACGAGAGCTGCTTGCCGTCGGGCGACCAGGCCGGCTCGCGCTCGGCGGACCCGCTCGAGTTGGAGATGTCGCGGACGTCGCCCTTGTCAGCCGGGATCGTGAAGATCTCGCCGCGCGCTTCGACGGCGATCCGCTTGCCCGTCGGTGAGAGTGCCATGTTGGCCATGTTGGCGCTGACGTCCTTCCACTGTCCCATCATCCACGGGAAGTCGCCAGTCGCCGTGATGTTGACGACGTGCTCCTTGCCGGACTTGGGATCGAGCAGGTGGATGTTACCGGCCTGCTCGAACACCACGCCGCTGCCGTCGAACGCCGCGTCTAGCGTCTTCACATCGTAGTCGCTGTAGTCCGTCACCTGCGCCAGCTTCTTCGACGACTTGTCGTAGCTCCAGACGTTCGCCACGCCGTCGCGATCGGAGATGAAGTCGACGACGTTGTCGTTGACCCACACGGGATCCATGTTCTTGGATTCCGGCGTCTTCGTCGCCGTGAAGTGCGACGAGCTGCGCGGCGATCCGGCTTGGGCGACGACGAGGTCGTTCGCCGTGTTCGGCGTCGAATCGAGGTCGAAGGTCTTGAGATCGACGATCCAGATCGGGCGGTTCTGTCCGCCGCGATAGTTGCGCCGCTCTTCGTCCCACGAATTGTTCATGCGATAGGCGATGAACTTGCCGTCGGGCGAAATCTTTCCCTGATAGGCGCGCGGCAGCGCCATCGGCGTCTCGACACCGCCCTCTACCGGGACGGTCCAGAAGCGCGGCACCGCGCTCGGCGCCTGGCTCGCACGCGATGAGGCGAAGACGATGTTCTTACCGTCGGGCGTCCACCCCTGCACTTCGTCGGCGCCCGGGTGCCAGGTGAGGCGCTTCGGCTCACCGCCGTCGGCCGGCACGACATAGACGTCGGTATTGCCGCCGTAATCGGCGCTAAAGGCGAGCAGCCTGCCGTCGGGCGAGAACTTGGGATTGCTCGCGCCGCCGGGCCCGCTCGTCAGTCGGCGTGCGATACCGCCCGATTTGTCGACGACCCAGATGTTGCTCGCATAGGCGAAGGCAATTCTGCTGTCGCTTACCGTGGGCGAGCGGAGCATGCGCGTCTGCGCGTGGAGCGTCGAGACAAGGGGCGCCACGGCGAGGGCCGACGCGGCAAGCGCGAGATTGGTACGGAGGCGATACATCGGAGGGTCCGCTCGGGACGAGAGGGAGTGTGTCGGGGGCGAGGCGAATGCGACCGCCCCGCCTAGGAGAATTGCTCACGGAACCGCGTTCTGCTAGGGGTACCGCGACTCCCGGCTGTTGACGGGCGCGCCAGGCGGAGTCAATGTCCACCGCATGGCGCAGATCGAGCACATCTCCGACACCGCTCGCTGGGTGGCCGTCTACCGCGCCATGGAAACGGCGCGCAAGGACGCGATCTTCCGCGATCCCTTCGCCGCGCGGCTCGCCGGCGAGAAGGGCGAGGCCATCGTCGACAGCATGAAGCGCGGCCGAAGCATGGCCTGGGCGATGATCGTCCGCACCGCGGCGTTCGACCAGATCATCCTGGAACGCGTGAAGAGCGGCGGCGCCAACACGGTACTCAACCTCGCCGCCGGACTCGACGCGCGCGCGTGGCGGCTGCAGCTCCCACCCACCGTTCGCTGGATCGACGTCGACCTGCCCGACATTCTCGACTACAAGCTCGAGATGCTCCGCGACGAGAAGCCTCTGATGCAATACGAGGCCGTTCGGGTCGACCTTCGCGACGCAGCGCGGCGACAGGCGCTCTTCTCACAGGTCGGGGCCAGCTCGTCGCGGGTACTCGTCGTCACCGAGGGCCTGCTCATCTACCTCACGCCCGAGCAGGTGACCGGGTTGGCGCGCGACCTTCACTCGCCGCCGAGCTTCCGCTGGTGGTTGATCGACCTCGCCAATCCGCGGCTGCTCGAGATGATGCAAAAGTTCTGGGGCAAGAACGCGCAGGCGGCCAACGCACCCTTCCAGTTCGCGCCCGCCGAGAGCACGAAATTTTTCGAACCGTCCGGGTGGAGCGAGATCGAGTTCCGCTCGTCGATGGAGGAAGGGCAGCGGTTGAACCGTGAGATGAGGATGATGTGGCTCTGGCGTTTCCTCGGCCGCCTGCGGTCGAAGGCGGTCCAAGAAGACTTCCGACGCATGTCCGGGATCGTGCTCATGGAGCGCATCTAGCTCCAACCATTTCCGCAAGCCACGTGTCTAGTTGACCATGTGGTCACTCGACACGTTGGTGCGTGATTTCCGCTTCGCCGCCAGGACCCTCGCCAAAGCCCCCGGCTTCACCGTGGCGGCGATCGTGGCGCTCGCGCTCGGGATCGGTGCGACGACGGCGATGCTCAGCGTCGTCAACGGTGTGCTCCTGCGCCCGCTGTCGTACGCCGATCCCGAGCGACTCGTCGTCATCCTGCAACACGGCACAGATCCGGTTTCGCCGGCCAACTTCGTCGACTGGTGCGCCGCGGCGCATAGCTTCAGCGCCATCGGCGCCGCGGAGTACTGGTCGCCGAACCTGATCGGCGTCGACGAGCCCGAGCACATCACCGGTCTCCACGTCTCGGCGAGCATTTTCCCGATGCTCGGCGTGCACCCGTTGCTGGGTCGCGTAATCGCGGAGAGCGACGACAGGCCCGGCGCGGCGCACGTTGCGGTGATCAGCTACGGCCTCTGGCAGCGGCGCTTCGGCGGGCAGCGCGACGTGGTCGGCAGAACGGTGCTGCTCGACGGCTGGCGAACGACGATCGTCGGCGTGATGCCTCAGAGCTTCGCCTTCGCGCCTTTCTGGGCGACGCATTCGGAGCTCTGGGCACCGGGCCTCTTCGAGACGCGCACCGAGCGCGGCGCGCAAAGCCTGCGCCTGTTCGCGCGGCTGAAGCGCGGGGTGACGCTGACTCAGGCCCGGTCGGAGCTCGCGGCGATTACGGCGCGGCTCGAGCAGCAGTTTCCGGGCACGAACCGCGACATCACCATCCAGCCACTCAAAAACAAAGTCGTCGGACGCGTCGCGACCCCGCTGCTCGTGCTGCTCGTCGCCGTCGGGCTCGTGCTGCTCATCGCATGCGCGAACGTGGCGCACATGCTGCTCGCTCGCGGAGCGTCTCGACGGCGAGAGATCGGGATTCGCGCGGCACTTGGTGCGACGCGCACGAGGTTGCTCGCGCAGTTCCTGACCGAGAGCGCGTTGCTTGCGCTGGGCGGCGGTCTTGCCGGTTTCGCTCTCGCGCTTTGGGGCGTTCGAGCGCTCGCCGCCGCCGCACCGTCGAGCATTCCGCGCGCTGCGACCGTGAGCGTCGACGGCGGCGCTCTGCTCGCGGCCGTCGCGCTCACCTTTGCCACCGCGGTGCTTTTTGGCCTCCTTCCGGCCACTCGCGCGACGCACATAGACCTCGTGGAAGCGTTCAAGGATGGCGACCGCGCATCCTCCGATGGCCTCAAGCGCGGGCGGCTCCGGAGCATGCTCGTCGCCTCTGAGTTCGCGCTCGCGCTCGTGCTGCTCGTCGGGGCCGGCCTGATGATCCGCACGGTGGTCGCGCTCGGTCACATCGACCCCGGGTTCGATCCGCGCGGCGTGATGACGATGACGGTGTCGGTCGCTGGAACGAGCGAAGGTGACACGACATCGACGCAATCGTTGTACGAACAGCTGCTGCCGAGGATTCGCGCTCTGCCCGGCGTGGAATCGGCGAGCTGGATCAATCATCTCCCGATCGCCGGCGACGAGTGGGGCCTCTCATTCAACGTCGAGGGCCGTGCGAAACCGAAGCCGGGCGACTCGCCGACGGCGACCTATCGCGTCGTCTTCCCGGGTTACTTCCGAACGATGCGCATTCCGATCCTGCGCGGCCGCGACGTCGCGGAATCGGACCGGGCCGAAGCCCCTCGCGCCGTGGTGATCAACCAATACATGGCGGCGACGAATTGGCCGGGCGCCGATCCGATCGGCCAGCGCATCTCGATCGCCGGCTACACAGGCTACACGATTGTGGGAGTGGTCAAGAATGACGTGCGCGACGATTGGGCCGGGCCGCCAGGCGCGGAGATGTTCCTGCCTTACGAGCAGGAGAACAGCTATCGGACGGCCAAGGGCGGGGCCAAAGCCTACCTCACGCTCGTCGTCCGCGCGAAGTGTGCCGACGATGCGACGTGCAAGACAGCGGCTGCCGCACTGGCGCCGCCCGTTGTCGCGGCCATTCGCTCGGTCGACCGGAATCTGCCCATCTCGGCGGTGCAGACGATGGACGCAGTGGTCGACGAAGCGACGGCCGAGTCGCGGTTCTATCTCGTGCTACTCGCGGCGTTCGCTGGGATTGCGATCGTGCTCGCGTCGGTCGGCATCTTCGGCGTGATGAGCTACGCTGTGGCGCGGCGCACGCACGAAATCGGCATTCGCGTGGCGCTGGGCGCCGAGCCCAGCGAGGTGGTGCGCATGATCGTCGGCGAAGGAACGCTGATCGCGCTGTCGGGGGCAGTCGTCGGCTTGGGGGCGTCGCTCCTGTTGACGCGACTCATGGCAGGACTCCTCTACGGCGTCGCGCCGCGCGACCCGGCGACACTCGGTTGGGTGTCCGGCCTTTTGATCGGAGTCGCGGCGCTGGCCAGCTATCTGCCCGCGCGGCGCGCGTCACGGGTCGATCCGCTCGCGGCGCTTCGATCGGACTGACTGGCCCTGGCGGCGTGGCGCGAGTATCGTCTCTGCGTCCCCACCCCACCTCGCCATGCTCAGGCTTCGATCTCTGTCGTTCGCGCTCGTTCTCGTCCTCCCCGCCACGCTGGCCGCGCAAGAAACGCCAACCGAGCGCGAGTCGGCCGCCGGCGTCGTTCACCAGATGGATTCAGTTGAGAAATCCCTGAATCTGTCGCAGCTCGTCGCCCAGCTCACTGGGCCCAACGCCGCACGCGACCAGGTTGCCGCGCGCGCCAAGGAGCTGATGGACAGCGAGCTCCTCGCCATGGGCGACGACATCACGCGCCACCCCGAGATCGGCTTTCAAGAGACGCGCTCGGTCAAGCTGCTGACCGACTACCTCACCAAGCACGACTTCACGGTGACGATGGGCGCGCCGGGACTGCCGACGGCGTTCATCGCGCATTACAACAAGAACAACGGCGGCCCGAACCTCGGCGTCATCCTCGAGTACGACGCGCTCCGCGGCACCAAGGGCGCGTTCCACGGCGACCAGCACAGCACGCAGGGACCGATCGGCATGGCCGCCGCGATCGCCATCGCCGAGTATCTGACGAAGACGCATACGCCGGGGAGCGTGACGGTGTTCGGCACGCCGGGCGAGGAGATGATGCCGCCCGAAGCGAAGACGATCATGTACAACGCTCACATGTTCGACGGCATGGACATCGTCATCCGCAGCCACTCGTCGATCGCGACGACGCGACCCGCCGCAGGCTTCGGCACTTGCTGCATGAACATCGACGGCGTGAAGTACACCTTCACCGGCGCGCCGGCGCACGAGCTCACCGCCTGGAACGGCCGCAACGCGCTGACCGCGGTCATCCACCTGTTCGACAACATCGACGGCATTCGCAGCAACCTCCGCCCCGAGACGCGTATCCAGGGCATCATCACCGAAGGCGGCGCGGCGCCGAACGTCGTGCCGGATCGCACGTCGGCTGACTTCTACGTCCGCTACCCGGACGAGGTCTACCTCGCCCAGGTGATAGAGATGGTCGACAACGCCGCCAAAGCCGCCGCGCTCGCCACCGGCACCAGGGTCGCCATCGACCATTACGGCGAGGACCGCGACGGCATCAGCCTCGGATCATTGAGTGAAGTTGGATTCGCATATATGAAGAAGTACGGTGCCACCGGCGCGCTGCCGGAGCCGGGCAAGCCGCAGGGGTTCGAGGAGACGGGGAGCGTGTCGAGCCAAATGCCCGGGTTGGGCTTCAGCGCCAAAACCTCGAACGCGCCGAACCACACGTACGAGATGCTGGCCGACGCGCTCACCGACGTCGGACACTCTGGTTTCGTCGTCGACGCGCAGGCGATGGCGGCGCTGCTCTACGACTTCGCGACGCGGCCGGCGTATCGCGCGACGGTCAAGCGCGAGTTCGACGCCATCCACGGGCTGCACGGCGCGTATCTGGACGCGCTGCGAAAGACGTACGTCGTGCCGAAGCTGGACGCGCCGAACCCGTAGCGCGGGCGGTTGCCCGATGCGGCGACGGCCGCCGGATCGCCGGCGGCCGTCGTGGTCTTCGCGGCTCGCTACTTCTTGGCCGGTGCCGGAATCGAGCTTGGCAACGTCGCCTGCGCCGCGGTCGGACCGGACGATGGATCGCCCAAGCCGCGTGAGACGAGCTGCGCGGCGAGCACCGTCTGGATGACGCTCGTGATGTTGTTCGTCGTCGCCCCCGCCGCGCCGCCACCCTCGCCGCCGGAGATCGTCACCAGCTTCGCCTCGGCCAACGCCTCGGCGATCACCGGCGCAATCTGCGGCAGCAGCTCGATCTGCCGATATCGGAAGTACGACTCGCCGCCGGCTTCGATCGCCTGGTTCACCTTCTGGATGCTTTCCGCCGTCGCTTCCGCGATTTTGCGGATTCTGATCGCTTCGGCGTCGGCAGCCGCCTCGGCCTCGAGACGGACCTTGGCCGCGTCGGCCTTGGCCTGGGCGATCTGCGTCGCGTCGAGCTCGGCCTCGCGCTGTATGCCAGCCGCCTGCTGGCGCTTGGCTTCGGCTTGCAAAACGAGCGCGGCGTTCGAAGCCGTGGTCTGCTCGAGCTCGCGCTGCTTGTCGGAGATTGCGCGCTCGGCGTCGAGCTGCGCTTCTTTGGCGCGGCGCGACTGGTTGGCGGCGACGATGTCGGCGTTCGCCTGCGCTTCGGCGGCCGATTGGCGGCGGCGCGCTTCGGCGACCTCGGACTGCACGACCTTGATATTCAACGAATTGAATATGAGGCCGAGGTCGGTGAGCTCGCGCGAACAGGCCTTGCGGATGATGACGGCGAGCGGGTCGTCTTCGTCTTCCGGGGACATCGACTCGTGCTCGACCACTGCCACCGGCGCCGGTGACACGCGCGCCGGGAGGGTGCCGCCGGTGCCTGCCGGAAGCAGGGCGCGCGACGCGCTCGGCGTGCCCTTGGCGGAGAAGAGCTGGTCGTGGGTGAGCAGGTTCATGGCGCGGCGGCCGGAGCTCGAGAGCAGATCGGTGAGCGTGCTGAGCTGATCGGCGTCGCGCTTCGAGAAGAAGCGGTTGGCGGCCGTCTTGATCAGGGCGTCGGTGTCGCCGACGGAAACGATCGCGCTCGCCAGCACGCGCACCTTGATCGGCCGCGGTGTGCCGTTCTCGTCGACATCGGCCGTTTGGTCGGTGATGTCGAGGTCGATGTTGATCACCTTGCTCGAGATCGTCGTGCCGGTGGTGAGCAGTGGAATCTCTTTCGACTTGCCCGGACCGCGGTAGATCACCGTTCCGCCGTGCAGCCAGCTCACGAGCCGAATCGTGCCCGCTTCCACGTTGCGCAGGAAGCTGGCGACGATCAGCGGTACGACGATGACGACGAATCCGACGACGACCGCTATGAGGGCGCCGCTGGAAAACAATCCGGGCATGTGAACTCCTGAGAATGAGAGAACTGCGGGATACTAAACGCGCCCGCGCGGCGCGGCGCTAGAGTAACGAGACCGTACACCGATTGCGCTCGGCGTCGACCTCGTCGATGCGCACGCGTTGACCGGCGCGAATGCGCGGTCCGGCGAGGGCGCGGTGATCGGGCTGGAGTGTGGCGAGAATCTGAACGACCTGGCCATCGACCTCGATGGAGACGATGCCCTGTCCATTGGCGTCAAAGGCCGTGACCGCTGTCGCTTCGTCGGAGACCGCGGACTCGAGCGTCGCCGCCGGCGTGGACGCGAAGCGCATGGAGAAATTCCAGAGCGGCGACACGAGCAACCGTTCGAGCGCGACGCCGCCGAGCACGGCCGATGCGGCAAGCACGACGCCGCCGGCGAACGGACGTACGAGCAGGCCGGCGGAGCCGAAACCGAGGAAGAAGCTAAACAGCACGCGCGGCGACGTCAGAGACCAGAAGGTCCGGCTCGCCATCGCGCGACCGCCCGCCGTGAGAGAATGCGAATTTGCCGAACCATGCGCGGCGTGACCGTGCGCGTGCAGATGCACGTGCCCATGACCACCGTGGCCACGCGCACCGTGGCCGGCGGTCCCATGCCCCCTCGATCCGAGACCACTGAGTGCCATGACGCCGAGGCCGGTGGCACCGAGCAAGAGACTCGTGATGTAGAGGTCCATCGAGGGGTGAGAGGGAAAGAGAGAACTACGACTTCACCAATACAACGGACGAGCGGGCGCACAAGTTCCACCGACTGATCATCCGCAGGCGCGGCTTACGGTTACGAAAACCCGCCCGAGCTCGGCCGTTACGCCGGCGCGCCCTCGGCGGGCACGTCGGGCGAGATAGAAGCGTTGCTCAACCCGCGCGGCCGGAACGCAAGGCCGAACCAGACGAACACCGCGGCCGCGCCCGCCGCCGGAATGAGCCAGATGGCGTGCCAATCGTGCACGACTTGCAGGCACTGATGCGCCCCAGCGGCCGCCGCGGTGCATGCCGCGTTCGGTGCCGCGTAGCGGTTCACGACCGCGCCCGACACGAACGCGCCGACGAAATAGCCGAGGCCATTCGTAACGAAGTTGATCAGCCCCTGCGCTGCCGCCCGAATCTTCACGCCGGCACGCTGGTCCGTGTAGATCTGCCCGCCGACGAAAAAGAAGTCATAACAGATGCCGTGGAGCAGAATGCCCGCGTAGATCATCCACATTCCCGCGCCGGGATTGCCGTTGCTGAACGCCAGGTACCGCAGCGCCCACGCCGCCATGCCGGCGAGCATGATGACCTTGATGCCGAACCGCCGCAGCGCGAACGGAAGCATGAGCATGAAGAAGAACTCGGACATCTGGCCGAACGTCTGGATGAACGCCGGCTCCGGAACCTTGATCTCGTTGAGAAAGGGGTTGGCGAAGGTGTAGTAGAACTGGAGGGGAATGCAGAGGAGGAACGATCCGATGATGAAGAACAGAAAGTCGCGGTGGGCGAGCAGCTCGAGCGCATCGAGACCGAGCGCGTCGCGCACGCTGAACGGCGCACCGGCCGCCTTGGGCGGCGTGTGCGGCAGCATCAACGAATAGACCGCCATCACGATCGACGCGCCGGCGGCGATGCGCATCGGCAGCACGAGGGCGTCGGCATGAAGCACTTTCCCCACGAGAACACCGGCGACGATCCAGCCGATCGTGCCGAGGACGCGGATCACTGGGAAGTCGCGCGTCGAGTCGGACAGGTGGTGAAAGGAGACCGAGTTGACGAGCGACAGTGTCGGCATGAAGCAGAGCGCGTACAGAATGAGCAGCGGGTAGAACCCCGAGAACGAGGTCTGCATCGACACCGCCCACATCAATCCGCCGCTGATGAGGAACAACAGCGCGAGCAGCTTCTCGCTCGAGAAGAATCGATCGGCGATGATGCCGATGAAGAAGGGCGACACGAGCGCCGCGATCGCCGTCGCGCCATACGCCAGACCGATCTGCGGATCGGTGAAGTGCAGCGTCTGGCCGAGGTACGTGCCCATGGTCACGAACCACACCCCCCAGATGAAATACTGGAGGAACATCATCGCCGAGAGTCGCGTGCGAACGAGCATCAGGGAAGCTCGCGGATGCGGATGTTGCGGAGTGACAGGGCGCCAGGATGGTCGCCCTGAATGCCGATGTAGCCCCGGTGCGCCATACCGTACTTGGGCCAGGCCTTGAACTTGCTCGCCGCGACTCTGGCGGTCCAATCAGGACTCCACAGCTCGTAGTCGACGACTTTCTTGCCGTTGAGCCAGTGTTCGACGTGCGCGCCGTTGACGACGATGCGCGTCGTGTTCCACTGGTTGGCGGTCGGAACCTGGCCGCCCGCGGGGGCATAGAGCGCGTAGTCCGAGGCGGTCCAGCGGTCGGGCGTCTTGTTGTCCGACGCGCCGATGTTGTCCTCGAGCTGATACTCGGGCCCGCTCCAGTAGATGTGGTCGTAGTCCTTGGTGGCGCGATAGAAGATGCCGCTATTGCCCCGCTCGCCGATCTTCCACTGGAGCTCGAGCTCGAAGTTCCCGAACTGCTCCTTCGTCATGAGATCTTCGACGCCGCCGGTCTTAGTGATCGTACCGTCGACGACGCGCCAGCCGGCGGGCACCGCGTCGCTGTCGTAGCCGCGCCAGGCGCCCATCGACGCACCGTCGAACAACGGCCGCCAGGCTATCGACGCCGGACTGATTGCCGCCGCGCCGCCGCCGATGACCATGCCTCGATGCCCGCACGCCCCCAAGCCAACGAGAATGACTGCCATCGCAATGCGGGCCCCGCCACCTCTTAAAAGTTGTCTCATATCACTCAGATCGCCCAGCCGGCGCGGAATTGTCTCGTCAGGAACTGATTCGCGTCGGCGTCGTTGGTGACCTGCATGTTCTCGCCGTCGTAGAGAATCTTCCTGCCCTGCCCCGCATTGAGCGCCACGACGCCGAGCAGCATCGTCTCGGTGAGCTGGGCCGCGTACTCGATCGGCGAGCTCGCCTTGGCGCCGTCCTCGCCCTTGATCGTCTTCGCCCAGTTCTGCTCGTGGCCCCACTGAATGCGCGGGATCGTTTGCGGCACCTGCGCCGCGATCGGCCTCAGCGACTCCGGATAGACGCGCGGGTTCGAGCCGTAGGTGTCGTTGATCAACACGCCCTTCTCGCCGACGAAGATCACGCCGCCCTCCGACTTGAGCACGGCGTCGTCGCCGGTATCGGGCAGCACGTCGGGGCGCGGAGGATAGAGTCCGCCGTCGCACCAGGTCAGCTTGACCGGCGGCTGATCGCCGCGCGCCGGGAATTGATAGTGCACTTGCGACGCGAGCGGATAGGAGACTGGCTTGCTGTGGTTACGCGCCGCAGGCGTGCCCGCGGGCGCGTTCGGATCGCCCGGAATCACCATCGTGCCGAACGGCGCCGACGTCGCTTCGATGCTCGTTGGATAGGTGAGGCCGAGCGCCCAGAACGGATGGTCGATGAGATGCGCGCCCATGTCGCCGAGCGCGCCCATGCCGAAGTCGAGCCAACCACGCCAGTTGAACGGGTGGTAGATCGGATGATACGGAATGTCCTCGGCGACCGGCCCGAGATAGAGATCCCAATGCATCCCCGCCGGCAGTTGCGGCGGCGTCTCGACCAGCGCACGAGCGAGTGTCCCATTGACGACGTTCTGTCCCCACTGCGAGCCGAAGACATTGATCTGGCCCGGCTGCGGCAGCGGGGCCGTGGCGCTAGGACGAGGAACGAACTGCGGCCAGTAGCCCGCCGGCCGATTCGTCCAGACGTACACCTGGTGCACCGGCCCGATGACGCCCGCCGCGATCCACTCGTTGATGAACCGCGCGCCGTCGCTCGAGTGGCCCTGGTTGCCCATCTGCGTGACGAGCTTCTTGTTGGCGAGGGCCGTGGCGCGAAGGACGCGTGCCTCGTGCACCGACCAGGTGAGCGGCTTCTGCACGTAGACATGCTTGCCCATGTCCATCGCCGCCTTGGCGACGACGGCGTGCAGATGGTCGGGCGTGGCGACGACGACGCCGTCGATCCCCTTCTCCTTCTCGAGCATCTCGCGGAAGTCGGCGTACTTGTGCGCCTTGTCGAACTGCTCCTTGAGGCGCGTCGCCGCGGCATCGACCTCGGCGCCAGGCCGGCGCGGGCGGAGCTTGTCGTCGCAGTTGTGCTGGGCGAACACCTGGTCCACGTCGCAGACGGCGACGAGTTGCTCGGTTGCGGCGAGGTTGTGCGCGTTCACCGACCCCTGCCCGCCAAACCCGACGCTGGCAAAGTGCAGGGTGTCGCTCGGCGCCTGGTAGCCTGGGCCGCCGAGCACGTGGCGCGGAACGATCATGGGAATGTGCTGCGCCACGATGGCGCCCGCGGCGAGCTTGCCGGCGTCGGCGACGAAGTCGCGGCGCGTGATCGATTTGTCGTCCTTCATCATAGTCTCCCAGTGTGCTGCATCGGTTTCCACTCGCCGCGCGCCACCGCCGGCACGAACTTCTCCAGCCCCCGCGGCGGAAAGTCGAGCGTCTTCCCCTGCTCGGCGCTCTGGTACGCCGTCATCAAGATCTTCACGACCTCGAGCCCGTCGTCGAAGGTGAGCTGCGGCGCTTCCTTGCCGAGGAAGGCGCGCACGAAGTGCCGGTCCTCCGCCTCGTAGCCGTAGGCGGCCGCCTCGTTGGCGACGACCGGCATCAGCCCGATCTCGGCGTTCTGCTTCTCGACCAAGTCTTCGCCCGCCTTGCCGCGCACCTCGCGCGAGAAGAAGAGCTTGAGCCCGGAGTCGAGGGTGTTCCAGGACATCGAATACTCTGGCCCTAACAGTTCTGCCGACAGTCGCAGCCCCGCGCCAACGAAGCTCCACGACGTCGACGCCTCGCCGATCACCGTGTGCCCGTCGTCCGTCTCGAATTCGATCGTCGTGCTGGCGAAATCTTCGGCGGGCGCCTTGGCGTAGTTCACGTCTTTCCCCATGGCCTTCGACAGACGCTTGGCATAATCCGGCCGCGTCCATTTGAGGCTGGCGATGTGCGCGGTGATGCGCGACGGGCGCACGCTCTCTCGCGGCGCACCGGGCTTCGTGAGCAGATGCCGCACGACGAGCGCCGAGTGGCACATCATGTCGTTGAGCACGCCGCCGCCTTGCAGCTCGCCGCGCCAGAACCAGGGCATGTGTGGGCCGCTGTGCTCCTCCGCCGCGCGCGCCAAATACGGACGGCCGGTCGTCGCGGCACCGCGCGCCCAGAGCAGCGCATGCCCCGTTTCGACCTGCGGCGCGAAAACCTGATTCTCGAGGTAGCCGTGCGCGATTCCGGCGCGCGCCACGAGGTCACGCACCTTCTTTGCCTCGGCGACGTTGCGCGCCAGCGGCTTCTCGCAAGCAATCCCCAATAGCGAACCGTGGCCGCCCTCGACGGCATCGACGATCTCCTCGACGTTCTCGACGCGCGCGTGGTTTGGACCGGTCAGCCAGATCGCGTCGATCGCCGGATCGGCGACCATGCCGGCGATGCTCTTGAAGGCCCGCGCGTCGCCGACGTCGAGCTCGCGCGCCAATCGCGCCGCCGATTCCGCGTTCTTGGCGTTGGGGCTCCAGACACCGAGTACGTCGGCGTCGCGCACCGCCTTGAACGCTTGCATGTGAAAACGTGCATTGAATCCGCTGCCGATGAAGCCGACGCCGAGCTTTTTCATCACTGTTGCGGACTCACCCGCGTCTTCATGACGTCGTAGCTCACACCGAGCTTCTCGAGCGCCGCCGGAGGGCAGCCGTCGTAGCCCGGGTTGAATACGTTGCCGATGTACTGCACGTCGTGCCATCCGATCGCGCTCGAGTAGAAGCCCGAGGCGGTCATGTCGCGAAAGCGGTTGAAGAAGGCGACGCCCTGGCTCATGCCGGCCGGCGCCTTGTCCGGATAGGCGATGTCGTCGAGGAGCTGACGGCGCTGCGCATCGCTCGCCTCGATGAAGGTCTTTCCGAATCGACGCCGCATCTCGGTGTCCACCCAGGCGAGGCCGCCGCGCATCTCGACGCGCGACGACTCGCTCGCGTCCTTTTCGCCGAGCAGGTAGTCCATGTACTCCGGCACCTTGGCGTCGGTCGCGCTTCCCGAGCGTGCGTCGCGGGGAATGACGTAGTCGGCGAGCGTACGCACGGTGCGCATCTCGTGCGCGGTAAAGAAGCTCGGCTCGGCGGAGGAATGCGGCTGCGCGCCGGGCTTGGTCGGCACCTGTGAGGTAACCGCCGGCGTGAGCGGCTTCTGCTGCTGCGGCGTCGTTGGTTGCTGGATGCCCAACGCCGCGGCGACCGGCACGGCGCCGAGCACTTTCAGGGCCCGCCGCCGCGAGATGCCCTCTTCGACAACTGGCAATTCGGGACTCTCGTCCAACGTCCCACGTTCATCGTTCGGCGATTCGCTCATATCGCCCCCGCCGCGCGCTGCTTCGCGATGTAGTCGGACGTTCGCCAGGAGAGGGCCAGAATCGTCCAGGTCGGATTCTTGTCGGCCTGCGACACGAACGGGCTGCCGTCGGCGACGAAGAGGTTCTTCACGTCGTGCGCTTGGCAGTTCGCGTTCACGACCGACGTCTTCGAGTCGTCGCCCATGCGCGCACCGCCCAACTCGTGGATGATCGTGCCGCCGGTGGCGAGGCCGTAGCCGCGTTCGCGCGAGGGCATCTGGTTGAACACCGTACCGCCCATCTCGTGGATCAACGCGCGGAAAGTCTCCTGCATGTGCCGCGCTTGGTTGTACTCGTGATCCGTGAACTTCCAATGGAAGCGGAGCACGGGAATGCCAAAGCGGTCGACGGTCGTCGGGTCGAGCTCGCAGTAGGTGTCGTCGTTCGGGATCATCTCGCCGCGGCCGTCGAACCCGATCGTCGCACCGTAATACTTGCGGTAGTCCGCCTTGAGCTGCGCGCCGTAGCCGCCACCGCTGTAGCGCTGGATGCCGCCCATGAAGCCGGCCGACGGCTGGCCCGCGCCGCCCCACACTTCTATATGGTAGCCGCGCGGGAAGTCGAGCTTCTTGTTGTCGAGCCACCAGGGCATGTAGACGTGCATGCCACCCACACCGTCGTGGTTGTGCGGGATGTGGTCGACCATCGACGGGATGAAGCCCGACACGCTGTTGCCCGTGGTATCCGTGAGATACTTGCCGACCGTGCCGCTCGAGTTCGCGAGACCGTTGGGGAACGTGTTCGACTTCGAGTTCAGGAGCAGGCGCGCCGTTTCGTAGGCGCTCGCCGAGAGCACGACGA
>JBIOHX010000056.1:0-15041 GCA_044449465.1 Gemmatimonadales bacterium | reverse complement strand
TCGTACAGACGGCTGTAGCTCTGGGCGGCGAGGAGATGCTCCCCGAGATGCTCGTGCGAAGCAGCGAGATACCAGTACGACCGCGGCAGAAGCGAGTCGCGCGGTGGGAGATCGGTCGTGAGCTTCTCGAACCCGGTGACCGCGTCGTCCCAATGGTGGTGGTTGAACGCGCCGATCGACGCCGCGTAGAGGGCTTCGTTCGTCGTGAACTTCTTCAGATTGAATTCCGGCCGGCACGCCGCGGCGGCGACGATCACGAACACCGCGGCGAGTCTCCAGGAGAATCGGTGCATAACGGGTCTTGTACCCGGGTCGATGGCATCGGTTCGACAGCGAACCGTATAAGATAATCCGACCCCGCCGCGGACCGCTCCCAGAGCGACGAGAGCCGCCCTCAGCGTTTGGCCGCCTCGGGCGCAGAGGCCATGGTGCGCGCGCCGATCTCGCCCGATGCGACGAGCCGCCGAAAGTACTCGATCGTCCGGCCAAGCCCCTCGCGCACCGACACGGCCGGCTCCCAGCCGAGCATGGTCTGGGCGCGGGTGATGTCCGGCTTACGCACCTTGGGGTCGTCGGCCGGCAGAGGTTGTCGTACGATGGCCGACGACGAGCCCGTCAGCTCCAGGACCATCGCCGCGAGCTCCGCCACGGTGTACTCGATCGGATTTCCGATGTTCGTCGGCTTCGAATCGCCTCGCATGAACAACCGGTAGATCCCCTCGACTTCGTCGTCGACGTAGCAGAAGCTCCGCGTCTGGCTTCCGTCGCCGTAGATCGTCAGCGGCTCGGCGGTCAACGCCTGCACGATGAAGTTCGATACGACGCGTCCGTCGTGGGGCCGCATGCGCGGTCCGTAGGTGTTGAAGATGCGAACGATTCGCGTGTCGACTCGATGCGTGCGATGATACGCCATCGTCACCGCCTCGGCGTAGCGCTTGGCTTCGTCGTACACCGAGCGCGGTCCCACGGAGTTCACATTTCCCCAGTACGTCTCCCGCTGCGGATGCTCGAGCGGGTCGCCGTAGACCTCGGATGTCGACGCGAGAAAGAAGCGCGCCTGCTTGGCACGCGCGAGCTCGAGGCAGTTGTGCGTGCCATACGATCCAACCTTGAGCGTCTCGATCGGCAGCTCGTAGTAGTCGATCGGACTGGCCGGCGATGCGAGGTGCAGTATGCCGTCGATCGGCTCGTCGAGCGGAATCCCCGCCGACACGTCCGCTTCCACCAGGCGAAATCCGTGATGGTCCGCCAGGTGCCGCACGTTGTCGGGCGACCCGGTGACGAAGTTGTCGACGCCGATGACGTCGTGGCCGTCTCGCAAGAACCGGTCGGCGAGATGTGAGCCGAGGAAGCCCGCGGCTCCCGTGATGACGACTTTCAACGGACGCTCACGCGACGGCCGGGCGCCCGATGGAGTGGTACGAGAATCCCATCGACATCATCCGGTTCAACGCGTAGAGATTCCGCCCGTCGACGATGATCGGCCGCCGGAGTGCGTGCTTGATCCGCGCGAAATCGGGGTGGCGATACTCGTTCCAGTCGGTCACCACGGCGAGCGCATCGGCGCTCTCCAGTGCGTCGTAGCTCGACGACGCGAAGCTCACGCGGTCGCCGAAGCGATGCTTGGCTTCCACCATCGCCACGGGATCGTGCGCCGCCACGGATGCGCCGGCGGCGAGGAGCTCATCGATCAAAGTCAGCGATGGCGCCTCGCGGAGGTCGTCGGTGTTCGGCTTGAAGGCCAGTCCCCAGACGGCGACGCGCGCGCCGCGCAGATCGCCGCCGAGTGCCTGAGTCAGCTTTTGGAACATCCGATGCTTCTGCGCATCGTTCACCGCCTCGACCGCTTCGAGGATCTGTAAGCAACTCGACTCGTCGCGCGCCGTCTTGATCAGGGCCTTCACGTCCTTTGGAAAGCACGAGCCGCCATAGCCGGGCCCGGGGAATAGGAACGCGGGCCCGATGCGGTCGTCACTGCCGATGCCCTTGCGCACGAGATCGACGTTGGCGCCGACGCGCTCACACAGATTGGCCATGTCGTTCATGAACGAGATGCGCGTGGCCAGCATCGCGTTCGCCGCATACTTGGTCATCTCGGCCGAGGGAATGTCCATGAAGATGATGGGGCGGCCGGTTCGCACGAACGGCGCATATAGCTCGGCCATCACGCTTCGCGCATGATCGGCCTCAGCGCCGAGCACGACGCGATCTGGCTTCATGAAATCTTCGACGGCCGCGCCTTCCTTGAGGAATTCCGGATTGCTGACGATGTGAAACGGGAAGCGCGCGAACTTGCCGACACACTCGGCGACCTTGGCCGCTGTGCCCACGGGCACGGTGGACTTGGTCACGATCACGGCTTCGCGCGTCATGTTGCGCCCAATCTCGTCGGCCACCGCGAGCACGTGGCGCAGGTCGGCCGAGCCGTCTTCGTCAGGCGGCGTGCCGACGGCGATGAACATCACTTCGGCGCCGGCGATCGCCGCCGCGACGTCGGTGCTGAACGTGAGACGGCCGGCCGCCTGATTGTGCTCGACGAGCCGGTCGAGGCCCGGCTCGTAGATAGGTAGGACGTTCTTCTTTAGCCCTTCGACCTTCGCCGCGTTCACATCCGCGCCGACGACCTGATTGCCAGTCTCAGCCAGGCACGCGCCGACGACGAGCCCAACGTACCCGGTGCCGATGACGCAGATGTTCATCCGTGGACCGCCCTCAGACCGGGACCGGCAGGCCTGTGGCCGCGGCCGACAACGAGACGACCCGGGCCTTGGTCTGCACGAGATTGCGCATCACGTTGCGGCTATCGACGATCAGCGACGCGTGGTCCATCACGAACTGGTAATCGACGGAGCGGTGGTCCGTGACCACCACGACGGCGTCGGTATCGGCCAGCATCTGCGATGTCAGCTCGACGCCCTCGCGCATGTGCCCGTCCTCGCGCACCGCCGGGATGTACGGATCGTGGAACGACACCTCGGCGCCCAGGTTGTCGAGCAGGCGGATGACGTCGAGCGCCGGACTCTCGCGCACGTCGTCGATGTCGCGCTTGTAGGCGACGCCGAGCACGAGCACTTTGCTCCCGTTCACGGCTTTGCGGTCGAGGTTGAGCGCATGCGCCACCTTCTCGACGACAAACGCCGGCATCTGGCTGTTGATCTCGCTGGCCAGATCGATGAAGCGCGTCTTGTAGTTCAACGTCCGCATCTTCCAAGCGAGATAGTGCGGATCGAGCGGGATGCAGTGACCGCCGATGCCGGGGCCGGGCGTGAACTTCATGAACCCGAACGGCTTCGTCGCCGCGGCGTCGATCACCTCCCACACGTCCACGCCAAGCTTGTCGCAGACGATCGCCATCTCGTTGACGAGGCCGATGTTCACCGAGCGGAAGGTGTTCTCGAGCAGCTTGACCAGCTCCGCCGCCTCCGGCGACGAGACGGGCACGATTGTGTCGATGCAGCTGCTGTACAGCGCCGATGCGAGCTCGATGCAGTCGGGCGTGATCCCGCCGACCACTTTCGGCGTGTTCTTGGTATGGTAGACTGGATTGCCCGGATCGACACGTTCGGGGCTGAATGCCACGAACACGTCCTCGCCGACGACGAATCCGCGCTCGGCAAGCGCCGGCGCCAGGACCTCGCGCGTCGTCCCTGGGTAAGTCGTGCTCTCGAGGGCCACGAGCGTGCCGCGATGGGCCTGGCGCGTCGCCGCATTGGCCGCGGCGATTACGTAGCTCATATCCGGATCGCGCGTCTTGGACAGCGGCGTCGGTACGGCGATGGAGATCGCATCGGCGCGCGAGAGACGCGACTCGTCCGTCGTCGCCTCGAACTTACCGCCTCGTACGAGCGCCGCGACCTCCGAGGCCGGCACGTCCTGAATGTGCGAGTCGCCCGACGTGAGGAGCGAACAGACTCGCTCGCTCACGTCGTATCCGATGACATGAAAGCCAGCCTTGGCGAATTCGACGGCCAGCGGCAGCCCCACGTAGCCAAGTCCTATGACCCCGATGGTAGCGGTCCGGTCCTGGATGCGCTGGAGCAGTTGCGCCTTGATGGAACGAGCGGAATGGTCAGTGGCCATAGAATGCTTGGACGGCGGTGATCACCTCGTCGAGCTGCGACGTGGTGAGCTCAGGATAGATCGGGAGAGAGAGCACTTCGCGAGCGGCCCGCTCGGATTCGGGGCATTGCCCTTCTTTGTATCCGAGATAGGCGAAGCAGGGCTGGAGGTGCAGCGGGAGCGGATAGTAGACCGATGTGCCGATGCCACGCTCCTTGAGGAAGCGCTGAAGGTCGTCGCGACGCTCGACACGGATCGTGTATTGGTTGAATATCGACTCGTTCGCCGGGTCGACGTAGGGAGTCCGGACGTCGGACAGCCCGGCGAAGGCGCGGTCGTAGTAAGCGGCATTGCCGCGCCGTTTGCCGCTCCACGCCGCCAGATGCGACAGCTTGGCCTGGAGCACCGCGGCCTGTAACGCGTCCAGCCGGCTGTTGAACCCGACCTCGTCGTGAAAGTACTGCTTCGCGCCGCCGTGCATGCGAAGTCGCTTGAGACGCGCGGCGATGCGTTCATCCTGGGTCACCATCATGCCGCCGTCGCCGTACCCGCCCAAGTTCTTGGAGGGGAAAAAGCTGAAGGTACCGATCGTCGGCACCTCGCCGGCCATCCGCCACACGCCGTCGATCGAGCGCCGGGCGCCGATGGTTTGCGCGGCGTCCTCGATCACGGGCAGTCCGGGGAGCGACGTCATCACCTGCTCGATGGGCGCCATCTGCCCGAACAGGTCGACCGGCATGACGGCCTTGGTCTTGGAGGTGCGCGCGGCGGCCGCTGCCTCCGGCCGAATGTTGAACGTCTTCGGATCGATGTCCACGAACACCGGCTTGGCGCCGACATTGTGGATCGTGCCCGCGGTGGCGAAAAAGGTGAACGGGGCCGTGATGACCTCGTCGCCCGGACCGATGTCGAGCGCGCGGAGCGCGAGAAGCAGCGCGTCGGTGCCGCTGGCACAGCCGACGGCGTGCTTGGTGTGCGACAGGGCTGCGACCTCGTGCTCGAGCGCCTCAACTGGCGCCCCGAGGATGAAAAGCTGGGAATCGACCACGCCCATCAGGGCGGACACGACTTCATCGCGGATCGTGGCGTGCTGGGCACGCAGATCCAGCAGTGGGACAGGCATTAAGAATGTCGAGGGATGTTGACCGCACCGCGAACGGGAGACGCGCCGACGGGCGCATGCGTCACGGCTTCGAACCTCTAAAGTTCGCCGTGGCACGCAGATCCGTCAATTCCAGTGAACCAAAACCGATCAGGTGGTTGTGCGGAGCGGAATGGGCACTTCGACCCCCGTCTTCGCCGACTCGTACATGCCGAGGATCAGCTCCAGGGACTTCCGACCGGCACGGCCATCCGTCTCCGGCTTGGCCTGACCACGCAGTACGGCGACCACGTTTCGGTAGTAGCCTTCGTGACCGAACCCATAGACATTCGGTGGGTTAGTGCTCGCTGCCTCGACCATTTTATCGTCGTCGTCGTAATCGGCAAACAGCCAGGTCTCGACCCGGTTCACGGCCGTGCCGCCAATCTTCACCGACCCCCGGTCGCCGAGAATCGTGATCGACCCCTCGAGGTTTTTCGGGTAGGTGAGCACGTTCACCTCGATCACCCCCAGCGCGCCCGAGCGAAACTTGACCAGTCCGACACCCGAGTCTTCAGCCTCGATCGGACGGGCCTGGGACGCCGTCTTGGCCATGACGCTCTCCACCGGTCCGACCAGCCATTGCATCAGATCGACGTAGTGCGAGGCCTGGTTCATGATCGCGCCGCCGTCGAACTCCCAGGTCCCACGCCATGGTTCGGCAGCGTAGTACTCGTTCGGCCGCTGCCAGCGCACCGTCACGTTGGCGAGGTAGATTCGGCCAAATCGGCCTTTGTCCACCGCCCGCTTGAGGAGCTGGATCGGCGGATTGAGCCGATTCTGCTTGACGACGAACAGCTGCACGCCGGCCTCGTCGCAGGCGCGAACAAGCTCGTCGGCCTGAGCGAGCGAGATCGACATTGGCTTTTCCGTGACCACATGCTTGCCAGCCCGCGCGGCCGCCGAACCCTGGGCGGCGTGCATGCCGGACGGCGTGCACACCGCAACGAGATCGAACGTGCCGCCCGCAGCCCAAAGCATCTCGTCGAGGGAGCGGAAATGAGGGACTCCTTGCTCCGAGCCTGCCTTCGCCGCCCGCTCGGCGTCGGAGTCGCACACCGCCGCTAGGGTGAGGCCGTCGACTTTGCGGATGGCCTCAAAATGATTCTTGCTGATGCGGCCGCAGCCGACGAGCGCGACCCGAAACGCCGGCGCGCTGCTCATCGGCCGGCCACCGACGGCGCACCGATTGCCAAGAGACCGTCGCCGCGGCGCTGGTACTCGGTGCCGCAAGCCGCGCAGCGCCCAGTGCCCGCATCCGGCAGTCGTTCGCCGCACTGGCACATCCAACCGATCCGTCGCGCCGGCACGCCCGCCATGAGCGCGTAGGCCGGCACGTCCTTCGTGACGACTGCGCCGGCACCGATGAACGCGAATTCCCCCAGAGTCACGCCGCAGACGATCGTCGCGTTGGCGCCAATCGACGCGCCGCGCTTGACCAGCGTTCGCTGGTATTCCGACTTGCGCGACACATGGCTCCGCGGGTTGATCACGTTCGTGAACACCATCGATGGCCCGCAGAACACATCGTCCTCGAGCTCGACGCCCTCGTAGATGGAGACGTTGTTCTGAATCTTGCAATTTCGCCCCATCCGCGTGCCATCCATCATGACGACGTTCTGGCCGAGGCTGCACCGCTCGCCGATCACCGCGCCGGCCATGACGTGGCAGAAGTGCCAGATCTTCGTCCCGGCGCCAATCTGGGCCCCGTCGTCGACATAGGCCGATTCGTGAACGAACACGTTGCTCATGGCCGTGCCTCGCCGGCTCCGGCCACCACGTCGCCCCGTCGCAGGCTGGCCCGCTCCTCGACGAGATCGCTCTGCCATTCCTGGAGCGATCGCACACGCGGGCCCCGCGACCGCAGCGACAGAATCGCGTCGCAGGCCGCATTGGCCGCAGACATCGTGGTTGTGTACGACACGCGATTCACGATTGCCGCCTGCCGAAGCAGATAGTCGTCCAGCTGGGCGTGCTTGCCCATCGGCGTGTTGATGAGCAATTGCGTATCCCGGTTGACGATCATATCGAGACAATTTGGGCGGCCTTCGTGGATCTTGAGCACCCGCGTCGACGGAATGCCTCGGGCCTTGAGATACGCCGCCGTCCCTGCGGTGGCCATGATCTCGAAGCCCATCTCGTGGAAGCGGCGGGCAATCGGCGTCACCGTCGGCTTGTCCGAGTCGATCACCGTGATCAGCACCACGCCCTCGAGCGGCAATCCGTTCGACGCCGCGAGCTGGGACTTGGCAAACGCCGAGCCGAACGAGTCCGAGATCCCCATGACCTCGCCCGTCGAGCGCATCTCGGGCCCCAGCACAGGGTCGGTGCCGGGGAATTTATTGAACGGAAAGACCGCTTCCTTCACCGACACGTACGGGGGCATGACCTCCTCCGTGAACCCGATCTCATCGAGCGATTCGCCGAGCATCACGCGCGCGGCGAGCGATGCGAGCGGGACGCCAATCGCCTTCGACACGAACGGAATCGTTCGGCTGGCCCGCGGGTTTACCTCCAGCACGTAGACGACGCCGTCTTTGATCGCGTACTGCACGTTGATCAGGCCGACCACCTCGAGGGCGCTGGCCAGCGCGACCGTCTGTTCGCGCATCGTCTGCATGTCCGATTCGCCGATCAGATACGGGGGCAGCACGCAAGCGGAGTCGCCGGAATGAATGCCTGCGTCCTCGATGTGCTGCATGATCCCGCCGATCACCACCCGATTGCCGTCGGAGATCGCGTCCACATCGCACTCGAACGCGTTCTCCAGAAACCGATCGACGAGCACCGGCCGCTCCTCGGACACGCGCACCGCCGTAGCGAAATAGTTCTCGAGCGACGCCGGGTCGTACACGATCTGCATCGCGCGCCCGCCGAGCACGTACGACGGCCGCACCAGCACCGGATACCCGATGCGCTCGGCAATCTCGAGCGCTTCATCGCTGCTCGTCGCCGTGCCGTTCGGCGGCTGCTCGAGACCAAGGCGCCGCGCGATCTGATCGAATCGGCGCCGGTCTTCGGCGATGTCGATCGAATCGGGGCTCGTGCCGAGAATGTTCACGCCCGCCGCTTCGAGCGCGCGTGTCAATTTCAGCGGCGTTTGGCCGCCGAGCTGCACGACGACACCGATCGGCTGCTCACGATCCACGATCTCCAGCACGTCCTCGAACGTGAGCGGCTCGAAGTACAGCTTGTCCGACGTGTCGAAGTCCGTCGACACGGTCTCGGGGTTGGAGTTGATCATGATCGTCTCGATCCCCTGCTGCCGCAGCGCGATCACGGCGCGCACGCAGCAGTAGTCGAACTCCACACCCTGGCCGATGCGGTTCGGCCCGCTGCCGAGGATCACCACCGATCGCCGGCCGCTGCGCGGCGCTTCGCTCTCCTCGTCGTAGCTGCCGTAGAGATAGGGCGTGGCGCTCGGGAACTCGCCGGCGCAGGTATCAACCATCTTGTATGACGGGCGAACTCCATTCGCCCATCGTCGCTCGCGTACCGATGCCTCGCTCTCGCCGCGCAGCGCGCCGAGCTGCCGGTCGGAGAACCCCATTCGCTTCATGCGACGCGTCGCATCCTCGCTGACTTCGTCGAGCGCGCCGTACTCCTGCTCGGCGTCGACGAGCTCGCGCATCTGTGCGAGGAACCACGGGTCGATCGCCGTCAGCTCGAAGATGTCGTCGAGGGAGAACCCGCGCTCCATTGCGCGCTTGACTTGAAAGATCCGTTCCGGCGTCGGCTGGCGGAGCGCGCTGCGCAGCGCGGCGAGGCTGTCGTCGGGCAGCCGATCGTCGACCAGCCGCGCCGCGGTCGTCCAGCCGGCACGTCCCGTCTCGAGGGCGCGCATGCCCTTTTGGAACGCCTCCTTGAACGTTCGCCCGATCGCCATCGCCTCGCCGACGGACTTCATTTGCGTCGTCAGGTACGGACTCGCGGACGGAAACTTCTCGAAGGCAAATCTCGGCACCTTGACCACCACGTAGTCGAGCACCGGCTCGAACGACGCCGGCGTCGTCTTGGTGATGTCGTTCGCGATTTCGTCGAGGCGGTAGCCGACGGCGAGCTTGGCGCCGATGCGCGCGATCGGAAAGCCGGTGGCCTTGGACGCGAGCGCAGACGAGCGCGACACGCGCGGGTTCATCTCGATCACCAGCATCTCACCGTCGCGCGGATTCACGGCGAACTGGATGTTGCATCCGCCGGCATCGACGCCCACTTCGCGAATGATCGCCACCGCCGCGTCGCGCATCGTCTGATACTCGCGGTCGGTGAGCGTCATCGCCGGCGCGACGGTGATCGAGTCGCCGGTGTGCACGCCCATCGGGTCGAGGTTCTCGATCGAGCAGACGATGACGACGTTGTCGTCGTGGTCGCGCATCACCTCGAGCTCGAACTCCTTCCAGCCGATCACGCTCCGCTCGACGAGCACCTGGTGCGTCGGGGACTGGTCGAGGCCGTGCTTGACGATCTTCTCGAACTCGTCGCGGTTGTACGCGATGCCGCCGCCCGTGCCCCCGAGGGTGAATGACGGCCGGATGATCGCCGGATACCCCGTCGTGTCGAGCAGCGCTTCGGCTTCGTCGAAGCTCTCGGCGATCCCGCCCGCCGCGACCGCCAGACCGATGCGCCGCCTCGCGTCGGCGAACAGCCGCCGATCTTCGGCGAGCGCGATCGCATGTGCCGTGGCGCCGATCAGCTCGACGCCATGCCGCTCGAGCGCGCCGGATTCGGACAGCGCCATCGACACGTTCAACGCGGTCTGCCCCCCCATCGTCGGCAGGATCGCGTCGGGCTTCTCCCGCTCGAGAATCAGCTCCACGAACTCTGGCGTCACCGGCTCGAGGTACGTCCGATCCGCGAATTCCGGGTCGGTCATGATCGTCGCCGGATTGGAGTTGATCAGAATGACCTCGTAGCCTTCCTCCTTCAGCGCCTTGGTGGCCTGGGTGCCGGAGTAGTCGAACTCCGCCGCCTGGCCGATGATGATCGGGCCCGAGCCGATGACGAGGATACGCTTCAGGTCAGTCCGTCGCGGCATTCAGCAAGTCGTCGATGATGTCGGCGTGCGTGGTGCGAGGCATCCAGCCGGTGTCGCGCGTGAGCTTGGCCGGCGAGCCAATGAGTGTCGGTATGTCCGAACGGCGAACGAGCGCGCTCGCGGTTGTAATGTCGGCACTCGCGCCGGCGCGCAGCAAGACGTCGGCCGCGAGTTGTCTGACGCCCAAGCCGCGACCGCTCGCGACATTGTACACCTCGCCCGGCCGGCCGCGCTCCGCGAGCGCCAGGTAGGCGCGAACGGCGTCGGAGACATGCAGGTAGTCGCGAACCGCGTCGTTGCCGATGACCAGCGGTCCAGGCTCACCACCGCGAATGCGGAGCGCCCGCGCGACGAGCGAGGGGAGCAGGTACTGCGCGCCGTGCCCAGCGCCGGAGTGGTTGAAGCTCCGGGTGCAGATGACGCGCGCGCCGGTCGCGCGATGGACGGCGAGCGCCGCCGTCTCCTGCGCCGCCTTGGACGCCGCGTAGGTCGACGTCGGGCGCTGCTCCGCCGATTCGTCGAGCGGCATCTCGGCAGCGGCGTGGACGCCGTACTGCGTGCCCGTGCCGACGACGATGACGGTCGGGTCGAGCGTGCCCGCGGCGCGGCGCCGCTCGACGGCGGCAAGCAGGCGCACGCATCCGAGCACGTTTACGTCGTACGTCGTCTCGGGCGATCGGTCGGCGTCGGGTGGAAAGCTGACCCCCGCGAGGTGCACGATGAGATCCGGGCCGCTCTGTTCGACCACCTCGTCGACGCGCGATGCGTCGCGCACGTCGAGCTCGAGCCAGTGCGCGCGCCGGCGCTCGTCGTCCGTGAGGATGGGCGGGCCCGTGAACGATGCACCCAGTCCCGCGAGATCGACGCTGTCGCCGCGGTCGAGCAGTGCGCGTGCGAGCCACTGTCCGACGAACCCGCCGCCCCCTGTCAGTAGGGCGCGCATGCGACCTCGGCTACCGGCGCGACCGTTGGCGCTCCAGATCGGCGTCGACCATCGTCTCGACGAGCTGTTGGAACGTCACGGTCGGCGTCCAATCCAGGCGCTCCCTCGCCTTCGACGAATCCGCGACGAGGAGATCGACCTCCGCCGGCCGCAAGAACCGGGAGTCTTGTTTGACGAACTCGCGGTAATCGAGCCCGGCGTGCGCAAACGCGGCCTGGCAGAGGTCGCGCACAGAGCACGTGTGCCCGGTGCCGATCACGTAGTCGTCGGGCGTATCCGGTTGGAGCATACGCCACATCGCGTCCACGTAGTCGCCGGCGAAGCCCCAATCGCGCCGCGAATCGAGATTGCCGAGGCGCACTTCGGTGGCGAGGCCGAGCTTGATCCGCGCCACGGCGTCGGTGACCTTCCGCGTCACGAACTCGAGGCCGCGGCGCGGGCTCTCGTGATTGAAGAGAATGCCTGAGACCGCGTACAGCCCGAAGCTCTCCCGATAGTTCACCGTGATCCAGTGGCCGTACACCTTGGCCACGCCATACGGGCTTCGCGGATAGAACGGCGTCGTCTCGCGCTGAGGCGATTCCTGCACCTTGCCGAACATCTCGCTCGAGCTGGCTTGGTAGAAGCGGGCCTTCGGCGCGGCTTTCTTCATGGCCTCGAGCATCCGCGTTACGCCGAGCGCGGTGAATTCGCCGGTGAGCACGGGCTGCGTCCACGACGTCTGCACGAAGCTCTGCGCCGCGAGATTGTAGATCTCGCTCGGCGCGAACTCGCCGACGACGTCTGTGAGCGATGTCTGGTCGAGCAAGTCGGCGGACACCAGCTCGACCTTGTCGACGAGGTGCCCGATGCGCTCGTACGGCGTCGTGGAGCTGCGACGTACGATTCCGACGACCCGATATCCTTTGCTGAGCAGCAGCTCGGCGAGGTACGACCCGTCCTGCCCGGTGATACCGGCGATCAGTGCGGTTGGCATGGGCTCAAGATATCGAGACACAGCCGCGCAACGCGACCTGCAGGCGAACAAAAGGGGAGCGCTGGGCTCCCCTCTCGTCGTCGTGCATTGGCGCGAGTACGGCAGGCACCCAGGGCCGCGGCTACGCGACCGCCTGGCCGCGCGGAGCGCGCTTCACCTTGCCCGCCGCCATGCAGCGCGTGCAGACCTTGACCTTGGTGACCTTGCCGTCGACCAGCGTGCGCATGATCTGGAGGTTCGGCTTCCAGGTGCGGCGAGTCTTGTTGTTGGCGTGCGACACGTTGTTGCCGAACGCGACGCCTTTGCCGCAGGCGTAGCAGCGGTTTCTCTGAATAGGCATCGCTCAGCCCTCGACCAGCTCGATGCGCGCCATCTCGGCGCCGTCACCCTTGCGGTGGCCGGTCTTGAGAATGCGCGTGTAGCCGCCGGCCCGCTTGGCGAACTTGGGGCCGAGCTCCTGGAACAGCTTGTCCGCCGTATCGCGCTTGTGGACGTGGCGGACCGCATGGCGGCGGTCGTGCAACGTACCGGAGCGCGCCTTGGTGATCAGCTTTTCGACGAACGGCCGAAGCTCCTTGGCCTTGGCCTCCGTCGTCTCGATGGCGCCGTGCTCGATGAGCGACGACGCCAGGTTCCGCATCAGCGCGAGCTTCTGCTCACTGGTCCGGCGAAGCTGACGCCCCGCTTTGCGATGCCGCATGCCTCACTCCTCCATGTCGTCGGGCGCGGCGGCGGCAGCGCGGCTGGGCGGCGTGCCCTGATCGAGCACGCGCACGCTGCCGTCGCCGGTCTCTTCGAACCGCATCCCAAAATTCAGGTTCTCACGTTCCAGTAGATCGGCGATCTCCTGGAGCGACTTCTTGCCGAAGTTCTTGACCTGCAGGATCTGGCTTTCCGTCTGGCGCACCAGATCACCAAGCGTTCTGATATTCGAGTTCTTGAGCGAGTTGACCGACCGCACCGACAGCTCGAGGTCGTCGATCGGCGTGCGGAGGAGGCCGCCCAACCGCGTGCCGTCGCCGTTGGACGAGTCGCTGGCCTGCCCGATCGGAGCCGACGAATGCGATCCGAAGTCGGCGAAGTACTGGAAGTGGGTCTGCGCCAGCGCGGCCGCGTAGCTGACCGCCTCTTCCGGCGACACGGTGCCGTTCGTCTCGACCGTGAGCACGAGTCGGTCGTAGTCGGTGCGTTGGCCGACGCGGGTCTCGGCGACGGTGAAGTTCGCGCGGCGGACCGGGTTGTAGATCGAGTCGATGCGCACGAGGTCGACCGGCAGCCCGCGATCGACCGGATGCTGATCGGCCTCGATGTAGCCGCGGCCCTTGTTCACGTACAGGTCGACGTTGAGGTCGCGGTCGTCCTGGAGCGTGAAGAGGTGGTGGTTCGTGTTGACGACCCGCGCGCCGCCGGAGGCGTTGATGTCCGCCGCGGTGACCGGACCAGCCGAGGACCGGGAGATGTGAAGCACCACGTCCTCGACATCGTCGGGGAGCGTGAGCGTCAGCGTCTTGAGGTTGCCGATGATTTGATGAACATCCTCGACCACCCCGGGGATGGTCTGATGTTCATGGACGACGCCGTCGATGCGGAAGGCCCAGACCGCCGCGCCGCGGAGCGACGAGAGCAGCATGCGCCGCATCGAGTTGCCGAGGGTATGACCGAAGCCGCGCTCGAGCGGCTGCAGCCGGAATTCGGCGACGTTGACGTTGTCATCGCGCTTGGTCGCTTCGACCAGTTGCGGGCGGACGAGTCCGCGAAGATCGATCGTGGTAGGCATTGAGGAAATCACCATTGGTCTTGCCGGTCGCCCGGCATCGCTCTGCCCCGCCCCTTACGCGCGGCAGACTCGAATGGGAGTAAGGGTCCCGACCCTGACAGTTCAAACTCGGCGGTACGCGCGTGCGGTGCGGAAACGCTTCCTAGGCCGGGAGCGTTCTCACCGATTCACACGTCCACTACTTCGAATACAGCTCGACGACCAACTGCTCCTGCGCCGCGATCGGAATGTTCGGGCGCGACGGCCGTTCGAGCATGCGGCCGCTGAAGGTGTCGCGGTCGACGGCGAGCCACGTGAGCGGCGCGCCGCGCGACGATTGATCCATCGCCGAGAGCACGGCGGGAATCTCGCGCGACTTCTGACGGACCTTCACCTCTTCGCCCGGCGCCACCATGTAGCTCGGGATGTCGACCGAACGGCTGTTGACCTCGACATGGCGGTGCCGAATGAGCTGGCGCGCCGCCTTGCGACTGGCCGCGAAGCCCATGCGGTAGATCATGTTGTCGAGACGGCTCTCGAGCGCGGCCAACAGATTGTGCCCCGTGATCCCCGGCAGCGACGAGACCTTTTCGAAGGTATTGCGGAACTGCTGCTCGCTGATGCCGTAGATGCGCTTGATCTTCTGCTTTTCGCGCAGCTGCTTGGCGTACTCGCTCGACTTGCGGCGGCGCGCCGTGCTCTGGCCGTGCTGCCCCGGCGCGTAGGGCCGGCGCTCGACCGGGCACTTTTCGGTGAAGCACTTGGTGCCCTTCAAGAACAGCTTGGTTCCTTCGCGCCGGCACTGCCTGCAGCTCGGCCCCGTGTAGCGACCCATGGCTCAGACTCTCCGACGCTTGGGCGGACGGCAGCCGTTGTGCGGAATCGGCGTGACGTCCTTGATCGATTTCACCTGCAGCCCCGCGGTCGCCAGCGCTTGGATGGCCGACTCGCGCCCCGAACCCGGCCCCTGCACGCGCACGTGCACACGCTTGACGCCGAGCCCCAGCGCTTCGCGCGCCGCCTGCTCCGCGGCCACGGTCGCCGCAAACGGCGTGCTCTTCTTGGAGCCCTTGAACCCGGCCTTGCCGGATGAGCCCCAGGACACGGCGTTGCCGTGCGTATCAGTGATCG
>JBIOHX010000055.1:0-15058 GCA_044449465.1 Gemmatimonadales bacterium | reverse complement strand
CGATCGGTGCCACGGCGCCCGTTGGGTTGTGCGGGTAGTTGAGGACGAGGAGCCGAGCCCGCCGGAGAACGTCCGCCGGAATGGCGCCCAAGTCGGGCAGAAACCCGCGGTCGGCGCGAAGCGGCAGGAGATAGGTTTCGCCTCCTACCAGCCCCGTCGCGCGGCCGTGGACGGGATAGAAAATGTCCGGGACGAGAGAGATCGTGGACTCATCCGCGAACGCCATGGTCGCATGGGCGATTCCCTCTTTGGCACCGCTGAGGCAGAGCACCTCGTGGTCGGCATCGACGTCGACGTTGAATCTGGTCCGCATGAAGCCGGTGACGGACTGGCGAAAGCGAGGCGTGCCGCGGAAGGGCGGGTATCCGTGGGTCGCGGGGTCCGCGTAGGCGCGCGCGATGGCGTCGACGACGGGAGCGGGGGTCGGTTGGTCGGGATTCCCCATGCCGAGATCGATGAGGTCAATTCCACGGTCCTTGGCCTCGGCCTTCAGCTCGTCGAGCCAGGCAAAGACGTAGGTGGGTAGGTCGGTGAGGCGCGCCGACGGAACGAGCCCTGCGTCGTCCCGGCGAATCGCGGTGGCGCTGGGCCGGGTTGTTCCGTGGGGAGCTGTGCTGGTCATTGGAATCTGGGAGAACGCTGGACGGACGAGAAAATTGGCAGGTATCGGGCCGCTTGCGGGTGGGGGAGGGCCTGTCGGATACGGAACCCGCTTTGGAACAGATGATGGCTTGCGCCGTACAATTAGACGATTATCTATCTATCGTTCGATTACGGAGACCAGAAGACCGTGGACGCAGAGCAGTTTCAGCGAATCGCCAAAGCATTGGCCGATCCGCGCCGCTTCGAGATCCTTGAGCATATCGCACAGCAGGCTGAAGTTGGCTGCAGCCGGCTCTGCGACTGTTTCCCGGTTCGGCAAGCAACCATCTCGCACCACTTGAAAGAGCTGGCCAGCGCGGGGCTCGTCGAGTCGCGACGGGATGGACAATTTGTGTACTACCGCGTGCGCCCGGCGATGCTCGAGGCGTACATGGCCGAGCTCCGCGGCCGAATGCAAGTGCAGAACGGAGCGTCGGCTCGGGCGCGCGCTTCACGGCGGCGCCCGGCGATGCCGAAGCAGGCGAGGCAACGGTTGGACTGAGACCGAACTATCGAGCTGGCGCGTGCCGGCGCCCGAGGTGAGCGAATGTTTACGACGAACGACGACCGCGATCTGCTGGATCTCTACATCGAAGAGCTGCGGGGCGAGCCGGTGCTCACGGCCCAGCAGCAGAAGGATCTCGCGCGCCAGATGCGCCGCGCGACGTCGGACGACGTGCGCGAACAAGCGCGCTCCGAGCTCATCCGCGCGAACCTGCGTTTTGCATTCTCGGTTGCCAAGCAGTACCAGAACCGTGGCGTTCCGCTTGGCGATCTGGTGAGCGAGGCGAACGCCGGCCTCGTACGCGCGGCAGACAAGTACGATCCCGAGGTCGGCGTGAACTTCATTAGCTACGCGGTGTGGTGGATTCGCCAGGCGCTTCACTCGGCGGTCCAGCGCCAGGGGCGCACGGTGCAGGTGCCACTCAATCGGGCGGCCGACCTGACGCGTGTGTCGCGTGCGCAGGAAGTGCTGCGTCAAAAGCTTTCGCGCGAGCCCCACGACGAAGAGATCGCCAAGGTCGCCGACTTGTCGATCGACGTCACGCGCGGTTTAGTGGCGCTACTCCAGCCGGTGCGGTCGCTCGACGAGCCGACCATGGCAGGCGACGGCGGGCGCACGCTTGGCGAGACGCTGGTGCTGGACCGCGGTGAAGACGAGGATGTGCTGCCGGGCGGCGTGGAGAGTGATTCGCGCCGCGAGGCGATCGCTCGCGCGCTCGAGGTGCTGGCGCCGCGTGACCGGCGCGTTCTCACGCTCTATTTCGGCCTCGAGGGCAGCCGACCGATGACGCTGCAAGAGATCGCGCGCGAGCTGGGTGTGACCCGGGAGCGTGTCCGCCAGCTCCGCGACCGCGCGCTCAAGCGTCTGCGCGAGAGCGACACTGCCGACGTCCTGCGCGACGGCATGGCGGCCTAATGCGCGAGCAGGCGATTCTGGCGGGAGGCTGCTTCTGGTGTCTAGATGCGGTCTTCCGCCAGCTCCGCGGCGTCGAGAAGGTCGAATCGGGCTACGCGGGAGGCACGGTGGCCGACCCTACGTATCGCCAGGTGTGCAGCGGAGCCACGGGGCACGCTGAGGTAGTGCGTGTAACGTTCGATCCAGAGGTGATCTCATACCGAGACCTGCTCGGCGTGTATTTCACCGTTCACGATCCGACGACGCTCAATGCCCAAGGCGGCGATGTCGGCACGCAGTACCGATCGGCGATCTATTATCTGACGAATACGCAGCGCGACACCGCGCGGGCCGTCATGGATGAGCTCACCAGGGACAACGTTTGGGACGACCCGATCGTCACCGAATTGGAGCCGGCGCCGACATTCTATTCCGGCGAGACGTACCACCAGGACTATTACGCGAGCAACACGCAGCAGCCCTATTGCGCGGTCGTCATCGCACCGAAGGTGGCGAAGGTGCGCAAGAAGTATCTCGAGCGGCTCGCACGATAAGGGCGTTCGCAGGCCCGCGCCCATGCGGGGAGTATGGGGGGCTGACGCGGAGGGTGATGGCTAGCAACGAGGCAGGTTGACCGCTCGCGGTCCGCGGCGCACGTTGTGCAATCGAGCGGACTGGAACGTACGGTGACGCGCCATGTATATTGAGCGTCGAGAGCACGAACGTCCACGCTCCGGTTTCTTCGTCGAGCGGGTCTCACGGACTCGTCTGCCAACTCATGCTGCTTCCTCTCCTTGGCACTGCCGCACTTCTCTCGTTCCACGCCGGCCACGCCGTAGCGCGTGGCGACACGTCGTTCGCGGCCGGGACCGCGTCGCCGACAATCACGCACACCCCAGTGGTCGGCATCAAGAGCCACATGGTGGCGGACAGCATCGTCGTCGACAAGACGAAGCGTACGTTGACGCTGTACGAGATGGGCGAGCCGGTGCATGTGTACCAGGTGGCGCTGGGACCGCAGCCCAAGGGTGACAAGGTTCGAATGGGCGATGGTCGGACGCCGGAAGGCGTATACCACATCGACTACAAGAATCCGCAGAGCAAGTATCACATGGCTCTGCACATCTCGTATCCTGACGCTGCGCATCTTCAGCGCGCGAGCGCGCTCGGCGTGTCGCCGGGCGGCGACATCATGATTCACGGTCTGCCGCCGGCGTACAAGAGCATTGGCGCGGAGCAGAGCAAGTACGATTGGACGGAGGGGTGCATCGCCGTCACCGATCAAGAGATCGAGCAAATCTGGGCGGCCGTACCGCAGGGCGCTCCGATTCAGATCAAACCCTGACGCAGTCGGTCGCCGTCGCGAGCTTGCGCGCGTCCATCATCGCCTGGAGCGTGGTGTCGGGCGTCGCGATGGGATTACTCGTCGACGCCGCGCTCGTGGGCGCCGCGTTTGTCGTTTCGATCCTACTGCCGGGGCTTTCGCCGCGGCTCAATCACCGCTCGCTCGCGATCGGCGCCGGGACGCTACACGTCGCGGTGCCGATCGCGCAGGCCGAGCTCGGCTATATCGAGGGCGAGCTCAAGGCCGGTTGAGGCGCGGAGTGGATGTAGCCGCCGCCCTTTTTGCATGCCGCAAACGCGGCAACGACCGCCAATGCCACCAGTGTAACGCGTAGCGCTCGCATACGTCCTCTATGTGGGTGAAGGTTGAGACTGTCCTGGTCTGCTGAATCCACGCCCACCACGAGGAGTTCCATGCGCGTCTCGCGCGACGCTTCGGGAACGTTGACGATCACGAACGTCGAGACGTCCGTTCGTGTAGTGCGCGCGGGATTCGTCACGCTCATGTTGGCTGTGTGGTTTGCGCCGATCGCGCCGTCGCAGCGCGCGGCGTGGGCCCTGGTGCTGGGGTTGTTCGCGCTCGCGCTGACCGCGGCCGATGAGCGGTCGCTGTTCGTGTTCGACTCGCATGCGGGCGTGCTTCGCTGGCGAAAGGACACGCCGTTCCGGCACAGCGCGGGAACGGTTCCATTTTCGGCGATCACCGGGCTGTCGCTCGAGCGCGACTTCGCGCGGGGCGTACAACGTGGCGGCGCGCGCCGATTGGTCATCCTGACGGCCAAGGGGCCGCTGCCCGTCACAAGCGCCTTTACAGGCGTTGGAAGGGGCGCCGAAGCGACCGGCCAGCGTCTTCGCGAATACCTCACCGCGGCTCAACCGCAGCGCACCGTCGAGCTGATCTCGGTCTGACACGGAACGAACGTCCCTCTTACGGGGCGCCCCGATTCGCTGTAGCGTCTGACCGCGCGCCGTTCCTCTGATCCCACACGAACGAGGCGTTTGTGTCGTTCGCCACCTGGGTCAGGAGCTCGCCATGCGATTCCGCCGCCATTCGCTTGCGCAACTTGCATTGATCGTTGTCGCGGCTATTCCGTGGGGCCGAGCGCGCGCGCAGGGCTCGATCATCGATCGGGCGAAAAAGTCGATGACCGACGCCGCCAGCGCCGCGAAAAAGGGTCTTTCCGACGAGACAACGCGACAGCTCAACAGCGCGGTCGACGCCGCAGCCACCGCGGAAGTCGCCGACGGCGCGTTCAACGCCGCGGTGTCGCCGTGGACATCGAGCGATGGAACGTCGCGCGTGCAGCTCGCTCGCTTCTCCGGCACGGCGTTCATGGTGACGAATGGCGCGAATCGCCAAGTCGTGCTGTGCGATGACCGCGGTATCCTCCCGTGGCTCGCGTCGTTGACGATCGCGGACAGCAACGTTACGGCGAGTGGCGGCAGCCGAGGTTCGAGCGGGGGACCAAAGAAGGCCGCGAATGAAACACCGACGTCGGCCGTCGGTCAGACCGCCGCGACGCCCAACTCAAAGACCGGACGCGGTGGCGCGGCGGCTGATGGGAAGGCGAATTCGGCCGCAGCGAACGGGGAAGTCGTGCAGGCGGGGAAGCAGAGCCAGGGTGCATCGCTTCCGACGGCCATCGGGCGCGAGTACCGCCTCCCGTCTAAGGCCATCACGCTGGCTCTGCCCACGGCCAATGGAGCAAACGTCGGCGCCGCGAGCGTCGGGTCGCTCAAGATCGGCAACATATCGGAATCGATCTTTTCGGGTGCGGCGAAGGTACGCTTTGCGCAGGCCACGATTCCCGGCAGCAAGTCGAAAGAGGCGGTTGATTTCGGCGTCGTGTTCAAGGCGCGCGTGCTCGCGGAGGGACAGACGCCGGGGCAGTGTCTGACGGGCGGCGCCGCGAAGAGCGGCGCAGCTACGACCAAAGGCGGCGACAGCAAGGGATCGGGGCCGGCGCCAGCTCAATCGCCAGTGACGCCGCGGAGTGGAGGGGAGAGTGCTGCGGCGACGCCGCGGAGTGGAGGAGAGAGCGCTCCAGCGACGGCCAGCCCCGGGCCGTCGGTCGACGAGGGCGACGTACTGACGCCCAAGCTCGCGAACGTGAAGCTGATCGCGGACTCGAAGGACGACGCCAAGCTCGTTGCCACGCTCAAGAAGGGCGAGGAGCTCGTGTATCTGGGGCAGGAGCAGAACGGCTACCTGCACGTGCAAGGAGCGGACGGCGAGGGCTGGGTCAAGAAAGCCCTCTTGTCGAAGCGCTAATACACTGGGGCGGGTGGACTCGAACCACCAACTTCCTGATTAACAGTCAGGCGGTCTGCCAATTGACCTACGCCCCAAGAACGAACTGCGCCTACATTCGAGTCGAACAAAAAAGCCCGCCGTGTCGCTGGCGGGCTTCGCGGTGATCGAAAGTTCGCACGCGGTCAGCCAGCCTCGCCCCGGCAGCCAGGATTATTGGAGACTTTCGAGCGATCGAGCTGATTCGCCGGGATCATCGTGTGCATGACTGAAGCGTATTGCCTTGCCATCGCGCGGGCAATGTCCCCCATTCCTCCGTGAGACGCGTACCGGGGCGCGGCAGTCACGATTGGCGCCGACGAGCGCGGTCAGTCCGCGCGCAGTGCTACGAGTGGATCGACCCGGGTCGCCCGGCGCGCGGGCACGAGACAGGCGGCGATACCGACGAAGATGAGGAGGGCGGCCACGCCACCAAAGATCATTGGATCGCGGGGCTGCACCTGGAAGAGGATGATCTTGAGCAGCTGCGAGATCGCGAGCGCAAACGCGATGCCGACCGTCATGCCGACCCCAAGCTGGAGCGCGCCTTGGCTGAGAATCAACCGTACGACGTCGGCGCTACGCGCGCCGAGCGCCATGCGGATGCCGACCTCGCGTGTGCGGCGGCTCACCGAGAACGCCATTACGGCGTAAAGGCCAACCGACGCGAGGAAGAGCGCGGCGAGACCAAAGATCATGAACATGATTCCGAATACTCTCACGAACCAGAGCGACTGTGCGACGGCATCGTCGAGACTCAGCACCCAGTAGAGGGGGATGTCGTTGTTGAGCGAGGACACGATGTCGCGAACGCCCTGGGTGAGCGCGAGCGGCGGGCCGGCGGTGCGCGCGGAGATGTAGACGAACGACGATCGCGCCTGCGCGAACGGTTGAAACATCACCGGCGACATCGGGTTATCCTGATCGCCTGTGAACATGTTGTTGACGACGCCGACGACGGTGAGCCAGGGTGCGGTGCTCTTGGCTCCGCCGAGGCGAATGCGGCGGCCGAGCGGGCTCCCGCTTTTGAAGAACTTGTCGGCGAAAGCGCGATTCACGATCGCCACCGGTAGTGCATCCACGCGATCGGCGCTCGAGAAGGCGCGACCCTGAAGTAACGGGGTCTGGAGCACTGAGAAGAAATTCGGCGTCACCGAGGCCCAGGAGGAGTTTGGATAGTCCTTGTCCTTGAGATAGGTCTGTCCTTCGATCGCGAACGTGTTGCCGCCGAGGCCCTGCCGCGCCGCCGGCAGTCCCGAGCTGACAGCCGCCGCCTTCACGCCGGGCATAGCCGCGATGCGGTCCACGACCTGGTCGAAGAAGCGCCATTGCGCGAGCGTGTCGGTGTACGTCGCGGGAAAGCCGACGCGCGCGGTGAACACGTCCTTGGTCGTGAAGCCGGGATCCATCGTCTGCATGTTCACCACGCTCTTGATCGTCAACCCGGCGGCAACGAGCAGGCCGCAAGACAGCGCGATCTCGAACATCACGAGCGCTTTGCTGATGCGGCCAATGCGCAAGCTCGAGGCACCGCGGGATTCGTCCTTGAGAATCTCGTTCAGGTCGGCGCGGGACGATTGATATGCCGGAATGGCGCCGGAGATGAGCGTTGTGAGCGCCGCGACGACGATCGTGAAGCCAAGTACCGCCGGGTGCAGCCGAATGTCGATGAAGAACGGAACATTCGTCACGGTGATGGCGGCGTTGAACGCGACGATCCCGAAGTGCGCGAGGGCGATGCCGAGCACCGTCGCGGCGAGCGAGAGAATGAGGGACTCGGCGAGGAACTGCCGCACGACCGCCGACCGCGATGCACCGAGCGCGGTACGAATGCCGACCTCCTTGGTTCGGTGTGCCGCTCTGTCGAGCAGAAGGTTGGCCACGTTGGCGCAGGCGATGAGCAGCACGAAGAACACCGCGCCGAGCATGGTGAACAGCAACTGCCGCGGCTGGGGCCCGATGTAGGAATCGACGAACGGATCGACGCGCGCCGTGAAACCGCTGTCGGTTTCGGGATACGCCGCGGCGAGGCGCTTCGAAATCGTCGTCAGATCGACGGTGGCTTGGTCGAGCGAGACGCCTGGCGCGAGCTTGCCCGCGACTTGGAGGAACTGCCCCTGACCGCGAGGCGTGGCCAACGGGTCGGTCTGCAACGGCACCCAGATCTTGTCGTTGTTTGGGAACGCGAAGCCTTCGGGCATGACGCCGATCACGGTGTAGGGCGCGCCGTTGACGCGAACGTGGCGACCGATCACGCCGCGATCGCCATTGTACCGCTCGCGCCAACTCGAGTACGAGATGATCGCCACTTTCTCACCCGTCGGCGTGTCCTCGCCCGCCCGGAAGTTGCGGC
Organism: Gemmatimonadales bacterium; assembly: GCA_044449465.1. GTDB lineage: Bacteria > Gemmatimonadota > Gemmatimonadetes > Gemmatimonadales > Gemmatimonadaceae > JAQBQB01. The sequence continues at coordinate 7,030 of JBIOHX010000055.1, read as the reverse complement.
CGAGGATCGGCTGCACACCGACCATCGTGAACGTGTTTGCCGTGATCCAGGAGCCGTCGAACCGCTCGGCCTTGTCGTCGCCGCTGATGACGATCGTGCCCGACGTGAACGCGGCGAGCTCGCTGAAGCTGCGCTGCTGCGCCTTGTAGTCGGCGTAGTCCTGAATGGGGAGTGACTGCCGCGTGATTCCGCGCGCCGGGTTGGCGCGGTTGACGACCATGATCCGGTTGCCGTCGGGATAGGGCAGACCCTTGATCAGCGCGCCATACACGATGCTGAACATCGTCGTCGTGAGGCCGATGCCGAGCGTGAGCGCGAACACCGAAACGATGGCGAGGCCGGGATTTTTGAGCAGCGAGCGAATGCCGTAGCGGACGTCGCGGAGGAGCGCGGTCATGCGGTTCGCCTCGAGCAGTTGAGTGGGGTCGTCGGCGGCTCCGGGCCTGTACGGCTCTCCTGGCGGGGCAGTTTCACGCGAGTCGATCGGACACATCGACTCGACGTCCGACGATAGATTCCGCGCGTGACCGGCGAACCGATTTGGGCGAGCGATTCCATGGGCGTGCTCCCGCGCCTTCCAGCGCTGCGCGGCGACGCGCGCACCAACGTCTGTGTCGTGGGACTCGGCGGTTCCGGGCTGGCGTGCATTCGCGCCTTCCTCGCGGCCGGCCGGCGCGTCATCGGCATCGATGCGGCGTCGATCGCGGCCGGCGCCGCAGGTCGGAACGGAGGCTTCCTGCTCGGCGGCCTTGCCCTCTTCCATCACGATGCGGTCGAGCGCTTCGGGCGCAGTACGGCGACAGCCATCTATAACGAAACGCTCATTCAGGTATCGAGAATGTGCGAGGAGACGCCGGCCGCCGTACGCCGGACCGGCTCGCTTCGGATCGCCGTTGACGCCGCCGAGCGCGACGACTGCGCGCGGCAGATCGAAGCGATGCGCCGCGACAACCTGCCCGCGGAGACCTACCATGGGCCGGAGGGCTCGGGGCTGCTGTTCCCCTCCGACGCCGCGTTCGACCCTGTGCTTCGCTGCCGAACCATCGCCGCCGACGTGCGCTCGCGCGGCGCGCAGCTCTACGAGCGCACGGCCGCGCTGTCGATCGAGCCTGGACGCGTGGCCACGGCGGACGGCGCCATCATTGCCGACGACGTCGTCGTGGCCGTCGATGGTAGAATCGAGATGCTGCTGCCGGAGTTGGCACAGCGCGCGCGAACAGCGCGGCTACAAATGCTCGCGACCGCGCCCGAGGCGCACGTTCGCATGGTGCGCCCAGTGTACGCGCGGTGGGGGCTCGATTACTGGCAACAGCGCCCCGACGACCGCATCGTTCTCGGCGGATGCCGCGATGTAGGTGGCGCGGCGGAGTGGACGACCGAGATCACACCCACGGAGGTCGTGCAGTCAGCTCTCGACAAGCTGCTCCGAGAGCGACTGGAAGTCAGGGCGCCGGTGACGCACCGTTGGGCGGCGTCCGTGGCGTACACGCAGAGTGGCCTACCAATCGTCGAGCAGGTGCGGCCGCGGGTCTGGGCGATTGGCGCCTACTCCGGAACGGGCAACGTCGTTGGTGCGCTGTGCGGACGCGCGGTGGCCGAGCTGGTGGCGCACGGCCGGTCGCGCATCGCCGATCTACTGCGATTCTGACGGCGGCTTGCCGCGAGCGCGGCCCGATCCCCTTTTCCCGACCATGCCCGCCGCCCCGCTAGAAGTCGGTGCTCATCCGGTCGATCTTGCGGCGCTCAGCGCGCCGACGGTCGACCATGGCTTCGTCGCGGACTGCGTCGCTCGCCGGGTCGCGCTCAGCTCGCGCACCGGCGGAGAAATCGGCGGGGGGTGCGACGTCATCGACTAGCCGGGTGCGCTCCACGCCTACTTCGCGATCTGGATAGCGTACGCTGCGGCGGGCGCCCTTGTCATTCGCTTCGGCTACATCGGTTGCCACGAGGCGGGTCGCGTCGCGGACGGCGGAGTCGGGCAAGTCTGCCGAGTCCATGAGGATCACGCGTCGCGCACGGTCGATTTGGACTACGCGAATCGGAACGAGGCTGTGCTTGTCGGAGCCGGCTAGGTCGACGTCGAGCAGCACGACCTCGCCGGCCTTGGCGTCGATCAACAGATCCTTCACCGAACCGATCTGACGGCCGCTAACCGTCTTCACGTCCCAGCTCCGAACGTCGGGCTCGCCGTCGGACACGCTCCAAGACGAGAGAGTGCTCAGCGGAACGAGGGACTCGCGTTCGCGAGCGTATGGTCCAACCCCGGCGGCATCGCGCGGGGCGCGGTCGATTCGATCGTTGCGATCCATGGAAGCTCCTTGGCGGGCTGGCGCCCGTCCTTACGTCTGGAACGGTTCGTCAGGCTTAGCCGTTTCGATAGTAGAGGAAGTACCAAACGAGCGCTGCCACGATGATCACTACCAACAGGACCCAAAGCCACGCGCGGCTGCGCCGTCGCGGCTCAACACGGATTTCGGCCATCGGATGTCCCCAGTGGTGAGCCCGACGCCGGGCGCGCAGCGGGCTTCGAAAGCGAACTCCAGCCGAGTGCCCGGGTACGCATCCAGTCTGCAAACGGGACGCCAGGCTCGCAGGGTCGCCTCCCGCGTGTCGAATGCTGGACAGTGGCCGGCACCGATGAGAGGTTAGAGGAGGAGGATGGAGATGCTCCGTCGCGCTGTGCTCGCCATGTTCTTCCTGGTCGCGACCGCCGGCGCCCAAACCCTGCCGCCGCCTGATTCGGCGGCACGGTGGGTCGATTCGATCTTTTCCGGGTTCGCCGAACCAGGCTCGCCCGGCTGCGCGGTTGGCGTCACGCGCGGTGGTGTGCTGAGCCTCGCCAAGGGCTACGGCCTTGCCGACCTCGAGCACGACACGCCGATCACGCCCGACACCCGTTTCTACATCGCGTCGCTGTCCAAACAGTTCACGGCAATGGCCGTCGTGCTGCTCGAGCAGGACGGTCGTTTGTCGCTCGACGACTCGATTCGAAAGTGGGTGCCCGAGGTGCCGTCGTTCGGCGCGCCGATCACGCTCCGTCAATTGCTACATCACACGAGCGGACTACGGGACTATTTCACACTGCTCGCGGTGTCGGGCTGGCCGAGCGACGGTCCGCTCACCGAAAAGCAATTCCTCGCGCTCGTGAGCCGGCAACGCAGTCTCAACTTTGCGCCCGGCGATGAATTTCTGTATAGCAACACTGGATATGCGCTGCTGTCGATCGTGGTGAGGCGCGCGTCCGGTTTGCCGCTCCGCGACTTTGCTGCCAAGCGGATCTTCGGCCCGCTAGGCATGACGCACACTGAGTTTCGCGACGACCACACCGAACTCATTCCGCAGCGTGCGCTCGGCTACCGCCCCACGCCGGACGGCTTTCGCATCAGCCAGCCCGAGCTCGACGTCGTCGGCGATGGCGGCGTCTACTCGACCGTGGACGATCTCGCGAAGTGGGACGCGAACTTTCGGAGCGGTCGCGTGGGCGGGAAAAAGGGGATCGCGCTGCTCGAAGAGCCGGGGCGCCTCAACAATGGCCAGGTTGTTCCGTATGGGCTTGCTCTGACGTTCGGCAGCGTGCGCGGCGTGAAGACGCTCGGCCACAGCGGCGAGTATGCGGGCTATCGTAGCGCGCTACTCCGCTTTCCCGACCGCGGCGTCTCGGTGATCACGCTCTGCAACACGTCGGGAGCGTCGGCGACGCTGGCCGAGCAAGTGGGCACCGTGGTTCTTGGCCTCACCACGAAGCAGACGACCGCGACGACGCTCGATCTGTCGCCGAGCGAGATGACCCAGGGCGCGGCGACGACATCGTTCGACTCGAGCGGGACGCGCCGCCGCAACGACCAGCTCGCAAAGCTTGCCGGCAGCTACTACAGCGACGAGCTCGATTTGCCGGTCGATCTCGTGGTGCGCGACGGAACGCTGGTGCTGCAGCGACCCGGCGCGGACGATCTGCGGTTCGTCGCGTTCGCCAACGACGTCTACATGAACTCCGACAAGATGCTGCTGCGTCCGCTGCGCGACGATCACGATGCGGTGACGGGCTTCACGCTTACGATCAGCCGGGTGCGCGATCTGGAGTTCGTGCGCCGCGAACCGGAGCACAGCTCGCGCATCCACTGAGGCGCGGGCGCGTCATGATTTTGACCGCGGCTTGGCGCGACGCGTCGCTGTGGCTGTGAGCGGATCTTCAGGCCAGTCGTGCTTCGGGTACCGGCCGCGCAGCTCCTTGCGGACGTCGAAGTAACTGGTGCGCCAAAACCCAGCCAGATCACGCGTGACTTGGACCGGCCGGCTGGCGGGTGAGAGCAACTGCATTGTGATTGGAACGCGGGCGGCGAAGATGCGCGGCGATTCCGGCATCCCGAACACCTCCTGAATTCGCACGGCCAGCGCCGGTGCGTCCGGATCGGAGTAGTCGACAGGGAGGCGCGATCCACTAGGCACCTCGATGTGCGACGGGGCGAGTGCGTCGAGGTCGCGCCGTTGCCGCCAGTCGAGCATGCGCTCCAGAAGCGATGCGAAGTCGATGCGCTCGAGATCGGCGAGCTTGCGAATGCCCTCGAGGGACGGGCCGAGCCATTCGTCGAGCGTGGCGACCAACGCGGCATCGGAGACATCGGGCCAACCGGGGTCGTGCCGTGCGGCGAACGTCATGCGTTCGCGCAACCGACGGGCAGCCTCGCGCCAGGGCAACGCCGCGATCCCCCGGCGCGCGATCGCGCCGAGCAGCACGCGACGCAGGAGCTGGGGAGCCGGATTGGCCAGGGTGGACTCGCGGAGGACGATCTCGCCGAGGCGTTCGCGATGGAGCGCGACCAGGGCGCCCGTCGCCTCGTCGAGCTCGACGAAGTCGTCAGTGACGATCTGGTCGGCGAACAGGCGACGCACGTCGAGGGCATCGATCTCCGCGGCGAGAAAGACGCGGCTTTCCGGGCGCCGGTCGTCGAGTTCCGCCGCGACGATCCACTGCGCTTGGCCGATCGATTGGTCGGCGGCCAACTCGCCGCCGCGGCCATTACGCAGCAGGTAACGGGCACGCGCTCCAGGCCGGCGCTCGCCCACGCGATCCGGGTAGGCGAGCGCGAGCAACGCGCCGGCCGAAGCTTCATCGTTCAACCCGCGGGCGGGGTCGTCGGCTGAACGTGTGAGGCGCATCAATCGCTCAGCCTCGCGGCGGGCGCGGGAGAGCGCATCGCGATCGACATCGTACGGCGACGAGCCTCCGCGTAGCAGGTCGACCCGGTGCGCGAGGTCCGCGTCGACGGGGCCGTCACCGCGGCGCACGATGTCGCGCTCGGAGAGCAATGCGGCAATCTGGCAAGCGAGTGTCGCGCCTCCGTGGGCAGCGGCGTAGGTGAGCATGTGGCCAAGTCGCGGATGAACGGGGAGCGCGGCGACGGCGCGCCCGTGAGCTGTGATGTCGCCGCGGCCGTCGAGCGCATCGAGCTCGACGAGGAGCTCGCGCGCCTGGGCGTAGGCGGCGGGTGCGGGCTCGTCGAGCCACGAGAGCTCGCGTGGATCGGTGACGCCGGCCGCGGCGAGATCGAGGGCGAGCGGCGCGAGATCGGCGTTCGCGATCTCGGGCGGCGAATGGTCGAGCAGCTGCGCTTCTTCGGCGGCGTCCCAGAGGCGATAGCAGATACCGGGTCCAAGACGGCCGGCGCGGCCGCGCCGCTGGTCGGCGGAGTCGCGTGAGACGCGGACGGTATCGAGACGCGACATGCCCGTGCGCGGCGAGAAGCGAGGCACGCGGGCGAGTCCGGAATCGATGACCACGCCGACGCCTTCGATGGTGAGGCTCGTTTCAGCGATTGACGTGGCGAGCACGATCTTCCGTCGGCCCGAGGGCTCGGGGCGGATCGCGCGATCCTGGGCGTCGTGCGGCAAGGCGCCGAAGAGCGGCGCGACGACCGCGCCGGCGAGATCCCGCTCGGCGAGTAGCGATTCGACTCGGCGGATTTCGGCGGCACCGGGAAGGAAGACAAGGAGATCGCCGCGCGTGGCGCGCAGGGCGTCGGCGACGGCGGCGACCACGGCGCTCTCGATTCGCGTGCCGGGACGCATGGGCTGGTAGCGCGTGTCGATCGGAAAGGCGCGACCCTGACTCGTCAACAGCGGCGCGCCGCCCAGAAGGCGGGCAATGGGTTCGCCGTCGAGGGTGGCGGACATTACGAGAAGTCTCAAGTCGTCGCGCACCAGCGCGCGGCTGCGAAGCGTGAGCGCGAGGCTGGCATCGGCGTCGAGGCTGCGCTCGTGAAACTCGTCGAAAATGACGAGCCCGATGCCGTCGAGCGTCGGGTCGCTCTGGAGACGGCGCGTGAGCACCCCTTCGGTCACGACTTCGATGCGGGTGCGGCGGCCGACGCGGCTGTCTCCACGCATACGATATCCAATCGTCTCGCCGACGGATTCTCCGCGCAGCTCGGCGAGTCGCGTCGCGGCGGCGCGAGTGGCCAGGCGGCGAGGCTCGAGCATGATGATGGACTGCCGGCCGAGCCACGACGCGTCAAGCAGCGCGGGCGGAACGCCGGTCGTCTTGCCGGCGCCCGGCGGAGCTTGGAGGACGAGCGCGCGCCGAGCCGCGAGCGCGTCGCGGATCGACGGAAGCAGCGCGTCGATCGGAAGAGGAGTCAGAGCGAGTAGTACGCCTCGATGCAGCGGCTGATGAGCTGTTGAAGCAGGGCATTCTCGGCATCACGCGACGCGGCGCCGGCGACTTCCGGAAGAGAATGCCAGATGTCTTTCAGGAGCAAGAGCAGCCGTTCGGCGGCAATGCCTTTGCCGCGCGCTTCGTCGGCGGCGCGGCAGAGAAGATCGTGGAGATCGGGCGGCAGGTCGCCGCGCGGAATGGACGCGGACAGCGCGGCGCGAAGCGCGGTGACGGTGCCGGGATCGAGCTGCGGCGACGAAGGCGTGCGATCGAAGGCCATCATGCGGTCTATGCCAGAGCGGCGGGGGGGGGGGTGGGGGCCCGCCGCCGCCGCCGCGGGGGGAGTTGGTGGGGGGGGGGGGGGGCTTGGGGCGGGGG
>JBIOHX010000054.1:0-15101 GCA_044449465.1 Gemmatimonadales bacterium | reverse complement strand
GTCAGCGGTATCCCGCCGCCTGCATCCCGAACAACTCGGCATAGAGCCCGCCCGACAGCGCGAGTTGGTCGTGCGTCCCCTGCTCTTCCACCTCGCCTTGCCGGAGCACGATGATCCGGTCGGCCATGCGCACGGTCGAGAACCGGTGCGAGATGACGATCGCCATGCGGCCGGCCATCAGCTCGTTGAAGCGGACGAAGACATCGTACTCGGCGCGCGCGTCGAGGGCGGCGGTCGGCTCGTCGAGGATGAGGAGCTGGGCGTCGCGCATGTAGGCGCGTGCGAGAGCGACTTTCTGCCACTCCCCGCCCGACAGGTCGACGCCCTCCTCGAAGCGGCGGCCGAGCATCTGGCGGTACGAGCCGGGGAGGCGCGGCAGGAGCGACGCGGCGAGTGATTTTTCAGCGGCGACGCTGATTGAGGAGGGCGGACTCGCGGCTGGCGGAGCGGCATCGAGGTAGTCGCGCACCGACTCGACTTCGCCGACGCCGACGTTTTCGTCGAAGCGCATGTCGTAGCGCACGAAGTCTTGGAAGATGACGCCAATTGCGCGGCGGACATCGGCCAAGTCGTAGTCGCGGAGATCGGTGCCGTCGAGGAGAATGCGCCCCTCGCTCGGGTCGTAGAGGCGGGCGATGAGCTTGGTGAGCGTCGTCTTGCCGGTCCCGTTCTCGCCGACGAGCGCGACGCGCTCGTGCGGGTGGAGCGCGAAGCTGACATGTCGCACCGCCCAGCGATCGCTGCCCGGATAGCGGAAGCCGACATCCTCGAACACGAAGCCGTCGCGGACCGGCCGCGGCACCGGCCGTGCACCGGGACGGTTCGCGATCGACGGCTTCATGTCGAAGAACTCGAACAGGTCTTTCAGGTAGAGACTCTGCTCGTAGATGCTGCTCGCCGACATGAGCAGCCCTTGGATCAGGTCGCGGCTCTGCCGGAACGACGCGGCGAGAAAGGTGAGCATGCCGATCGTGATCGACCCCGCGACGGCGCGCACGAGCACGACGACGTAGGCGGCGTAGTAGCCCAACGTGCCGAGCAGCGAAAGCGCGAAGCTGACGACCGACTTGCGCACGGCGAGGGCGCTGTTCTCCGCGTAGAACCGGTCGGAGAGCGTGCGGTAGCGCGAGATGAGCCAGGGGGACAGACCAAATGACTGCACCTCCTTCGCCGTTCGGTCGGTAGCGCCGACCCAGCGCACGTAGTCGAGCTGCCGGCGCTGCGGCGTCCAGCGGAAGAGGAGCGAGTACGAGAGACCGGCGAAGTGCGTCTCGCCGATGAAGCTCGGCAGCACGGCGACGACGAGCAGCGCGAGCAGCCAGGGTGCTTGAGCGGCCAGCGCGACGCTGAGCGAGGCGAGCGTAAGGAAGCTCTGGCCCATGCCGAAAAGCTGTGACAGGAGCGCAATGCGTCCCGTCGTTCCCTGGCGCGCGCGTTCGAGGTGATCGTAGAACGCCGGATCCTCGAACTGATGAAGGTCGAGCGTCGCCGCATGCTCCATGATCCGGATGCTGATGCGGTTGGTGAACAGATCGCCGAGGAGACTTTCGACGAGGCCGGAGGCCCGTGCGAGGAGCTCGCCGCCGGTGGCGATCGCCAACTCGAGAGCAACGAGGATCCACAGATGGTGCGTCGCTCCGCCGTGTTGAGCGAGGGCGATGACTTCGTCGATGATCAGCTTGCCGACCCAGAGCGTGGCGACCGGCACCCCGGAGCGCGCGATGCGCAATAGGAACATCGCGATCGTGTACCAGGGCTGGGTTTCCCAGACGAGGCGGATGAGCCGCGGCACGAGGCGGAGCGCGCTGATGCGCTCCTTGAGCTTGGGCGGAGTACCGCCGGCGCCACTCGCGCCGCGGCCGCGCCGACCGCCGGAAACGTTGACGACGAAAGGATGAGCCATCGCGAGAAAAGCTATCCGCCTCGCGCCATCGACTGGCGAGGCAAGGGGACGTTTCCCCGCCAGACCCCGCGAGTCCCCAATCGTAGCCCGGCAAGCCGGGGTTGGAGGTTACGCGCGGGCCAAGGCACCCGTCGAAAGAGCGTTGACGAAACTACCCGAGCGAAACCTCGATCTGCTCCGCGCCTGCGCGGTGCTATCCGTCTGGTTCGCCCACCTGAGCCAGACCCTTCGGCGCGAGGTTGGCGATCACGGCCTCGGCCGCGTCGGCGTGCTGGCCTTCTTCGTTCATACGGCGCTCGTGTTGATGTCGTCGATCGAACGCGGAGGCGACGCGGAAGGCGGATGGGTTCGGACGTTTTACGTGCGCCGAGCGGCGCGCGTGTACCCGCTCGTATGGGTTACGATCGCCCTATGTGTTGGGGGCGATCTTGCGTTCTCGACGGTTACGCAGGGCGGCATGCCGGTGCTCGCAAGCGCTGCAGCGCATACGTGGCGGTCGGTATGGTCAAATGCGTTGCTCGTGCAGAACCTCGTCGGCGCCGAGAACGTGGTCATTCCACTGTGGACGCTGCCGATCGAAATGCAAATGTACGTGCTGCTACCCGCCGCTTACTTGCTGGCGCGGCGGCGTGGCGTGGGTGCGGTGCTCTTAGCGCTCGTCGCTGCCGCCGCCATGGAGGCGGCGGTTCCGTTCGTGCCGTGGCCCGGAATCAAGCGCATCACGGTGATCGCCTTTGTTCCGTGTTTCATGTCGGGGGTGCTCGCGTACGCGATGCTGCGACGCAAAGCGGCGCGGCTCCCTAGTTGGTCGTGGTTCGCGTTGGTGCCGCTCTGGTGGATCGCCGCACTGTCGGCGCCAATAACTCTGCTGCCGATTGGGTGGGCCGCGTGTCTCGTGCTTGGCGTATGCATTGCGACGACGAAGGAACTCCCGGCGTCGATGGTGACGCGGGCGTCGGGAATCATCGCGAAATACTCGTTCGGGATTTACCTACTGCATATGCCAGCTTGGTCGATCGCGTTCGATAAGACGGGCGCCGCCCCGCGGGCCGTGCAATGGGCGCTGTATCTCGTTCTACTCGTCGGTATGCCGGTGGCGGCATATCACCTCGTCGAAGCGCCGGCGATTCAGTGGGTGCGCTTGAGGCTACCGACCGCATTCCCGCTGTCAGGGTTGATTCGGAGCCGAGCGACAGCAGACTTGTGATGACATGGCACGGTCTCCGTCAACGAGCGTGACGCCACCCTTCGATCACCCTCTGAATCGATGCTCTCTTCGAGAACGCAACGGATCGCCGCCGCAGGATTTGGCGCGTTCCTTCTCGTAGCAGCCACCGCTCGGAAGGCGCCCGTCGTTCGGCCGACCGTCACGCCGATCGGCGCCATGCGCGATACGTCTCCGCGCGGCGACATGCTGCCCAACGATCTCGCGCTGTCACCAAACGGCCGCCTGATCGCTTATAGCCGCGGCCGAGAGCTCCGCATTCGAGACGTCGCCACTCAGAGCGATACTCTACTGCTTCGCGGCGCGGTCCACACCTTCATGTGGTCACCACGCGGCGACGCGATCCTCATGGGATTCCGGCCCACGCCGGCGGACAATCGATCCGTATGGGCAGTACAAGTCGATTCGCTGACGGGCCGCATGATTGAACCGATACACCACGTCTCGCCGCTGCCGATCAACCACGCGCCGATTTATTCGCCGGACGAACAGTGGGTGGCGTTCGCCGAGGCGATTGACGGCACGGCGTCCACGGCGCTCGTCGTTGTGCCGGCCCAGGGCGGTGAGGCACGCACTCTTGCCGTCGGGCCGGATATAAAGGACGTTCGCTGGACACCAGATGGCCGTGGCGTTTACTTCGCCCTGTTCACTGACTCGTCGACGTCCCGCCGGGAGCTCCGGCGCATTCCGCGCGACAGTGGACCGATGGTATTCGTCGATACCGTGCGCTACGCCGGCAACGCGTTTCGCGACCCGGCGACGGGTCGCGTCGCAGCCTATCTGGAAACGCCGCCGGATATTTCGATCTCGGACTGGGCGACGCGCGCGACGATCGCCGGCGTTCGCGAGCGGCATCCTCGCGGCATGCAGATCGTCTCGCTCGCGACTGGTGCGCGGCGGGACGCCATCGACACGACCGCGGAAGCGGGGCCGTCCGCCTGGTTCACCGGCAGCGATCGGATTGCGTCGCTCGTTCGCGAGCGAGGCCGCACATCAATTGTGGTCTCGAGCGTCAATGGAGTCGCGTTAGCGCGCATTCCCATCGTTCGAGCGCCTCCGCCGACCACCGCTCCGTCGACGCTCGCGTTGCGGGTGTCACCCGATGGACGTTACGCAGCGTTCGTCGGGGAGAGTGGTGAGACCATCGAGCTCGTCGATCTTCGCTCGCGCAAGCAGCGTACGCTCACCGCGGTATTTGGCAACGCACGCGCACCTGAAGGTAAGGGCATCAGCGACATATCGTGGTCGCCCGATTCGAGACACGTTCGATACATCGCCGGCGTGTGGACACCATCGTGGCGCGAGGCTCGCGACGCGAGGCTCGACGGCACCGACGTTCTCATTCGAAGGTACTCCTCCACGGACATCCGGCCCGGCCCGGGAACCGTACTCTCTCCGGATGGGCGGGAGACTGCCACAATCGTTCGAGCGTCGCGGGCCAGCGGTTCCGCGTCAATTGCTCTGAGATCCGCGAATGATTCGACCGTGCGCTCGATCGCTCTCACTTTCCATCCCTTGCCAACGCTGGATTGGTATCCCGACGGCCGGCATATCCTGGTTCTTGGCCGCCTGCAGCCTGGGGGCGTCGTAAACGCGTACGAAGTCGACCTGAACACCGGGACTGCGCGCGGGATCGTCACGACGCATTCTCGACGCGTCGACAATCTTGTTTCGATATCGCCGGATGGCCGCTATCTCGCCATTACGAACGCCCGTGTATCAACGGCACAGTTGCTACGGTTGGATTATCCGATCGCGACCGCGCCGTAGCGGCATTGAGGCTTGGCTCGGGCATGGTGGTCGCCAGCGGCGATGTTGCGGCGGGCGAGTCACAGCGCCTAGATTGCTAGCACGGCGCTAGTTGGCACCCGAAGTGTCATCGTTTCTGACATAGCGCGGTAGACGGTTACGCACGAAAAATCGTAAGTCGTTGTGCAGCACCCTTGGGGAGGTGGCCGAGAGGCTGAAGGCGGCGGTTTGCTAAACCGTTATACGGTCAAAAGCCGTATCGAGGGTTCGAATCCCTCCCTTCCCGCTGAAGCCCGCGCGTAGCGCGGGCTTCTTGCTATCCGTCGATCAGCTTGGCGGCACTCGATAGGTTTCGTCCATGCATCGGCTCCGCTTCGCACCGTCCCCAACGGGCTATCTCCACGTCGGCGGCGCGCGCACTGCCCTCCTCAACTGGCTCTTCGTCAAGAAGTATGGCGGCCAGTTTCTCCTCCGCATCGAGGACACCGACAAGCTCCGCAGCACCGATGAGAGCACGCGCGCCATCTTCGATGGACTCGAGTGGCTCGGGCTGCTCTGGGACGAGGAGGTCGTCTACCAGGGCGCCAACTTGCCCCGCCACCAGGCCGACGCTCGGCGTCTAGTCGCCGAGCATCACGCGTACCGCTGCTTCTGCACCGCCGCCGAGCTCGACGAGCAGCGCAAAACCGCCGAGGCGCGCGGACAGGCGTTCAAGTATGATCGGCGCTGCCGTCGACTGCCGGCGGAGGAGGTGCAGCGGCGCGTCGACGCCGGCGTGCCGTTCGTCATTCGCTTTGAGATGCCCGAGGGCGAGACGTCGTGGACGGATCTGGTGCACGGACAGATCACCTTTCCCAACCGGGACATCGGCGAGGGCGACTTCATCATCCTGCGGTCGGACGGCACACCGATCTACAATCTCGCGGTCGTCTCCGACGACATCGCGTCGGGGATCACGCTCGTGATGCGCGGCGACGACCATGTGTCGAACACGCCGAAGCAGATCCTCCTTTACGGTGCGCTTGGTGCGGCGCTGCCGCAGTTCGCGCACCTCCCGATGATCCACGGCATGGACGGCAAGAAGTTGAGCAAGCGGAACGGCGCCACGGCGGTGGGTGACTATCAGCACATGGGCATTCTGCCGCAGGCGATGCTCAACTTTCTCGCGCTGCTCGGCTGGTCGCCGGGGGATGACGTCGAGCTCATGACGGTGCCGCAGATGATCGAGCGCTTCTCCGCCGACGGGCTGTCGAAGAAGGCGGCGGTGTTCGACATGAAGAAGCTCGAGTGGATGAACGGCCAATACCTGAGTGCAATGCCGGCCGCCGAGCTGGCGCCGCGGATCACGCCGGCGCTGGTCGCCGCCGGCCTGACGACCGAAGCTGACCTGGCCTCGCGCGAGGGGTGGTACTTCGGGCTACTCGATCTGCTCAAGGTGCGGGCACGCACGACCGACGAGATCGTGCGCCAGGCAACGCCCTTCTTTCGTCCGGCTATCGAATACGATCCCGCAGCCGTGGCCAAGGTATGGAAGGACGCCGGCGCGTCGGTGGGCCTTCTGTGCGCGGTGCGAGACGCGCTCGCCTTGGTGGACGACTGGTCGTTGGCCGGGTTAGAGGAGTCGCTGCGCGCGCTTGCCGCGTCGCGCAGCATCGGCGCCGGCGCGCTCTTTCAGCCGTTGCGCGTCGCGCTGACCGGCATGACGGCGAGCCCCGGCATCTTCGAGGTGCTCGAACTGCTCGGCCGCGCACGTGCATTGGAGCGCATTGACATGGCTGTGCGATTCATCGGTGGCGCGACGGCGCGAGCGTAGCGAAGCGCGCGCCCAAACGTGACTGGTGTGCACCGAGTCACGTCGCTCGCTCATGCGCAGCGAAGCGGGACAAACTATCGTTGACCACGAGCGCGGAACACCAATACATTAGCGCACCGAGAGGGTCGGACCGCTACCGGGGATGACCGCGCATGCCGGAGCCACTCACGCAGCTCGAGCAACGGGTCTATCACTACCTGATAGACTTTCTCGCCGACAACACGTACCAGCCAAGCATCCGCGAGATCGCGCGTCAGTTTCAGATCAAGTCGACGAAGACGGTGTCGGATTTGCTGCACGCGCTGGAACGCAAAGGCTACATCGAGCGCGATCAGTCACGCTCGCGCGGCGTGCGCCTGCTCGGCTATGCGGCGGCAAAGGGAACGCAACCGGTTCCCTACTACGGGCGCATTCATGCCGGCGAACCATCGCTTCTCGCCGAGCATCGCCAGGGCTACATCACCGTCGACCGCCGGTTCCTGCCGAGCGACGACACATTTTTTCTGAAGGTAAAGGGCGACAGCATGCATGGCCGCGGGATTGTCGACGGCGATTACGTGCTAATCAGCCCATCGGCGTGCGCAAAGGACGGGGATATCGTGGGCGCGCGTTTCGGCGACGAAGCGACGGTGAAGACGCTGACACACCGCGGCCCGGCGGTCGTCCTGGAGCCGGCGAGCGAGAGCGACGGAGCGATCGAGGTGGGTGGCGACGACGACTTTGCCCTGCTGGGTGTCGTGTGCGCCGTGTTCCGGCCGCTGACGGACCGCGAGGCGAACGAGAAGCTGCCGGGCGCAATCGCCTGATCAAGGGACGATCGGCGACGGCTTTGCGTCCTTGTCCTTGGCTTCCTGCTTCTCGCGGTCTTTGCGCGCACGAATGCGCTTGACCGCGGCGTCGAAGTCCTCCTGACTCATCCCCTGCGCGTGGGTGTAGATGTCGTTCCGGATCCACTCCGCGTTGCGATTCTGGATGAGCTGCTCGCCGTTCACACCGTACGGATTGAGGGGCAGCGCCGCGAGGATGGCGGACGGCACTTTGAACTTGCCGAGGTAGATGTACTGCGAATCCATGCCGTACTTCTGGCCGTTGTGATCGAACGTCCAGTCGCGCGGCGAGCGGCCGGCGTGCTCCTCGGCTTCGATCTCCGCCTCGCGATAGGCCATGAAGATCGCCTTGACAGCGCTGTCGTTTCGCGCGCCGGTGGAGAGCGGTACGCGGAGCGCCTTCGGGCGGAGCTCGATGCGCGAATCGGGGAGAGCCGCCTCGACGCCGGAGGCAATACCGGGCGCGCCAGTGCCAGTGCCGTTGAGACTTCCGGCGACGGCCGCGGCGCTCGGCGGCTGGATCGGCGGTAGCGTCGTCGGGATTACGGTCGGCGCGAGGAGCGCGACTGGATTCGGCGCCTTTTTGGGTCGGGTCTTCGTGTTGGCCGGACCGGTGCCCCCTTGTCCGCGCGGCGCGGGTCTGACGTCGACGTAGTGAACTGGAGTCGGCGTGGGGGGCGTCGAGCTGCTGAACAGCGCAGCGATCGGATAGCGAAAGGTGATCGACGCGATGAGGATGATCGCGACGACGTGAACGGCCATCGAGAGGGCGACGGACCCCTTAGGCCGCGGCCGGTGCTCGAACACGAAGCGCTTCATGCGACGGCAGCTCCCATGGAGGCGAGCACGCGCCCCGCGCGCGCTGCCGCCTCGGCGATGCGCTTGGGATTGGTGATGAAGGAGATGCGGAAGAATCCTTCGCCGCCCGCGCCGAAGCTCGAGCCCGACATCACGACCACGCCCTCTTCCTCGAGCAGGCGCTCGGCGAAAAGCGCGCTCGGGATCTCTCCCGGCAGCGCGATCCAGAGGTACATCGTGGCGCGCGGCGTCTCGCAGGCGAACCCGGCGCCGCGGAAGGCGGCGACCGCCGCATCGCGGCGCTGCCTGAAGACGGCCACATTCGCCGGCACGAACTCGTCGTAGCTCTCGAGGGCGGCAACACCGGCTGCCTGCACGGCCATGAACTGGCCGGTGTCAGTGAACGATTTGATCCGCGCGAGGGTGGCGCACACCTCGGGGGAGCCGGCCGCCCAGCCGCACCGCCAGCCCGTCATGTTGTAGGTCTTGGACAACGAATGGAACTCGATGGCCACATCGCGCGCGCCGTCGATCTCGAAGATGCTCGGCGGCCGATAGCCGTCGAACGCGAGCTCCGAGTAGGCGTTGTCGTAGACGAGGAGGATGTCGTGCTCGCGGCAGCGTGCCACGACGCGCTCGAGGTAGTCGCGCGGCGCGATGGCGGCCGTCGGATTGTTCGGATAATTCAAATAGAGGATGCGTGTCTGCTGCAGCGTCTGGCGCGGAATCTCGTCGAGGTCGACGAGGAAGTCGGTGCGCGGCCGGAGGGCGTAGCGATACGGCTCGGCGCCGGCGAGCAGGGCGCCGCCCTGGTAGGCGTTGTAGCCAGGCTCAGGGATGATCGCGATGCGTCCGGGCTCGAGGTAGGCAAGTGCGAGGTGTGAGATCCCTTCCTTCGAGCCGATCAGCGGCACGATCTCGGTGAGCGGATCGAACGTGAGGCCGAACCGCTTGCGCATCCACGCAGAAACGGCCTCGCGGTACGCCACGAGACCAAGGCCGAATCCATAGCGCTGCATTGCCGGAGTGTTGGCACCCTTGGCCAATGCCTCGATGGCTCTGGGGGGCGGCGCGAGATCGGCATCGCCGGCACCCAGGTCGATCACGTCGACGCCGCGCGCGACCAACTCCCGCTTCTTCTGGGGAATCGTCGCCAGCGGATACTCGGGCAGAGTGCGGAACCGACCGGCGAGCTGCGGCACTAGGCGTCCTTGGCGACGGGGTTCGACACACGGCTCAAGCCGAGCACCTCCACTTCTACCTCGTCCCCGGGCGAGAGTTTCCCCACGCCCGCAGGCGTTCCGGTGAGAACGAGGTCGCCGGGCTCGAGCGTCATGACCGACGAGACGTACGCGAGCACCTCCGGTATGGAGAAAACCATCTCCGAGGCCCGTGCCCTCTGCCGTTCGACGCCGTTCACGCGTGTCACCACTGTCAGCCCCTCGAGGTCAGCCGGCGGCTCGGCCGGCTCGCCGATTGGACAGAAGGTATCAAAACCCTTGGCCCGCGTCCATTGCGAGTCAGAACGCTGTAAGTCCCGAGCGGTCACATCGTTGACCGCCACGATCCGGCCAATTCCCGCGCGCGCCTCCGGGCTGTTTACGCGCCGCAGCACGCGTCCGATGACTATACCAATCTCCCCTTCGAACTCTACGTTCGCCGATTGGGGCGGCAACCTGATCGATTCGCCGTTGGCGATCACCGACGTCGGCGGCTTAAGGAAAATTAGTGGCTCTTTGGGGACGTCGTTCCCCATCTCCTTGGCGTGCTCGCGGTAGTTGCGGCCAACGCAGACGATCTTTCCAGGACGCATGAGCGGCGGTGGTTTAGGGGGATGGTAAATCCGAATAGAATTCCCGAATCGCCGGCAAGATATCGGTCCAGCGTCCGATGAGCCGCTTCGCGGGCGGCAGCCCGTCGATGAGCCCGCGACCGTACCCTTTCGTTACGACTCGCGGGTCAGCGATCACGACCACACCGCGATCGACGGAGGTACGCACGAGGCGGCCGAACCCCTGCTTCAACCGAAGCGCGGCGTGAGGCAGCATGTACTCGCGAAAGGCGTCGCCCCCACGCGCCTCGATGGCTTCACAATGGGCGGCCGTTACCGGTTCGGTCGGAACGCGGAAGGGCAGCTTGCCGATGAGCAGGGCGCGGAGCGCATCGCCCGGTACGTCAACGCCTTCCCAAAATGAAGCGGTGCCGAGGAGAATCGCGCTCCCCGCGTCACGAAAGCGACCCAATAGCACGTCGCGCATCTCGTCGCCGTGGACGAGCAGCGGCCAGCGCCCGTCAGCGCCGCGCGCGCGGAGCTCGGCAGCCGTGGCGCGCACGTCACGATGACTCGTGAGGAGGACGAACATCCCGCCGTTGGCGGCGTCAGCAAGGTCGAGCGTCACGCGTACGAGCGCGGTGAGATGGCCGGAGGCGTTCACGTTCGGGGCAGGCACATCCGACGGTACCGCCAGCAACGCCTGTTCGCGATAGCGGAAAGGCGACGGGAAGATCCCCGTGCGGGGCTCGAGCTCGGGATCATCGAGCCCCAGTCGCGCGGTGAGAAAGTCGAATCGGTCGTTGGTGGCGAGGGTCGCGCTCGTCACGACGGTCGTCACGGCGCGCTTGAAGAGATCGTCGCGCAGGATCGGTGCGAGATCGAGCGGCACTGTCGACACCGTCACGGCGCGATCGCGTCCCCGCGCTTCGATCCAGCGCACGGCCGGCTCGCCGCGCCCCGGGTCGAGCGCGCGATGCAGGCCATCTCCAGCGAGCTGTAGCCGACGAGTGACTGCGCGCATCTCGTTGAGCAACGGCATCACGGCGTCGTCCGCACGCTTGCCGCTCTCGATGCGATCTCGCACGGTCTGCAACCCGTCCGACAGCACGCTGATCTCGCCGACGACGTCGTCGAGCGCCACGCGCAGCCCAGCGCGCCAGATCGCGTGAGTCGCGAAGTCCTCCGTCAGGCGAATCACCGGCACGCCCTGCCCGGCCTCTTCGGCGAGCAGGGTGTCGAGCAAGTCGAAGAGGAGCGAGGCTTTGTCGCGCACGGCGTGGACGGCGGGCGTGAGCCGTGACAGCACGAGATCAAGGCTGGCGACGCTCAGCAGATCGTTCGACGCCGCGAGCCGCGCGACGAGCGCCGGCAGCAGGCCTTTGCCGCGCCGATCGAGCCGATTGAAAAGTCGCTGGAGCGAGCGCCGCGATACGTTCGATCCCAAGTGGGCCGCGGCGGCGTCCTCCAGATGGTGGCCTTCGTCGATCACCAGCCGACTGTACGCGGGGAGGACCGCGGCCTCTCCCCAGTTGCCAGACGCCCGGCGCACGGCGACGTCCGACAACAACAGGTGATGGTTGACGACGATGACATCGGCCTGGGCCGCCGCTTTCCGCGCTTTGAACAGGAAGCACTTGTCGTACATCGGACAGTGAGCGCGCTGACAGAGGTCCGGCTCGGCGGCGACCTCGTCCCAGACCTCCGCGCGCGGTGCGACCGGCAGATCGCTGAGCGAGCCGTCGCGCGTTCGTTCGGCCCACGACTGAATCGTGTCGAGCTCACGCTCGAGGGCGTCGTCGAATAGCGCGTTGCCCGACGACCGCGCCTGCTCGAGGCGCAGGAGACAGAGGAAGTTGCGCCAGCCTTTGAGCAGCGCAAAGCGCACGGGCTGGTCGGACAGCGCGCGAGCGAGAAAGGGGAGATCCTTGCTGACCAACTGCTCCTGCAAGTTGATCGTATTCGTCGAGACGACCGTGCGCTCGTTATTTGCCGCGGCCCAACGGAGCGCGGGTACGAGGTAGCCAAGCGACTTGCCGACGCCGGTGCCCGCCTCGAGCAATCCGACGCCGCCTTCGTTGTAGAGGCGCGCGATCTCGACCGCCATGGCGCGCTGGCTTGGACGGTCTTCGTAGCGCGCATGCTGAACGGCGACCGCTCCGCCCGGCGCAAGGTCGGCGTCGATGCGCGCGAAGTCGATGGGACGGTGCGCGGAGCGCGACGGCACCTCGACCACGACATAGAGCTCGCTCGCGGCGTTGTCGACGATAGCGAAGCCGATGCCGTCATCGTGCAGCCGGGCGGCGATGTCGAGATCCGGATCCGACGGCTCGAGGTTGCCCGATGGATGGTTGTGGATGAGCATCTCGCCGCGTTCGGCGAACGCCGGAAGCGCGAGTACGCTGGTGGCGTCGCCGCGCGAGACCGCGCGCACCGTTTGAACGACGCCCTCGGAGTCGACCGTGCCGACGAAACAGATCTCGCGGCCACCGCCCAAGCGAATGGCCGCACGCAACGCGAGCGCGGCCTTGCCGCTCAGGCGCTGTCCCACCGCGGCGGCGACAGTGGACGTCATGCCGCGAAATCTAATGGCGAAGCACGGCGCCGAGCGGCGGGATCAGGTCTTGAGCGGCTTCTTTTTCGCGGCGGGAAACAGGACGTTGTTGAGAATCAGTCGATAGCCGGGCGAGTTCTTGAACAGCGACAGATCGGTCGGCGGATTACCGATCTGATGGCGGGGATCTTCGGGATCGTGGCCGCCATAGTACGTCCACGTGCCCTTGCCATAGTCACCGTGGATGTACTTCACCCAGGGCGCGCCCTCTTCGCTGGCGAGGACGATGTCGCTCGGCTTGAGCACGCTCTTGTTGAAGCTCGTGGTCACGCCATAGAAATCGTTGATCACGGCGCGGTGATCCTGCACGAGCATCGAGGCGACGGGGTCGAACTTCGCCGAGAAGTTGAAGAGCGTGAAGGTGCCGAGCGGCTGTTGGCGGCCGGCGGCGTTGACCTGATGTCCGTCGATGTCGCTCATCGAGTTCACGAACGGCGACTGCTCGAGGTGCGCGTCGCGAAACGCGAGCGTGCGAGACCAGTCCAACTTCCTGTCGGCGTCGGGGTCCATCGGCGTGCCGTCGATGAAGCTCTGCGCGATGTCGACGTTGTGCGCGGCGAGGGCCAGCTCGAGGGTCTCGGTGGCCCCGCACATGGCGAAGAGAAAGCCGCCGCGCTCGACGAACTCGCGGATCTTCTCGGCGACGTCCTTCTTGAGCGCGGGGATGTTGGCGAAGCCCAACCGCTTCGCCGTCGCCGTGTTCTTTTGTAGCAGGTCGATGAACCAGGGAACGTCGCGGTAGGTGAGGTAGAACTTGTTGAGCTGTCCGGTGAAGTCTTCGTGGTGGAGGTGCAGCCAATCGTACTTTGACAGATCGCCGTGCTCGACCTCGTCGTCGTAGATCGGCGTGTACTCGATGCCGGCGTACTTGAGGGCGAGCGTGACGGCGTCGTCCCACGGGAGCGCGTCGGACGGGGTATAGACGGCGATCTTTGGCGCTTTCTCGAGGGGCACCGCTTCCATGTTGTTGGCGGCGATCTCGGTGCGGATCTGCGCGACTTTGGCGCCGTCGACCGGCTCGATGGTGATGCCGGCGAGGCCCGCCTGGCGGCGCAGATCCGGCGTGTCGGCGAGCAGAAACGACCCCCCGCGATAGTTGAGCAGCCACTCGGCGGAGGCCCCCGCCTTGATCGCGTTGTACGTGAGGCCATAGGCCTTGAGGTGGTCCTGTTGCGCGTCGTCCATCGGCACGAGCAAGTGCTGGGCGATGACCGGCCGGAGCCCAAGCGCGAGCAGGCCGGCGACGAGCGCGGCGCGGCGAAGTAAACTAGGATACATATATTTCAAGAGACTCATGAGACTGGCGGTGTCGCGGCCTTGACCGCGTCGAGCTCGCGGCGCGCCTGCGGTACGAGCGCGCTCTGCGGGTAGGTGAGGATGAGGTGCTCGAGGTGCGTCGTGGCGCCGGCGGTATCGCCGGCACGGTGGAGCATGCGCGCCCACTCCAGCTCGGCCTCGGGCGCCTCGGGCGTATCGGAATCCGAGTCGATGATGCGCTTCCAGAGCGCGACGGCCGCCGCGTCGTTCCGCCGCGCGAGCTGAATCTGGGCGGCCGTCGCGAGGAGGAGCGATCGCGCGCCGGGGGTGCGGTCTGCTGCCTGGACGAGTTGGGCGGCGGCACCGGCACTATCGCCACGAGCGAGGGCGAGAAACGCCTGACCGATCGCCGGCGCCGAATCGACTTTGAGTCGGGCGATGAGGCCGAGCGCGAGCGCCAACTCGGGCGAGCTCTCGGTGCCGCCGCGAAGCAGCGTGCGTGCCGCTTTGAGATTTCCATCATAGAGCGCAAGCCACCCCGCCGCGTCGCTCGAGTCGCCCTCGACGCCGGTGGCGGCGAGGGCAGCTCGCGCATGCGCCATGTCACCGGTGCGCACCCAGCCCCAGGCGATGGTCCGCGTGAGCGATGCGCGCGCGCCCGGAGCCAGGACGCGGTCGTTGGCCTCGACCAGCCGCTCGGCGTCGGCCGGGCGGCCGAGGGTGGCGAGTGCGCGCGCCTGCACCGGGAGGTACATACGCGCCGCGAGCGCGGAGTCGCCGCGCGCGTCGCTCATCGGCGCGAGACGCAGCGCCGCGGCCGCGTCTCCGACATTGAGCGCGGCCGTCGCGGCACGGAGCGCGAGCTCCGGCGTGCGGCGCCACCGGATGGCCGCTTCGAGCGCGTCGCGGGCCAAAGTCCAGCGCTCGTCGGCCTCGGCGCGTTTGGCGAAATCCGACCAGGCATCGGCCGACGCGCTGTCGGGCGGCAGATCCTTGAGCGCGTTCCAGCCGTCGGCCGCCGAACCCCAGCTCGTCTCGAGATCCGACAACGCGCGGCGGGCCGCGACCTCGACCGGCGGCGCGAGAAAGACCTCGCGCACCTGCTGCCGCGTCGCCGACGGCGTTGGCGCGAGCGCGTATGCCG
>JBIOHX010000053.1:0-15170 GCA_044449465.1 Gemmatimonadales bacterium | reverse complement strand
GAGCTTTCTGATCACGTTCGTCTCCGGCATCGGATCGAGCGGCGCTCGGCCGCCGGCGCGCACCCACATGAGGCGGGCGCGCGTCGACGACTCCACGCTCAAGAGCGAGACCCGCGCTGAGATCACTTCCCCGGCGCACCGCGCCAGCTCCTCGCGCTGCGGGCTGCTCTGCAGCAGCAGGAGATCCACGCCCGCCTCGGCGAACTCCGCGACACGCTCGGCGACCTGATCCGCCGTGCCGACGAGGCCCGCGCGCAATCCGCGATTCGACACGGAGTAGTCCTGCAAGCTCACCTGCTGCTCGAGCTTGGTGTTCCCCACCCAGTCGCGGTAGTTGCCGTACCCGGGCGAGCCCGGCGAAACGTTCGTGATGCGCTCGACCTCCGCTTTCACCTCCGACTCACTGTCGCGCACGATCGTGTACGCGGCCACGCCGAATTGGAGCGGCGGCAAATCGACCCCCAGCGCCTCCGATGCTTCATCGCGGCGGCGGCGCATGTCGGCGATCTTTGGCGCGACGCGCTCAGGCGGGTCGCCGTGCATGACGTACGCGTCGCATTGCCGGGCGATCATCGTCTTCGCGGCCTCTGATTCACCGCCGGCGTAGATCGTCGGGCGCGGACGCCGCGGGCGCGAGACCGGCTTCGGCTCGAGCACCAGATCATCGTGCTGGTAGTACCGGCCGTGGTAGGAGAAGCTCGCCTCTCGCCACGCACCGTCGACGACGTCGAGCCACTCTTTCGTGCGCGCGTAGCGGTCGTCGTGCTCGTCGAACGCCGCGCCGAATCGGCGCGCCTCATCCTTCCACCACGCCGAGACGACGTTGAGCGCGAGCCGTCCATTCGAGATTCGATCGATGTTCGCCGCCTGCTTGGCGAGAATCGCCGGGGGATGGAACGACGGACGCACCGCGACCATGATCTCGAGTCGCTCCGTCACCGCGGCCAACGCCGCCGCCGTGGACCACGCGTCGAGCGACGGCGCGTTGATGCCCTTGATGTCGTTGAGCAGCAGCTCGGCGACGAGCGTGATGTCGCAGCCGATCTCCTCGCTCCGCTGCGCCAGACGCCGCACGTACTCCCACGACGCCGTCATCCCTTCCTGTTCGACGTTGCGAAGCCAACCGCCGAACACCGGGAGCCAGTAGCCGTATCTCATACGACGTCGACCGTGGATCGTGGATCGTGGATCGTGACACCATCGCTGGTCGTGGACGCGAGCGCCTGCTCGCTGTAGGTCGCCCGCTCGCGATCACGCGCTCCACGATCCACGTTCCACGATCCACGCGCCACGAGATAATCCACCAACCTCACCCACGGATCGAACCCCACGACGTTGACCGGATCGGCGACGAAGTTCGAGAGCGCATTGACGTCGTAGAAATAGTGTTTGCCGTCGCGATCGTCGACGAGATACTCGATGCCGCCCACGTCGAGACCGGCGCGCCGCGAGATGAGCTCGACCTCCTCTATGATTTCCCGCGGCGGCGTGTAGCCTTCGACGCGAAGTCCGTTCTTCGGCGCGTCCACCGCGCAGGCGCCGCGTACGAGCTCGATGCCGTTCGTCGTCTGGCAGGCGTCCGCCGGGCACAGATCGAACGAGCCGGCCGCGGGATAGACCTTGATCGCGTACAGATATTCGCCGCCAAGTGTCTCGACGCGGACGATGTGGCCGTCGCGCAGCGGCGCCGATTCCTGCACCAGCGCCACGCCGTCGATGCCGAGCTCCACTTCGCCGCGCGCCACGGCACCGCTGAGCGCCTGTTTGTTCTCGTAGCGCACGATGCCGGCGCCCGAGCCGCCAATGTTGGCCTTGACCAGCACCGGATAGCGAAGACTCTCCGCGGCTTCGACGGCAAGTCCGGGGTGGTTGATCGCCCGTGCCGCCGGATAGGGAAGATCCAGCTCCTGCAGCAGGTCGAGCTGCGAGGCTTTCGAGAGCTCGAATGAATAGACTTGGGCACCGTTCACCACCGGCACGCCGAGGCGGTCGAGGTGCCGAAGCCAGTGCAGGGTGTGAAAGGTCGACTGGCGATGACCGCGCAGGTACGCCGACGGGCTCGCGCGGTTGAACACGAGCGAGTACGGCGATTCGGTCTCCGCGGGGTCGAACAGGTGGGCGGAGGCGTCGAGACGCACGTACGGCAGCTCGCGCCGATCGAGCTCGGCGAAGAGCGGCTTGAACCAGTCGGGGTGTTCGTGATAGACGGCGATCGGTCGCATGGCGGATCCGGGTGAAAGAACGGTGACGGCTCGTCGGTGGAGCGATCGTCTCACGCGGATCGGTCGGTCGGCGTCCAGAAACGAAAACGCCCCGATCCCGGAGAGGATCGGAGCGCGAGTCGCGATAGTACGTGGCGACTACATGTGAACGCCCAGAGCCTCAGGTGTCGGTTGACACATGGGACACATACACATGCAGCAACACATGGGTTGGGCGGTCATGCAAGAGAAGGTAACCACGGGGCGAAGGGCGTCAATGGCCGCTTGAAGTCTTAACGAGGCGCACACTGCATCGTTACAGATCAGTCACAGTTGCAATGTTAGAACTTCGATTCGAGATACAAATCCACCCGGAACTGCTTCCTCGGATACAGACCGCGCGCCACATCGAACCGGAACAGCCCGTCGAGAAACGACACGCCCGCGCCCACGCCGCTCATCGGCCGCCCCACCTGGCTCAATTTGCTCCGGTCGCCGACCCAGCCGAGATCGCCGAAGATGGTTGGACGCATCCCGACCTCATTCTCCCCGAGCTCGAGGCGCGTCAACCAATACGCGTTGCCACTCTGCGCCGTGTCGGGGCTCTGCCCACGCACCGTCTGCGAGCCGCCAAGGTACCACCGCCGCTGCGCGGGCAACCCGCCAAGCGAGCTGCCGCCGGACAGTGTCAGCGCACCCGCGAGCCGCCCGAGTCCATGCGACGCGGTCACGTCGACGGCGCCCCGGCCGTACGCGGAGTCGCCCATCGCCGCCTCCAACCGTGCGTCGGTGAAGAGCCGAAAGCCCGTCGGATCCAGCCCGTAGTCGTTGGTCAGCCGCAAACCAACACCCGAATACACCCCGCGTCCCGCGACGAGATTGGCCGGAAAGTCGGCGCCGTCGACGGCGAAATTCGTCTTGACCTTTGCCGTGCGCTCCTGCTCCACGAACGCGCGCCACGTTGCTCGCGTGCCGCCGCCGAACGAGGGCTCCCGCGTGCCTCCAATCTCGGCGCCCGACGCCTTGTAGTAGAACCCTTCGTCGCGTCCGAACATGAGCGCGGAGAACGAGCTGCCGAAGCTGAGCGGCGACCCCCAATCACTCGCCGACACGAGATGATTGTAGCCGGTGAGATAGACCGACTTCGTGAGATTCGTGCGCGTGAGCGTCAGGTCGATGTTGGGCTCGAGATCGGCGAATCCCAGCCGGCCGACCGCCGTGGCGCTGTAGCCGCCGCCGAGTTGCTGATCGACTGACGCACCGGGTGAAAACCCTTCCACGCGATTGTAGCGCATCATTCCCGGGCCGAACGCGAACGTCGGCGGCGGCAGCATCCCGGCGTTGAGTGAGAAGGGTGCCTGCGCGGACATCGAGAGCGCCTGCGTGCGAAGCTCTTCGAGCTCGTTCGCGCCGAACAGCTCCTCCCCCGGGTCGTAGATCGACTTCGGCAAGAACGCCGAATGCTCGAGTAGCGAATCGCTGCACGGCACCCGCACGCCCACGCGGAGCTGGTTGCCGAATCGCGACCGCGTCGACGTCATCACGGTGCCGGTGTCGCACTGTGCGCGGCGCATCATCGCGCCGGCGCTCATCGAATCGTCGCCGATCTCGATCGTCACGTGTGCTTGATGATCGCGCCGAGCTGCGCGGATCGAGTCGCGCACGGCGTGCATGTCGTTTGACATGCGACCGTGCCGCGTCGTGTCGACCACGATGGTCGGGAGACTGTCCCTCGCGTTGACGCTCGCGTAGGTGAAGCTCTCCTCCATCTTGAACGGCACGTGCATGAAGCTCACGTCGGCCCGGCCCTCGGCGAGCCGCAGCCGCGGCAGCCAGAACCGCCCGTCGTGCAGACCGTACTCGATCGCGATCGCGCTCACCTCGGCTTTGAGCGGCGAGATCATCCCTTTGACCCAGCCGGGCACGTCGTTGCTGTCCTTCGAGGCAGCGTTCTTGTCGGCCACGATCTGCCAGACGTCGAGCGGGATCGCTAGCCGATACGCCGCGCGCACCAACTGGCCCGACTGCGTGTCGAACCAGAGCGAGCCGACGCTCAGATTCCATTTTGCTTCGCGGGGCCGCACCTTGAGCTCGCGGAGTTGGATCGTCCGCTTGTCGGGAAGACGCCAGGAGATGGAGTCGCCGCTCTCGTACGTGTAGTACGCCTCCGCGCCGTCGGCGATCGGATTCACCAGCTCCGTCTCGTCGACCTGTACCTTTGCGAGATCGCCGCCGACCCAGAGCGGCTCGTACCCCGGATAGTAGGGAATCGCGCCGGTCATGTCGGGGTCGTGCACGTTGCTGTGCGTCTCGTCCCGCTCGTCGCTGGTCGACAGCATCGGGACCGCCGTGCGCGCGCCCTTCACGTCGATCCAAACTCCCACGCCCTGTTGCCACCGCACACGCGCCGCGCTTTCGTAGCGATAGATGAGCCGGTCGCGGCCGATGCGGCCAAAACCCATACCGGCGGAGATGCGCTGATACGACATCGCGTCGTACGCGGTCAGCGCGGAATCCTGGGTGAGCCGCGCCGCACGCGCATGCAGCAGCGTCTTCTTGGCCAGGGCGTCCTTGAACGCCGTCGCCTCGAGCTCTGCGGTAACGGCGCGCCGGCGCCCTCGGTGCATCGACTGATTGCCCGCGGTCGTGTCCTCGACCACCGCGCTGTCGCGCACGACCGGCCTCGGCCTAGGATGGGGCTGTTGTTGAACCGAAGCGGCCAGCGCGGCGGCAAGCAGCAAGTACATGCGAAACCCCTGGGATGCGGCAGACTGCTGACGATACGACGAGTCGCTGCCCACGGTTTCGATATATCCCGCCCTGCCCCGGGCGACGCGGCCGCATTCTACACCTCGGCGAGCCCGAGGGTCTCGCTGTAGCTTTGTGCCCTATGCTCCCCGCGACGGTCCGCGCCCCATCCGCTCCCAGGCACGCGCTTTTCGTCGACGGGCTTCGTAAGCACTACGGCGACGTCCGCGCCGTCGACGGGCTCGACCTCACTGTCGCCCCGGGCGAGTGCTTCGGCCTCCTCGGGCCGAACGGCGCCGGCAAGACGACGACGATCGAAATCTGCGAAGGGCTGCTCGCCCCCGACGCCGGCCGCGTCGAGCTGCTCGACCTGCGCTGGAGCGAACACGAGCACGAGCTCCGCCAACGACTCGGCATTCAGCTCCAGGAAACCCAGCTCGGCGACAAGCTGACGGTCGAGGAGACGGTGCGGCTGTTCCGAAGCTTTTACACGAGGGGCCGCGCCGTGGACGACGTCATTGCCCTCGTACAGCTCGACGAAAAGCGCGGCGCGCGCGTCGGCAAGCTGTCGGGCGGGCAGAAGCAGCGGCTCGCCATCGCCTGCGCCATCGTCGGCGATCCGGATCTGCTCTTTCTCGACGAGCCGACGACCGGCCTCGATCCACAGTCCCGCCGCCAGCTCTGGGACCTCATCACAGAATTCAAATCACTCGGCAGAACCATCCTCCTCACGACGCATTACATGGATGAAGCCGAGGTGTTGTGCGACCGGGTCGCGATCGTCGACCATGGCAAGGTGATCGCGCTCGGCACGCCGCCCGAGCTGATCGGCGCGCTCGGCGCCGAGCACGTCGTCGAGTTCAGCCTCGCCGACGGCGCGGCGCCGGCCGCGCTGAACGAGGCGGACCTCCGCGCGCTCGACGGCGTGCAGTCGGTGAGACGGCTCGCCGGCGGCTACGAGCTTCAGGTCAGCGCGCTGCATCGAACCGTGCCGGCGCTGCTCGCGCTGCTCGCGCGTGAGCAATTGGGTCTCGCGCACCTCAGCACGCATTCGGCGACCCTCGAAGACGTGTTCGTGTCGCTCACCGGCCGCCAGTTGCGCGATGAATGACGGGGCGCCGAGCGGCGGCAGCCGCATGACGACGACGAGCGGCCTCGCAGCCAGCTCCCTCTGGCAGCTCGTCACCGTGAGGTTCAAGGAATACACACGCGAGCCCGAGGCGCTGTTTTGGTCGTTCGGCTTTCCGATCCTGCTCGCGATAGGCCTCGGCATCGCCTTTCGCAGCAAACCGGCCGACGTGGTGCACGTGGCGGTGGCGAACACCGGGCCGCGCGCCGCCGCGCTGGCCACGGCGCTGGCGAGCGACAAGGGTCTGGCGGTCGAGACGCTCACTCCCGACAGCGCGGCGGCGGCACTTCGTACCGGACGCGTGGCGCTCGTCGTCGCGCCCAACGGGGCGAACGGCGTTCGCTACGACTACGACGACACGCGCCCCGACGCCCGCACCGCGCGACTCCTCGCCAACGACGCGGTACAGCGCGGCGCCGGCCGCGCCGACGTAGTCGGCGCATCCGACCTGCACGTGCGCGAGCGCGGCTCGCGCTACATCGACTTCGTCGTGCCGGGCCTGCTCGGCATGACCATCATGGGCGGCGGCATCTGGGGGCTCGGCTACTCGATCGTCGACCAGCGGCGTAAGAATCTGCTCAAACGCCTCGTCGCCACGCCCATGTCGCGCGCCGAGTATTTGGCGTCGTACGTCATCTCGCGGCTGGTGATGCTCACGATCGAGGTCGCGGTGCTGCTCGGGTTCGCCGTACTGCTCTTCGGCGTGCCGATGCGCGGGTCGCTGCTCTCGATCGCGGGGATCATCGTGCTCAGCTCGCTCGCCTTCGGCGGGCTCGGGCTGCTCATCGCGTCGCGATCGAGGACGATCGAGGGCGTGTCGGGGCTCATGAACCTCTCGATGCTCCCGATGTGGGTGTTGTCGGGCGTGTTCTTCTCGTCGGAGAACTTTCCGCACGCGGTGCAACCGTTCATCAAGGCACTCCCGCTCACGGCGGCGAACGACGCGTTGCGCGCCAACATGCTGCGCGGCATCGAGCTGCCGGCGCTGATGCCGCAGCTCGGTATCCTCGTGGTGTGGACGGTCCTCTGCTTCGCCATCGCCCTACGCATCTTCCGCTGGCGATGAGTGGCGACGAGGTAAGTGATACGAGCCGCGGCGACCTGCCGAGCCGCGACCTGACGGAGCACGGACGCGAGGTGCTCGACTGGATCGCGCGGTATCTCGACCATCCCGAGAGCTATCCGGTGCTCTCGCGCGCGCAGCCCGGCGACGTACGCCGCGCGCTGCCCGCGCACCCTCCGCGCGACGGCGAACCGCTCCAAGCCATCCTCGCCGACTTCGAGCGCACGATCATCCCGGGAATAACGCACTGGAACCACCCGGCATTTTTCGGCTACTTCGCCACGTCGTCGTCGGTGCCGGGCATTCTCGCCGAGATGCTCATCGCGGCCCTCGACGTGAAGGCGATGCTCTGGAAAACCTCGCCCGCGGCGACGGAGCTCGAACAAGTTGCGACCGACTGGTTGCGCCAGATGCTCGGGCTCGGCGAAGGTTGGTTCGGCATGACGACCGACACGGCATCGATGTCGACGATGCTCGCGCTCGCGGCGGCCCGCGAAGCCAAGCCCGAGCTCGCGGTGCGCGAACGTGGCCTTGCCGGACGCAGCGACCTCCCGCGACTTCGCATCTATGCGTCCGAGCATGCGCACTCGTCCGTCGACAAGGGCGCGCTCGCGCTCGGCTTCGGGCTCGAGAACGTCGTCCACATCGCCGCCGATGACGATTTTCGAATGCGCCCCGACGCGCTCGCGGCGGCGATCGCGTCCGACCGCGTGGCCGGCATGCTGCCCATCGCCTGCGTGGCGACAGTGGGCACGACCAGCACGTCGAGCATCGATCCCGTGCCGGCGATCGCAACGATCTGCAAGCGCGAAGGCGTGTGGCTGCACGTCGACGGCGCCTACGGCGGCGCCCTGGCGGTCGTACCTGAGTTTCGCGGAATACTCCGCGGAGTCGAGGACGCGGACTCGTTCGTCGTCAATCCGCACAAGTGGCTGTTCACGCCCTTCGACTGCTCGGCCCTGTTCATTCGGCGGCCGGAAGTACTCCAGCGCGCCTTCTCGCTCGTCCCGGAGTACCTCGTGACGCGCGAGCAGGGCGACGTCGTGAACTACATGGACTACGGCGTACAGCTCGGCCGGCGGTTCCGGGCGCTCAAGCTATGGATGATCATCCGCGCATTTGGCGTGAACGGACTCGCCGAGCGATTGCGAGAGCATTGCGCGTTGGCGCGCGAGTTCGCCGACTGGGTGCGAGCGAGCGACGATTGGGACCTGATGGCGCCGGTGCCCTTCTCGCTCGTCTGCTTTCGCTACGCGCCGCAAAGCACGAGCGATGCCGAGCGTGATCGGATGAACGAAACGATCATGCACGCCGTGAACGACGGCGGTGACGTGTTTCTGTCGCACACCAAGCTCGGCGGACGATTCACGCTGCGGCTCTCGATCGGAAACATTCGCACTGAGGCGCGGCACGTGGCGCTCGCCTGGCAGCGGCTGCGCGAAGCCGCTGCTCAGCTGTAGCGGACTCGCGCAGCGTCGACCGCTACTCCGCCGCCGCGAGCTTGGGCGTGTACAGCTGCGGGAACTGCGTGTGCAAATGCTCGACCTTCGGCAGGTCGTTGATCGCGATGTACGGCTGGTCCGGATGCAGCGTGGCGTAATTCTGATGGTACGCCTCGGCCGGCCAGAACTTCGTGTACGGCACGATCTGCGTCACGATCGGCCTGTCGTACACCTTCGCCTTGGTCAGTTGCGCGATGTAGGCGTCGACCGTCGCCTTTTGCTCCGGCGTCGTGTAGAACACGATCGAGCGGTACTGCGTCCCGACGTCCGGCCCCTGGCGATTGAGCTCCGTCGGGTCGTGCGCCACTGTGAAGAACACTTGCAGGAGCTGCGCGTACGACACCTGCGACGGATCGAAGGTCACGCGCACCGACTCCGCATGCCCCGTCGTTCCGCTGCCGACCTGTTCGTACTCAGGGTGATCCACGTGCCCGCCGGCGTAACCCGACGTGGCGCTGGTGACACCCTTGATGTGCTGGAACACGGCCTGGATTCCCCAGAAGCATCCGCCGGCGAACACGGCGACCTGATCGCCCTTTGCCGCCGTCGTGAAATCCGAACCCGGCGCCGGAGCGGCAACGACTCGCTCCGAACCCGACGCCCGCTGCGTGAAGAAAAAACCCGCGGCGAAGATCGCCACGCCGACCAGTGCCGCATGCCTGCGGCCAACAGTGCGCGTCATGTCCCCATCCTCCTTGCCGTATGCCTCGTCACCGGTCGCCCTTGTTCTGACCGGAGGAACGAAGCGAGTCCGCGTCTCCCGACGCCAGCACTTCCACGACTTCGTCTTCCACGTGCCGCTTGTGCATCACCCAGAAAACAATCGCCAATCCGATAATAATCAACGCCACCAGGTAATTCTCGTACCGCTTCACATGTCCGAGAACTATCAACGTCGTGCGCCCGAACGCCCACCCCGCCAAGGTGAATAGGAACGACCACACGGCGGCGCTGATCGCCGACCCGATCAGGAAGATCGCGAGCGGCAGTCGCGCCGCGCCGCAGGCAATCGGTAGCGTGAGTCGAAGACCGTAAGCAAACCGAACCGCTACGGCCGCCCGCCACGGATGCCGCCGTACGATCTTGAGCGTGCGGAGCATCAGCGAGCGCAGGGCCGGCCAGCGCTTCCGAGCCCAATGTCCACGCAGCAGGCCAACGTAGTACAACCCCACGTCGGTCACCCACGTTCCACCCGCCACCCAGATGCCGGCCGCCGTGAAATGCAGGTAGTGGTCGTGCGCCGCGAGCCCGCCAATGAGCGGCGCAGCCTCCTCGGTGATGTTGGCGGCTACGGCCAGCGTGAAGTAAGCCCACGCCCGATGCAACACAGCCACGGCATGGGGGTGCCGCGTCACGACCTGAAGTAGCGCCAGGAGGGTTGTCATGACGCGAGTTGGCGCTGCAGCGTCTACGAGGCGATTGCCGCCGGCGAGCGCCGCTCACCGCTGAGCGCGTCGAGTCGCTCGCGCAGTGCCAGCTGCAACCGCTTTGCGACCGGCCCCGGCGCTCCCGAGCCGATCGTCTGTTCGTCCACGCGCACCAGCGGCATGACGTCGGTCGTCGTGCCGACGAGAAAGACCTCGTCGAGCTCGCCGATTCGGTCGCCGGCGATCGCTGTCTCGCGCACCTCGATCCCCAACGACCGCGCGCTGTCGATCACGACGTTCCGCGTCACCCCGCCGAGGATGAGGTTGTTCGCGGGATGCGTCCGAACCACGCCGCGCTCGACGCCGAACACGTTCGTGTGCGAGCCTTCGGTCACGACGCCGTCGCGGATGAAGATCGCCTCCGTCGCTCCCTGCTCTACCGCGGCCTGCTTGCCGAGCACGTTCGGCAAGAGCTGGATCGTCTTGATGTCGCAGCGCAGCCACCGGATGTCGGGCGTCGTGATCGCGCGGGCGCCACGCGCGCGCAGCGGCTCCGGCGGCTCGAAGCGGTTGGCGACTGCGAACACCGTCGGCCGCGTGGCCGTGAGTGGAAACTGGTGCGTGCGCGGTGCGGCGCCGCGTGTGATCTCGACATAGATCGTCGCCTCTCCGGTCTCCAGGCCGGCGGCGGCGAGCAGCCGCTTCGCCACGTTCGCGAACACGTCGCACTCGGCGATGTCGGGCGGTGTGATGCGCAGCTCGGCCAGGCCGAACTTCAGGCGAGCCAGATGCGCGTCGAGCTCGAACGGATGGCCACCGATGAGACGCCAGACCTCGTACACACCGTCGCCGAATACGAACCCGCGATCCTCGACCGACAAGGTCGCCGAGGATCGCGGCACGAATTCGCCATTCAGGTACGCGAGGGCTCCGGGCACCACGAAAACTTAGCGAGTGTCGCGCGCGCGCCCCGCGTACCCGTCGGCCCGTCGAAGGCCGCGGCTCGCGGTCGGCGCACCGGCCCTATTGCGCGGGATGCTTGGCGGTGGGCGGCAGCAGTCCGTTCAGCCGCAGATAGATGGCCGACTGGCTGTAGTGGTCTGCCCAGTCGCCGGTCGCCACGGTCATGAGGCCGGCCCGCGACTTCTTGGGCATGTCGAAAAACGGCAGCATCTCGCTGAGGTTCGTGTCGTCCAGCTTGGCCAGCGATTCGTCGCAAAACTCGAAGGTCTCACGCAGTCGCGCGACCAGCGCATCCTTGCTCGCCGTCGCCGCGATCTTGCTCCGCGTCGGCATCGCGGCGCCGCCGATCGCGCTGCAGAAGAAGTCGTTTCCCTGGGCGAGATGGACCACGATCTGCGCAAAGGTCATCTGCGCCGGCGTCGGGTGGTACGAATACTTGGCCGCCGGCATCGCGACGGCCGCGGCAACCAGGTTCTTTGCCTCGCTCGCCTCGAAGTCGCGGAATGCTTGTGCGACCGGCGACGCTTGCGCCGGAAGAACGCATGGCAGCGAGAGGGCGGCGATGAGTGCGACGTGAAAGCGGGCGCGCATAGGTGGGTACCTGGAATCGAGTGGGGGTGTACGTTGATGCGCCGCGGCGCCGCTGTCCAGAGCAAATGAAGCCGGACGCATCGTCCGATGGCGCTCCGCCGGCGCCAGACCGTACATTCGAATGCAATGCCGCCAGGTCAGAGCAAGCTGGGCTTCCGCATTCTACCCGCGCCGCCGCGCCTGAGCGCCGACGTCGTCAGCGGCTTCCGCGGTCTCGCCCCGGCCAACCTCGCCGACGCGATGGGCCGGTTCAACTTCATCGACCCGGGCATTCGCTCCCGCTCTGGTGTCGCGCTGTGCGGCCTCGCGACCACCGTCCTCTGCCGGCCGGCGGACAATCTCATGGTGCACAAGGCGCTCGAGCTCGCGGAGCCGGGCGACATCGTCGTCGTGAGCACCGGCGGCAACACGACGAGCGCCGTCTTCGGCGAGTTGATGTGTCACACCGCCGCGGCCAAGGGCTTGGGCGGCATCGTCGTCGACGGGGCCATCCGCGACGTGGACGGCATCACGGCGCTCGGCTTTTCGGCGTTCAGCCGCACCGTGAGCCCGGGCGGCTGCGACAAGGACGGGCCCGGCGAGATCAACGTGCCGATCTCGTGCGGCAACACCGTCGTCATGCCCGGTGACATCATCGTCGGTGACGAAGGCGGCGTCGCCGTCGTTCCGCGCGACCACGCCGGCGCGGTGCTGCGCCTCGTCGGCGAGCTGATGGCACGCGAGCGGTCGCGCATCGCCGAGATCGGCCGCGGCCAGTTGTACAAGGCGGAGATCGACGACGCGCTGCGCCGCAAAGGAGTGATCGAATGAGCGTGTGCTCATCGCGGTCGCCGCGGCCGAGATGACCCTCGAGCGAAAGATCCTTGCGGCCTTTGCCGCCGGGGCCGCGCTCGGCGCGCTCTCCCGGGTTATCGACGCGCCGTGGCTGGCGAACGGCCTCATCGCCCTCGAGCCGATCGGCACGGCGTTCATTCGGCTCGTCACCATGGTCGTAGTGCCCCTCGTGATCGCCAGCGTGTTCGTCGGCGTCGCGTCGCTGGGCGGCGTGCGCGCGCTCGGCCGGTTGGGCGGCAAGACGCTCGCGTATTTCCTCGGTACCACCTTCGCCGCGGCGACCATCGGCCTCGTCGTGGCCCGGGCGTTCGGACTCGGAGAGCACGCGTCGCTCCCCGTCGACCAGTCGGCGGCCGCCGCCCCCCTCGGCGCCCCGCCGACCATCGTTCAGACGGTGCTCAATCTCATTCCGCAAAACCCCTTCGCGTCCGCGGCGCAGGGCGGCGCGGACCTGCTGCCGCTCATCATCGCCGTGTGCGCGTTCGGCGCCGCGGCGGCCGTGACCAGCGGCCCACGGCGCGACGCCGTCGTGCGCTTCTTCGAGGGTGTAAACGAGCTGTCGATGGTCGTGATCGGCTGGATCATGCGGCTTGCGCCCGTCGCCGTCTTCGCCCTCATCGCCGCGACTGTCGCGCGCTCCGGGCTTGGCATGCTCGACGAGCTTCTCGCCTTCGCCCTCGTCGTCGTCGCGGCACTCGCGCTGCACACGCTGCTCATTCTGCTCCCGGCGCTCCGCTTCGGCGCTCGACAGGGTGTCGTCTCCTTCGCGCGCGCGGTGTCCGACGCGGTGCTCGTCGCCTTCTCGACGTCGGCGTCGAACGTCGCCCTGCCGGTCAGCATGGCCGCCGCGCACGACCGCATCGGCGTGCCTCAGGACATCGTCGGCTTCGTGCTGCCGGCGGGCGCGTCGATGAACAAGAACGGTTCGGCGGCCTACAAGGCCGTCGCGGCGCTGTTCATCGCACATCTATATGGTATTGCCCCGACCGCGGGGACGATGCTGGCCATCGTGCTCATGGCCACCGTCGCCGCCTTCGCGGGCGCCGGCGTCCCCGGCAGCTCGCTCGTCACGACGCTCATCGTGCTCGACGCGATCGGACTCGGGCCTCGCGCGGCCGCGGGCATCGCGCTCGTGGCATCGATCGATCGTCCGCTCGACATGTGTCGAAGCGCGGTGAACACGTTCGGCAATCTCGTCGGCGCCGCATGGATCGCGCGGAGCGAAGGCGCGCTGTCGCCGGTGGTCGTTGATCCCGCATCATCGGCCGCGGTCATCGCCGAACCATGAGCTCGGGCGGGCGCGTGGCGGCGAAGACCGCCAGCGAGAAGATTCTGTCGGCCAAATCGCGCACCGATGCCGTAGCCGGCGACATCGTCGTCTGCGACGTCGACCTCGTGCTCGGCACCGACGCGTCTGCGCCGATGGCCATCGACTACTTTCGCCGCATGGGCGGCGACCGGTTGTTCGATCCGTCGCGTGTGCTCTTCTCGCTCGACCACTATTCCCCGCCAACCTCCCCGTCGACGATCGGCTTTCACGCCGCGGTGCGCCACTTCGCGGCACGCTATGGCGCCACGGTGCTCGACGTCGGCGACGGCATTAGCCATCAGGTGGCGGCGGAGCGCGGGCTCGTGCGGCCGGGCGAGCTCGTCGTCGGTGCCGACAGCCACACCGTCACCTGCGGCGCGCTCGGCGCGTTCGCCATCGGCGTCGGTTCGTCGGAGCTCGCGGCGGCGATGATCACCGGACAGATCTGGCTTCGCGTGCCGGAGACGATCGCCGTCGTGTTGCACGGCACACCGGCACTCGGCGTCACGGCCAAAGATGCCGCGCTCGCGCTCGTCGCCAAGCTCGGTGCCGACGGCGCGAACTACATGACGCTCGAGTTTCGCGGACCCGGCCTGGGTGCGTTGTCAGTCGACGATCGATTCGTCTTCTCGAATCTCGCCGTCGAAGGCGGTGCCAAGGCGGCGATCTGGCCCGTCGACGACGTGACCGACGAGTACCTGCGCGACCGAGCGATGAGTCGCGGAGTTCCGGTCGCATCTGATCCTGGTGCACCGATCGCCCGCGAGGTCACGCTCGATCTCGCCGGGCTCACTCCACGCGTCGCGGTGCCGCATTCACCGAACCACGTCGTCGCCCTCGACACGGTCGCCGGCACACCGATCCAGATGGTGTTCCTCGGCACCTGCACCGGCGGCCGCGTGTCGGACTTTCACGATGCGCTCGCGGTGCTCGAGCGCGCTGGCGGACGGCTCGCGCCTGGAGTGATCCTCGTGGCGACACCCGCGTCGCGCGAGGTGCACGATCAGCTCACCGCCGACGGCACGCTGGCACGGCTCGCTGACATGGGCGCGGTGGTGACGACCGCGGGCTGCGGCGCGTGTTGCGGCACCAGTGGCGTCATTCCAAGTGACGGTATGAACGTCCTCTCGACCGCGAATCGAAACTTCAAGGCGCGCATGGGCAACGCCACGGCGTCGATCTACCTCGGCTCGCCGGCCGCGTGCGCTCTCGCGGCGGCCACGGGCCAGATCGCCGATCCGCGCGGCGCGACCGGCTGATGTCCATCCACGCGGAAGGCCGAGCGCGACTGCTCGGTGATGACGTCAACACCGACTACATCATTACCTCTGCACGCAAGCGCGACACCCTCGACGAGCAGGTGCTCAAAGCCTACCTCCTCGAGACGCTCGATCCCGCCTTCGCCGCATCGCTTCAGCCGGGTGACGTGCTCGTGGCCGGCCGCAACTTCGGCTGCGGATCGG
>JBIOHX010000052.1:0-15241 GCA_044449465.1 Gemmatimonadales bacterium | reverse complement strand
GGGGCGCACAGTTCGACGTCGGCATCGACGGCATCTCGCTGTTCATGGTGCTGCTCACCACGTTTCTGATGCCGCTGTCGGTGCTCGGCGGTTGGACGAGCGTGCGTGAGAAGGTGCGCAGCTACTACGCGCTCCTGCTCGTGCTCACCACCGGCATGCTCGGCGTGTTCCTCGCTCTCGACCTGCTGTTCTTCTACGTGATGTGGGAGATCATGCTCATCCCGATGTACTTCATCATCGGGATCTGGGGCGGGGAACGGCGCATCTACGCCAGCATCAAGTTCTTCATCTACACCATGGTCGGCTCGATGCTCATGCTCGCCGCCATCGTGTACCTGGGGCTCGCGGCGCGCAACCCGGTGACCGGCCTCCTCAACTTCAACTACGACTACATCCTCCAGCACGCCTTCGTCACATCGACGGCGGCGAAATGGCTGTTCGGCGGCTTCTTCCTCGCGTTCGCGGTGAAGGTGCCGATGTTTCCGTTCCACACCTGGCTTCCCGACGCCCACGTTGAGGCGCCCACTGCGGGCTCGGTCGTGCTGGCCAGCCTCATGCTCAAGCTCGGCACCTTCGGGTTCATCCGGCTCGCCGTGCCGCTCTTTCCCGCGGCCGCCATGAGCCCAACCATCCGCTCGATCATCCTCGGCCTCGCGGTCATCGGCATCGTCTACGGCGCGCTCGTGTCGATGGTCCAGCCTGACTTCAAGAAGCTCGTCGCCTACTCGTCGGTCAGCCATCTCGGCTTTGTGATGCTCGGCATCTTCGCGCTCACCGTACAGAGCGTGCAGGGCGCGCTGATGGTCATGATCAACCACGGCATCTCGACGGGCGCGCTGTTCTTCCTCATCGGCATGATCTACGAGAGGCGGCACACGCGCCTCATCGACGCCTACGGCGGCATCGCCCGAGCCGTTCCCATGTTCGGCGCGCTGCTCACGATCGTCACCTTCAGCAGCATCGGCGTCCCGGGCACGAACGGCTTCGTCGGCGAGTTCCTCGTCTTGCTCGGGTCCTTCCGCACCGAGCCCGTTCTCGCGCTCATTTCCACGACAGTCGTCATCATCGCGGCTGTGTATCTGCTCTGGGCCATCCAGCGCATCCTGTTCAATCCGCTCGACAAGCCGGAAAACGAACACATTCCCGATCTCAATCGTCGTGAGCTCGCCGTCATGATCCCGCTCGTGGTGGCGATCATCTGGCTCGGCGTCTACCCGGCGCCGGTGCTCCGCCGCATGCAGGGCGCGGCCGAGAAATTCGTCACCACGGTTGATGCGCGCCGCACCGCGATGTCGGCCGCCGAACACCAAGTGGCGGTCAATCGCGCCGCCGCCGAAGCGGCGGGAGCGCGGCCATGATCGTCACCACCCTCGACGTCACCATTCCGTCGCAGCTCGCCCTCGGCCTCGTCCCCGAGCTCGTATTGATGGGCGGAGCGATGCTGCTGCTTCTCTGGGCGGCCTGGCACCCGGACAGCGATGCGCATCAACGCCGCGTCGGCCTCGCCAGCATCGTGCTCGCCGGGATCACGACCCTGTTGGTCTTCAATTGGTCGACGCGCTACAACGCCACCCCCGGACCGATCGCGCTCGATGGCTTCCGCTGGCTGGTCGACATCGTCATTCTGCTCGGCACCGTGTTCACCATCGCGCTGAGCATGGACGACAACATGCGCTCGGGCATTACGGCCGCCGAGTCCCACGTCCTCGTGCTCCTCGCGTCGTCCGGCATGATGCTTCTTGCCGCGGCGCGCGACCTCATGATCGTCTTCCTCGGCATCGAGCTCATGTCGGTGGCGGTGTACGCGCTGGCCGGTATGAACCGCCGCAGCGAGCGGTCCGCCGAGGGCGCGCTCAAGTACTTCCTGCTCGGCGCGTTCTCGACGGCGTTTCTGCTGTACGGCATCGCGCTCGTGTACGGTGCCACCGGGTCGACCAGTCTCACGGTGATCGCCGATCGCACGGCGATGTTCGGGCTGTCGCACAGCCCGCTGCTCCTTACGGGCGTCGGCCTGATGCTCATCGGCTTCGGATTCAAGGTCGCGAGTGTGCCGTTTCACATGTGGGCGCCGGACGTGTACGATGGTGCCCCGTCGCCGATTACCGCGTACATGGCGGCGACGGTCAAGGCGGCCGCCTTCGCGGCATTCATCCGGGTCTGGCTCGAAGCGTTCCCCACGAGTTTCGACCTCTGGCATCCGGCACTGAGCGGGCTGGCCATCGCCACGATGGTCATCGGCAACGCGATTGGGATCGTCCAGCGAAACCTCAAGCGGCTGCTCGCCTACTCGAGCATCGGCCACGCCGGTTACCTGCTCGTGTCGATCGCCGCCGGCACGATCCAAGGCTCGTCGGCGATGGTGTTCTACCTGTTCGTGTACACGCTCGCCACCTTCGGCGCGTTCGCCGTCGTCGTGACGTTGACGCGCGAAGGCCGCGGCGCGGTGATGCTCGACGATCTCACCGGACTGTGGAGCGTTCGCCCCTGGCTTTCGATCGGGATGGGCGTGCTCATGTTCGCCCTGCTCGGCTTCCCGATCGTCGGCGGCGCCGGATTCTTCGCCAAATGGTATGTGCTGCAGGCGGCTCTGCAAGCGCCGGTGCCGCAGACCACGCTCGCGGTCGTCCTCGTGCTCACGACCGTCGTGTCAGCGGGCTACTATTTATATGTCATCATGCTGATGTTCATGCGCCCGCGGCTCGAGGGCGCCCTCGCGCCTGAACGAGCCGGCGGGATGACGCGCATGGTGCTCGCGATCAGCGTGGTGCTCATCCTCATCCTCGGTGTCGCGCCGAACTATGCGGTGATGATGGCGCGAACCGGTCTTCCGGCAACCGGACTGACGCCCGCGGTGATGCCGCAGGCGAGCACGGCGCCCGGGCCGTCGCCCGGCTCCCGCGCACGGCTGGCGCGCGCAGCCCGCGACGACCGCTGACCGACGGGGCCGCGCGAGCGGCCCCGTAGACTTTTCGTACCGTACCGCAGCCCTGTCGAGAATTCCGATGGCGATCGCTCCTGGCATCTTCCGGCAGTACGACATCCGTGGCATCGTCGGGCGGGATCTCACCGCCGAAGCGGCGCGTGGCGTTGGACGCGCGTACGCGGCGCACCTGGCCGAGCTTGGCCTCTCCGGCGAAATCGCTGTCGGGCGCGACAACCGGCCGAGCGGGCAAATGTTGCGCGACGCATTGGTCGATGGCCTCACGAGCGCCGGCCTTGGCGTGGTCGATATCGGTGTGGTCCCGACGCCGCTCAACTACTGGGCGCTTCACCATCTCAGCGTTGCCGGCGGCATCCAGATCACTGGCTCCCACAACCCCCCCGAGTACAACGGATTCAAGCTGTCCGTCGGGAAACGCTCGCTGCATGGCGACGCGATCACGCACCTCTACGAGCTGACCCAGCGGCCTTCGACGCCGGCGACGTCGCGCGGAAGCACGCGCGATACGGCCATCATCGGCCGCTATATCGACGACATCGTCCAGCGAGTCGGCAAGCTCTCGCGCCCGATCAAGGCCGTGTACGACTGCGGCAACGGTGCCGGCGCCCTCGTCGCGCCCGAGCTGTTCGAGCGGCTGGGGCTCGCCGGCGGCAGCCGCGGGCTGTTCTGCGAGAGCGACGGCACCTTT
This sequence comes from Gemmatimonadales bacterium, assembly GCA_044449465.1. Classification (GTDB taxonomy): domain Bacteria; phylum Gemmatimonadota; class Gemmatimonadetes; order Gemmatimonadales; family Gemmatimonadaceae; genus JAQBQB01. The sequence continues at coordinate 11,612 of JBIOHX010000052.1, read as the reverse complement.
CCGAACCACCATCCCGATCCGACCGTCCCCGAAAACCTCGCTGACCTCATCGCCGCGGTGAAGCACGACGGCGCCGAGATCGGCATCGCCTTCGACGGCGACGCCGACCGCATCGGCGTCGTCGACGGGAATGGCACGATCGTGTGGGGCGACCGGGTGCTCATCATCTACGCCCGTGACGTGCTCGCGCGCACCGGCACGGGCCAACCCATCATCTTCGACGTGAAGTGCTCGCAGGCGCTCCCCGCCGAAATCGAGAAGGCCGGTGGCAAGCCGATCATGTGGAAGACGGGACACTCGCTCATCAAAGACAAGATGCGCGAGACCAACGCGCCGATCGCCGGCGAGATGTCGGGACACATGTTCTTCACCGAAGGCTTCTACGGTCACGACGACGCGCTGTACGGCGCGGCGCGATTGCTTCGCATCCTCGCCGACTCGGGCAAAACGGTCGCGCAGTCGTTGTCTGACGTCCCGGACTTCGTGTCGACACCGGAGCTTCGCATCGAGGTACCCGAGTCGCTCAAGTTCGAGCTCGTCGACCGCGCTGTGAAGCACTTCCGCGCGTCGCACGACGTCATTGACGTTGACGGCGTGCGTGTGCTGTTCGGCGACGGATGGGGTCTCATCCGCGCGTCCAACACTCAGCCGGTGATCGTGGCCCGCTACGAGGCGTCGACCCCCGAGCGGCTCGCCGCCATTCGCGGGGAGATGGAAGGCTGGCTCCGCGCGCAGGGCGTCACGGTCTGACATGACGACGCGCCGGTGGCTCATGCTGGCCTTGGCCGCCGTCGCCGTCCTCCTCATCGCCGGCCGCTCGCTCGCCGGACTGTACGCCGACTATCTGTGGTACGACTCACTCGGCGCCATCGCGCTCTGGAAAATGCGCGTCGAGACGGTCGCGATGCTGCGGATCGGCTCGGCGTTCATCGCCGGCGCATTCGCCTTCGCCAACCTGTATGCGGTGCGCCAGTCCGTCGTGTCGCTGGTCTTTCCGCGGCGCGTCGGCAATTTAGAGATCGGTGAAGAGGTTCCCGGGCGCTATTTGATGGGCGCGGCGGTGGCCCTGGCCGTCGTGCTCGGCGTGCTGCTCGCCGTGCCGCAGGACGACTGGATGACCTTCGTCCTCGCGCGCTCCGGCCGGCCGTTCCTCGACACTGAAGGATTCTTCGGTCTCGACCTCGGCTACTTCGTCTACTGGCTGCCCTTCGAGAGCGCGCTCTGGAGCTGGGCGTTCGCCACCGTCATCGTCGTCTCGATCTCCGTGGTGTTGCTCTACGCGCTGACGCCGAGCCTCAAGTGGCAGCGCGGCGGATTCCAGGCGACGGCGTACGTCCGGCGGCACTGCACGGTGCTCGTCGGGATTCTGCTGCTGCTCCTTGCCTGGAGCTTTCGGCTCGACATGTACTCGCTGCTGTCGAACGGCAGCGGGCCGGAGGGCGCGTTCACCTACGTCGACCATCACGTCGGCATCATCGGCGACCTCGTCCTCGCGCTCGCGACCCTTGGCGCCGCGCTCGTCGTACTGTGGGCCGGCTTCGTCGGACAGCTACGCCTCGCCAGCGTGCCGGTGCTGACCATCGTCGTGCTCGCGTTATTGGTTCGTGAGGTGGCGCCCGCCATCGTCGATCACAGCGGCACCGACGCGCACCGCCTCGCGCGCGAACGTGACTACCTCGGCACTCGCGCCCAGTACACGCGGCGCGCCTTCGACGTCGGCGCCGTCTCCCGTCTCGAGCTGCCTGGCGATTCGTCGATGGTCTACGTCGACCTCACCGCGTCGCTTCCCTGGGTGCCGGTCTGGGATCCGCCGGCGCTGTCGCGGTCGATCGAGGCCGGCCGAGTGGGGGACGAGAACAGCGTCCCTCCCGGCTGGCGCTCGCTCGCCACGGGCATCGTCGCCGATGTGATCAATCCACCGCCTCCGGGTGCGGCGCAGCGCGCTCCATGGACGGTCGCTCGCGTGCTTGCGTCCGACGCCGACGACCGCGGCGCCCCGATCAGGGTCGGCGGTCCGGTCAGCGCCATCGACGACACGCCGCTCGAGCAGCCGCTCGTCTATCCCGGCGCGTCGCCATACATCATCGTCGCCGACTCGCTCAACCACACGGCTGGGACGTCGCTCGATTCGTTCTTCGCCCGGCTTGCCGCGGCCTGGTCGCTTCAGAATTTTCGAATACTCTCCGGTGATCTCGCGCAGCCGCTGCCGACGATCATCATGCATCGCGATGTGCGCGACCGCGTCGACCGCGTCGCGCCATTTTTCGCGCAGGGCGGCACGATCAATCCCCTCGTCGTCGGCGACACACTCTACTGGGGCGTCGACCTCTATTCGACCTCCGACGCCTATCCGTTGAGCCGCCACGCCTTCATCACGGGCGCCGACCGCAGCTATTGGCGTCACGCGGCGGTCGCGATCGTCCAGGCGTCGACGGGAGAAGTCATCGTCGTTCCCGACTCGAGTGCCGTGCTCGATCCGATCGCGTCGACCTGGGTCCACCTGCTGCCGTCGGTGTTCGGCAGCTGGACGGGGCTCTCGGCGGTGCGCCTCATGCTGCCTCCACGCGTCGACGCTCTCTATGCGCAGGCCAATGCGTTCGGACGCTTCGGCACGAGCACCAGCGCCGATTCGGCACGCCACATTCCGCTCCTCGACGGCGCCGACAGCGCGCTCGTCTTCGACGCCGCGAACGGCGCGGTGAGCCCGGACGATCTCCCATTCGCACTGCCAAACTCACCCGTCACCGCGCTCGCGCTGCCGCTCGTCGACGAGACCGACCGAATTCGCGGCCTGTTGATCGGCCTCGGCGGAGGAAGGTCCGACCGCGCGACGCTCTGGTATCCGCTGCCGACTGCGGGTCCCCGCTGGAGCGTGGTACTCGATCAACTCCATTCGCTCGACAGCGCGGGCATGGTCGCGCGCGAGGGTCCGCTCGCGCACGGTCGCGTGCGCACCGTACCACTCCGTACGGGGCTCGGATATCTCCAACCCGTGTATCGCTGGCGACCGCAGAGCGTTCCCACGCTCATCCGCGTGGCAATGCTCGCCGGCGACACCGCGCGCTCCGTCGCACCACCCACCGGGGCTGCGGCGCGAGTAACGGCGCAGCCACTAGTGAGCCCCCCGCGCGGCGACCTCAAAGCCGCCGTGAGCGCGCTCTACCAGTCGATGCGCGACGCATTGAAACGCGGCGATTGGGCGGCGTTCGGCCGCGCATTCGACGCGCTGGGTCGCACGCTCGCCCAACCGGCCGCCCGCAAGTGATCCCGAGAAGCGCGTGACTACACCGTGATCGACCTCGCTCGCATGACCCCGTCGCACGCTCACCGGCGCACCGCCGTCGTCGCCCTTGGCGGCAACGCGCTGGCTCCGAGCGGCGAACGAGCGAACATTTACGACCAGTTCCGCTACACCAGGCAAAGCCTGGGTCCGATCGTCGACCTCGCGCTGGCCGGGTGGAGCGTCTGCGTCGTCCACGGCAACGGACCGCAGGTCGGCGACGAGCTCGTGCGCAACGAGGTGGCGCGCGGCGAGGCGTCGCCGCTGCCGCTCGGCGTACTCGTGGCGGCGACGGCGGGCTGGATCGGATATATGATCGAACAGTCCCTCGAAAACGCGCTGCGCCGTGCGGGCTCGCCGCGCAGCGTGGCGACGGTCATAACGCAGGTGGTAGTCGATCCGGCTGATCCGGCGCTGCGCGAGCCGACGAAGTTCATCGGCCGCGGGCTGACTGACGAACGCGCACGCGAGCTCGAGGGCGAAGGGCACGTGGTCAAGCGCGACGGCCACGGTAAGTTGCGTCGGGTGGTTGGCAGCCCGGCGCCGCGCGCTATTCTCGAGCTGCCGACGATCAAGACGCTCGTCGAGGCAGGCATGCTCGTCATCGCCTGCGGTGGCGGCGGCGCGCCGGTCTACGAGCATCCGTCGCTCGGATGGGAAGGGATCGACGCGGTGGTGGACAAGGATTTGGCAGCGGCGGTGCTGGCCCGCGACCTGGGCGCCGAGTTGTTGCTGATCCTGACCGACGTCGACGCGGTGTACGCCGGTTGGGGGACACCGGATCAACGCGCGCTGCGCCGGCTGTCTGCGGACGAAGCGTCGCGCATGGACCGCGAGGGCGCCTTCGGCGAGGGAAGCATGGCGCCGAAAATTCGCGCCGCGGTCGATTTCGTGCGCCGGACCCGCGGGCGCGCGATCATCACTTCGCTCGAGCACGGGCAGGCCGCCGTCTCGGGCACCGCGGGCACGACGATATCGACTTCCTGACTCGACCCACGATAGGCGTACCTCAGCCCGACGAGCAATCCCGATGGTAGACGAGACGCAACCAAGCGCACACCCGGAGAACGCGTGAACATCCACGAATACCAAGCGAAGGACTTGCTGCGGCGTGAAGGCGTGCCGATCCCACCCGGCGAGGTCGCCTCGACCCCCGCCGAAGCGGAGGGCATCGCCCGACAGTACGGCGGCACCGTGGTCGTCAAGGCTCAGGTCCATGCCGGCGGCCGCGGCAAGGCCGGGGGCGTTAAGCTCGCCAAGAGTCCTGCTGAGGCGAAAGAGCTCGCCGGCAAGATTCTCGGCATGCAGATCAAGGGGCTCACGGTGCAGAAAGTCCTCGTCACGCCTGCGGCCGACATCGCCAACGAATCGTACGTCGGCATCATCCTCGACCGCGCGTCGAAGAAACCGGTCTTCATGGTGAGCCCCGCTGGCGGCATCGACATCGAGGAGGTCGCCGCCAAGACCCCTGACAAAATCCTCAAGCTTCCGATCGATACGCGATATGGCCTCGAGCCCTACCAGGCGACGCGCCTCGGCTTCTTCCTGTTCGACGATGTCAAACGGGTACGTGCCGCCACCAAGATCATGCAGCAGTTGTACACCGCGTTCATGAAGAACGGCTGCTCGCTCGCCGAAATCAACCCGCTCGTCACCACCCCCGGCGGCGACGTCGTCGCGCTCGACGCCAAGATGGTGATCGACGACAACGAGCTCGATCGTCATCCGGACATCGCCGCGTTGCGCGACGAGAGCGCCGAGGCGCCGAGCGAGGTACAGGCGCGGAACGCCAACCTCTCCTTCATCAAGCTCGACGGGAATGTCGGCTGCGTCGTGAACGGCGCTGGATTGGCGTTGGCCACCATGGACCTCGTCAAGTACTACGGAGGCGACCCGGCCAACTTCCTCGACATCGGCGGGTCGTCGAATCCGGAGAAGGTAGTGAACGCGCTCGAGATCATCACCGCCGACCCGAACGTGAAGGCGATCCTCTTCAACATCTTCGGCGGAATCACACGAACGGACGACGTGGCGAACGGCATCGTGACCGCGACCAAGCAGAACCCACTCAAGGTACCGATCGTGATCCGACTGACCGGGACCAACGAAGAGATTGCGATGAACATTTTGACCCAGAACGGCTTCTCCGCGTCGAGCGACATGGACGAGGCGGTCCAGAAGGCGGTCGCGCTGGCTAAGGGGGGGAAAGCCGCGTGAGCATCTTCATCGACAACACCACGACGCTCGTCGTGCAGGGGATCACCGGGCGCGACGGCTCGTTTCACGCGAAACAGATGATCGAGTACGGCACCAAGCTGGTTGCGGGCGTCACGCCCGGCAAAGGCGGCCAGACTTTTGAGGACGCCGTGCCGATCTTCAACACCGTGGCCGACGCCGTCGCGGCGACCGGTGCGAACACGAGCGTGATCTACGTGCCGCCGATGTTCGCGGCTGACGCCATCATGGAAGCGGCTGATGCCGGGGTGAAGCTGATCGTCGCCATCACCGAAGGCGTGCCCGTGCTCGACATGACACGCGTGTTCCCATTCGTCAGGGAAAAGGGCGCGCGGCTCATCGGGCCGAATTGCCCGGGACTCATCACCCCGGGACAATCCAAGGTCGGCATCATTCCCGGCCGAATCTGCACACCGGGGAACGTTGGCGTCGTGAGCCGCTCGGGAACGCTCACCTACGAAGTGGTATATCAACTCACTCGCGCCGGGCTGGGGCAGTCGACCTGCGTCGGCATCGGCGGCGACCCGATCAACGGCACCAGCTTCATCGACTGTTTGGCGGCCTTCGAGAAGGATCCAGCCACGAAAACGGTGGCGATGATGGGCGAAATCGGAGGCACCGACGAGCAGGATGCCGCGGCGTTCATCAAACAGAACATGAAGAAGCCGGTCATCGGCTTCATCGCCGGTCAGACGGCGCCGCCGGGGCGTCGCATGGGCCACGCTGGCGCGATCATCTCCGGCTCGTCGGGAACCGCGGCGGAAAAGATCGATGCGTTCCAGGCGGCCGGAATGGGCGTGGCCAAGCGGCCGATGGATTTCGTGGAACTGGTACGGGCAAAGATGAGCCGGCGGTAACGCAGGTGAATCTCTCCGACTTCCTCTCTCCGGCGCGCGTCGTCGTACCGCTCGAGTGCACCACACTCGACACGGCACGAAGTGCGTTGCTTGCACGTCTCGAGGCGTCGGGGGCGATCGAGGATCTCGGTCGGCTCACGGAGCGGGCGGCGGAAGAACGCGGCGAAGACATGGTCGCCTTTGCCGACCATGCCTTTTTGCTGCACTACCGCACCGATACCGCGACCGCGCTGCAGGTCGCGCTCGGTGTATGCCGGGAGGGCATTCGGCGCGCGTTGGACGATGGCGGCGAGCAGCGCGCCCCGGTGCTCGTCGTCGTCATCGGTCCGCCGCGGCTCGCGGCGCGCCAGCTCCAAGTCGTTCGCGCGCTTGGACGCCTGTTGCAGCGTCCCGAAGCGATCGAGGCGTTGCGTGATTCGCCAAGTGCGGAGGCGGTAGTGACGCTCCCGATCTTCGCCGAAGTCGATCTGCCCGAGCAGCTTCTCGTGCGCGACCTCATGACCGAGCGCCCGCGAACGACGCAAGCCGACGCACCGCTCCGCACCGCCGCGCGCGAGCTCATTCGCGCCGGCCTCGGCGCGTTGCCGGTGGTCGATCCGGACGACCGGTTGATCGGCATGCTGAGCGAGCGCGAGTTGATGCGGAATCTGTTGGCCACGGACGTGCTGTCGGACGGCTCGTCACGGCATGTGCCGCCGAGAGTGCTCGGGGCCATCAAGACCGTGCGCGACGTGATGACGCGACAGGTGTTGTGCGTCGCACCGGAGCAGCCCGTCGCCGAAGTAGCGGCGTTGATGAGCAACAAGGACGTCGAACGAGTGCCCGTGGTGTGGGAGGGCCGACTGGTCGGCTTTCTCACGCGCGGCGACATCGTTCGCAAACTCATAGGACCATGACGATGGCAGGGACGAGCGGCAGTGGACTGACGGCGGGCAATTACACGTTGACGATCATCAAACCGGACGCGCTCGGAAGCGGCAAAGCGGGGAAGATCCTCGCGCTCCTGGAAGGTCAGGGGTTCAAGGTTCTGGCTGCGCGCATCGTCCGCATGACGCCGGCGATCGCCGGCGAGTTCTACACGGTGCACCGCGAGCGGCCGTTCTACAATTCGCTCGTCACCTTCATGACCTCGGGGCCCTGCATGCCGATGGTGCTCGAGAAATCCGGCGCCGTGGCGGCGCTCCGGACCGCGATCGGCGCGACGGACCCTGCCCAGGCCGATGCCGGCACGGTGCGGAAGCTCTACGCCGAGTCGAAAGAGCGTAACGCCATCCACGCGTCGGACTCTGACGAGAACGCGGCGCGCGAGGCGCGGTTCTTCTTCGCCGAAGCAGAGCTGGTGTGAACGAGGAAAGGGCCGCTCCGGCGCCCGACTCCCGTTAGCTTGCCGAACGTCCTTCGACAAACCTGCGAGGCCAACAGTGGACTGGCCCTACGTTCACACCCTGATCAATCACTTCCCGATCATCCTCACGGTCGTCGGGTGCGCCGCGCTTCTGCTCGCGCTCTTCACGCGCCGGCGCGGCCCCTGGCTCTACGCTCTCGCCACGCTGACGCTGGCCGGACTCAGCGTCTATCCCGCGGCGTTCACTGGCGACCAGGCCTCGGACGCGCTTCGCAACACCTGGTATATCGTGCACGACATGGTGCGCGAGCACGACGCCTCGGCCACCTGGGCGCTCATCACCGTGATTCCCCTCGGCGTCGTATCCGCCTACGCCTGGTGGCGGATGCTCAACCGCGAGCGCGACGCACTCCCGCCCGTGTGGCTCCGCGCCGTCATCACCGTCCTCGCCGCGCTCGGCCTCGCGGTGATCACCCGCACCGCCTATCTCGGTGGCCTGATCGTCCACGAGTCGCCGCGACTCAAGACCCCGCCGCCCGGAACACCATCCCAGCCACCACTCTGACCACGATCCACGATCCACGTCCCACGTCCCACGTCCCACGTCCCACGTCCCACGCGCTACGGAAAAATCGCCGGAAACACGACATCCGTCGTGAAGACGCACCGATCGTTGTGCCCGCATTCGGGAACGATGATCGTGTTCGGCTTCGCTCCGAGCGAATCGGTGATGAACTTGACGAACGCCTCGCCCCGCGCGCGCCGCGTCGGACCCTGCGCCATGGCCGATGGTGAGGAATCGAAGCCGCCAAGGGGCAACACGTCGACCTGACTCAACAGGTACGTAGTCGGACGCTCGGCGAGCTGCTTCTTGAGCTGCGCGTCCGACATGTGCGCCGTGTATCCCGCACGCTGCTCGAGTCCGGCCGGCCACCGATCGTAGTTCGGCAATTTGTTCGCGTCGAACGGGCCGAAGGTGAAATCCGAGCTCACCTTCTCGCCGCCGCGGCCTAGCGCTTCGTGCTCGGCGGTCGTCGAATCGGCGTTGCCGACGCGCAGCGGCCGAAGCGGCGACGGCCAGGCATACGTTGACGGATTCGCGACCACATAGCTGATCGCCACGCCAAGGGTGCCATGGATCTTGTTCGCCATCTCGTAGCGCGTTACGAACTGCCCGCCCGCCGAGTGGCCCGCCACGACTACCTTCGACAGGTTGGGGAAGACTTTTTTGTTGGCAAGCGTTCGAATGATCTCATCCATGAAATCGAACGTCGACAGCGACGGGTGCGACGTCGACATCCCGCCCGAACGCCAGCTGTCACCCCGGTTCGGCCAGACCACCTCGTTCGCCTCGGGCTTGTCCCGCCCGTCGATGATGTGGGGCGCAATGACGATGGTGTTGTCGAGCGCGCCCGCAAGAAGCGCCGCCGCGGTCGCCGTGGCGAAGTAGTGGTCGGCGTTCCGGTTCGTGCCGTGGACGAGAATGAACGCTCGCGTGATCGCCGGGTTGCTGACGTCGAGCGGATACGTCGCGTACACCATCGACCGCGACGGGCCTCCGCCGAGCGCGACCCATTGTTCGCAGGCGGTCGTGGCCGTGAGGCAGGGTGAGCCGCCGGGCGGCACGGTGCTTCGGGCCGGGGGCGCTGCCGAGGTGACGACGGCGGCAAGTGCAAGGAGGACTGTGCGCATGAGTGACTTGTGATGACGTTGATGGGCGAAGCGGCGCGGTAGGGTCGGGGTGGAACCTTGCTCAAGTCGCGGCGATCTGATACTGCTCCAACTTGCCGTTCGGCATCGTGAACGTGCTGATCGTCACCGTCTTGCCGCCGGCGCGGACGCGAAAGGCGCGATAGGTCATGCCGCCGCGCAGCGATTGACGCGTCTGCACGAACTCGGATGGCGGCCCCAGCGGACCGAGACTTGACGCGAAGTCGGCGAGCGCCGTCTCGTTGAAGTAGGCGTTGGCATTCGACGTGAACAGCGATCGCTCGATCGTGCCGTGCTGCAGCCCGTCGAAGATGGCACGCGCCTGCGCGACCGCGCGCGCCGTGCCGGCGTCGCTCGAGGTAAATAGGAGGCTGGCGATCCGGCTCGCGATCGCGCCAGAGGCGCCGGTGGCGTCGAGGTTGGTCTCGACGACCACGGCGGCCCGGTCGTCGGGATAGATGCTGTTCTGCGCCGTAAATCCCGACACTTCGCCCCCGTGCGAGATGATGCGGTGTCCATCGGCCACGCCGACGTCGACGCCGAGGCCGTAGCCGGTGGCCGTGCCGTTCTTGAGCCGCACATCGGTCTGCTGCTCGCGATACGACGCGGGCGTGAGAATCTTCTGATCGATGACCGAAATGTCCCACCGCGCGAGATCGCTCGCCGTCATCGCCAGTTCGCCCGCGGCGAACATCCAGCCGCGCCCCTCCTTCGGCGCGACCCGCGGCGGGCCGAGCGCGTAGCGAAGATACCGCTCGGCATCGCCCGGCCCGAGCGCGCTCTCGTCGCTGATGAATACCGACTCCATGTGCAGCGGTGTGAAGATCTCCTTGCGGAGGAATTCAACCAGCGGCATGCCCGCGGCCTTTTCGACGATCATGCCCGCGATGACATAGTTGGTGTTGCTGTATTGCCACTTGGTGCCGGGATCAAAGTCCAGCGGCTTCTTCGCCCATTCATCGACGATGCGCCGCGCCGTCGTTGGCTGGAGCATCGGCGGCATCACGTAGTCCTGCGGCCAGAAGTCCTGATAGCCGGAGGTCATCGACAGCACCTGGCGCAGCGTCACTTCATTGGCGCGCGTCAGGTCGGGCAGCCACTTCCCGATCTTGTCGTCGAGGGAAAGCTTGTGCCGTTCGGCGAGCAGCAGCACCGCCGTGGCGGTGAACTGCTTGCTGATCGACCCGATGCTATAGCGCATTCGGATGGTGGCCGGCGTCGGCGGATCGAGCCGCGCCATGCCGTAGGCGTTGGCATAGACCAGCGTTCCGTAACGCACCACGGCGATCGAGGCGCTCGGCGCCCCGGTCGCGGCGAGTGCCTCGCGCGCCGTGCTGTCGATCGCCGCGCGCATCGCGGGCGGAAGTGCCGATTGTGACGGGAGCGCGGCGGGAAGGGCGAGCGCCGCGGCTACGGCGCAACTAACCATCCGCGAATGGTTCAGTGCGAAGCTTGGCATGTGTGTTGTGAAATGTTTGTGCGGAAACACCGGCAATAGGCGATTATAGGAACAGTCCCGCGAGGCGGCGCATGGTAGTTTCATCATACGGAAGGCTGACTACGGCGTCCAGCGCCACCCGGGGATGCCGGAACCCCGCGGCGGCGGTAGTGTTGAAGCATCGGCCATCGCACTGGCCTTCCTCCTACACCGCCATGCGTCGCTCCTTGAACTGCTCTTGTGTGGTCAGCAGAATCGCGCCCTGCCTCACGATGTTGGCGGCGTTGCTCGCGGGCCGGATGAGCGCGACGCCGGCGGTCGGTGCGCAGGCCCCGCAGGTCGCCGTCCATCGCATCGGCGCACTCGTTCACGCGTCCACTGAGCCCCTAGGCATGGGCGTCACAGTTCGGGTGTTGAGCGACGGGCGCCTTCTCGTAGAGGACCCGAACAGGGCTCGACTCCTGATGTTCGACGCGGGGCTCGAGCACGCCGCCATTGTCGCCGACACCACTGCGGCGACCGGCAAGGCTTGGGGAAAAGGCCTGAGCGGTCTCGTCGCCTTTGCCGCTGACTCGTCGCTCGTGCGCGACCAGTCGACCGGCGCGTATCTCGTGCTCGACCCCAATGGTCACGTCGCGCGGATCATCGCACCGCCAACGGCGACCGTTCGCGTCCCAGATCCGACTCAGGGCGGAACGATCGGCAACGATGGCGCTGGCCATCTGATGTTCCGGCCGGCGCGGCCGG
>JBIOHX010000051.1:0-15256 GCA_044449465.1 Gemmatimonadales bacterium | reverse complement strand
GCGTACGCAGGTCGCGCATGCCGACGATCGCCGCGACGGGGCGCCCGCGATCGGTGATCACAATGCGCTCGTTGCCGTATCCGGCCCGCCGCATCAGCTCCCCAAGCATGTCGCGCGCGTCCGTCGCGGATATCTCGACTTCTTGCCCGGCGACTCCGGCGCTCTCGGCCTGCTTGCTTTCGTCCTCATCCTGAGGCATTCTTGACCCCTTCTTGTGTCATTGGTGGCACTCCTGGCTCGCCTACAAGTGCCGTCACACGCGGAAAAGTAACGAATCCCGGCACTCTGTCAACTGGGAAAGTTTTGCCTACCGACGATATTCGTCGCAAGACGGCACCAATCGATCAGTTAAACACGTTCGGCGAAAGGCTTTCGGCCGCGATCAAGCGGGCGAGGCCCAAGCTCAGAAACGGGGAGATCGGCAGGGTAGTCGTTGCGCACGACAAGACAGTGAGCCGGTGGCGGAGCGACGTGCAGATGCCCGACGACGGCCAGCTCCAGCGCCTCGTGCGGCTCCTATCCACTCGCGGCGTCAACATCACCGCGGCTTGGCTGCGCTACGGCGACAGCGTGGCCGCGGCCGGCCCCAATGGCGTGCATGAAAGCACGAGCCAGGGGTATGCGCCGAGCGCCGAGGCCAGCGCTGTCGCGGAGTTGCCGCGTCGACTGCTCGCCCTCGCCAAACGATTCGAAGCCGAGGCGCTCGAACTCGGCGCGAGCGCCGACGAGATGGACTGGGTCCGGCTCAACCTATACGACCCCAAAACCGCCAAGCTCTTCCAGATGGGGCAGGCCGATCGCCCAGCCACTGAGGCCGAGCAGCTCGAGCACTTCGAGAGTTTTCTGAAAGGGCTGCGCGCGAACCTCGAGGCGCAGATCGCGCTGCGCACGGGGAAGGCGAGGTCGCGGTGATGCTGCTCGAGCGTCGGCATCGCGTCCTGAACGTGCTCGCCGCCGTCGACGCGGCGCGTGAGGCACACGCCGAGCTCGCGCTCCCGCTCAACTGGAACCGGCTCGAGCGCGTCTTCGCGCGCGAGCGGATTCAGATTCTTCGGCTACCGATCGAGTCGAACGCCTACGTCATCGGCCGAGCCCCCGTCTTCACCGTCATCCTCAACAGCAACCGCCCAGCGCGCCATCACACGCGGTACGCGGCGCACGAGTACGGCCACATCGCGCTCCACTTTGCGCAGCGCGGGGAAGTGGAAAAGAATCTGGCGCCGTGCCAGCGCGGCGATCCGCGCGAATGGGAAGCGGAGCTCTTCGCCCTCATGCTGCGGCTCGGGCCCGAGGCGACGATCGAAACGCCCGACGTCGCGGCGATGGCAGCCAAGATCACCGCGGCGGACTTTCGGAAGCGCGTACCGGCCCAGCTCGATCTCCCCCTCGCCGAGGGCACGCCGGCCTATCGACCGCCATCGAAACGATTCGGCCACGGCAGCCACAATCCCGACGCCGGACGCGATCTTCGCCGGACGCCAAAGGGCCAACGGCCGCGAATGGCTGGCTCATCGATCGGGCTCGGCGTCTCCCACGACTCGCTCCTCTTCGATTGGTCGCGCGACGGGAAGCCGCTCCGCTACTTCCACCTCGAGCTCGGCTGGCTCGACGTGTACGATCTCCTCAGCGTCTCACGCGGCGGCCATCGGCGGATCGTGACGCTCGAGTGTGGCGATCGCCGCGCCGAGTGTCGCATGTTCGTGGTCTCGAGCACGGACCGGCGGCGCTATGTATTCGCGGAAGGCGAAAAACGAGATCGGTCACCAAAGGCACTCGACCGACAGATCGCGACGTCTGAACGGCTCGCCGCGTCCGCGCAGCGGAACGGCGCTCGCACGAAAGAACCACGGTCGTAAGTGATGCGACGATGTCTTTCAGGTGAGGTTTCCCGATGACGCTCGTCCTGTGTCCCGCCTGCAGCCGACAGGTTTCGCTCGCTGCCCCGGCCTGCCCGCAGTGCGGTCATCCGATCGCCGCGGCGTCGTACCCGGTTCCGCGCATCGTCGCGGCCCAGCTGCCAGGCCGGGGCACCGCCGTCTTTCTCGCGCTCATCCTTGGTGGTCTGGGCGCCCACAAGTTCTATCTGGGCTCACCCGGGCTGGGCATTCTCTATCTCCTGTTCTGCTGGACGTTCATCCCGTCGATCATTGGTTTCTTCGAAGGGTTGGGCTATCTGTTCACGAGCGACGAATCGTGGACCGCACAATTCGCGACGCGGGTGCGCTGAATGCGTAGAACCTCTGGAGTGCGAGCCCTGCGATTCTGGGCGATTGCCGCGGTGCTCTCGACGGCCGCCGCCCATGCGCAGTCGGGTTCGTGGATTCTCGGCGTTGGCGTCGGGCAGGGATCAGGATGGCCGACGTGCGCGAGCTGCGCGACGATTTCGCATCGCCAGGGGCTCTCCGGCTATGGCGAGATCGAGCGCGCGCTGTCCCCAACCGTTGCCGTCGGTGTCGAGCTCTCGCGCTGGGCGAATTACCAGTCGGATGCGAATAGCCAGTTCGACGCGGGACTCATCGTCGGCACGCTCACCGCGGAACCGGGTCGCGGGATCGCGCTCACGATCGGCGCCGGCGTGGCGCAAAACCGCGTCGACTTCATCTCGCCATCGGGGCAGGACCTGTCCACCGGCTTCGCCTACCTTGCCGGCCTCGCGTATCGCTTCCCCCTGACGTCCCGCTTCACGCTGAGTCCATTCGGCGATTATACGGCGACCGCCGGCGCGCAGGCGACCGCGCCGTTCGGCAGCGGCACCGAGACGTACAGTTTCAATGGGAACCTGCTGCGCTTCGGCATCGAACTCGCCTGGCGATGACTGACCTCGCGGACATGCCGCCGGCGCCGCCCGTCACCGTGCAGTGCTACCTCCCCACGCTCGTCGCCGACACGCTCGATCTCACCGGCCTCCAGTTCGAGGAATCGACCAGGGTGCCATCGGATCGCCGCGGCCAGGTCCGGTTCACGATGCAGATGGACGTCGCGGTGACGGTGCTCGAGCAGGTGCGCGCCCGCGGCGCGTCGACGGAATCGGGGCCGCTCTTGCTCGCATGCGCGGCCGCGGTCCAGTCGCTCGATGCGGCGATCAAACACGCGATCGCGTTCTGGCAGTCGGCGCCGGGGCGAGTGAACGCACAACATTAAGCCGTTTTAATCTGCATCGTTGTATTCACGGGCTGGACGACGCCGCGGCCGGGTAGCACATTGGCAGGGTGATCGCTCCGGTCGCCACGCATTCGCCGACCTACGTACCGCTGCCATCGCCGCGCCCGGCTGCGGCTCCGCGCGCGCGATCGCTGCCGGCGCGCATCGAGGGATTGGACGGGTTGCGCGGGATCGCCGTGCTCGCGGTCCTCGCCGTGCACTCGGGCGTGCTGCCGATCGGCTGGATGGGCGTCGATCTCTTCTTCGCGCTCTCCGGCTTCCTCATCACGGGCATCGTGCTCGACGCCAAGGCGAGCGGCGCGGCGCCCGGCGCGATTTATCGACCGTTCTACGCCAGGCGCGCGCTCCGCATTCTGCCGCTCGCGTACGCGACGATGCTCGTGCTGTTCGTGGCCTTCGGGACGCCGGGCCGATTGCAGTGGCCCTACTGGCTCTACGTCTCGAATCTCCACCGTGGCCCGTCCGTCGGCGCGTTGCTCGATCTCCGGCACTTCTGGTCGCTCGCGGTCGAGGAGCAGTTCTATCTGGTGTGGCCGGCGGTCGTGCTTGCGTTGACGGCACCCCGGTTGCGCCGCATGTGTCTCGCGCTCGCCGTGACATCGCTCGTCCTGCGGTGCGGTCTTGCCGCCTCGCCGCTGCATGCGACGATAAACGTCGGCGCGGTGACGTTCACGCGACTGGAAGCGCTCGTCGGCGGCGCATACATCGCGTCGATCGCGCGCGAGCCGGGCGGCCTCGCCACGCACAGCCGTCTCATCGGGCGCGCGCTCATGCTCGGCGCCGCCGCCATTCTGCTGGTGATGCTCGCCCAGCGGAGCGCGAGTGATTCTGGTTGGGCGATGCTCACCGTCGGGCTCTCGGCCGTCGGCGTTACGATGGCGGCGATCGTCGCCAGCATCATCGCGCACCCCGGTAGCGCCGTGACGCGCGTCTTGAGCGCGCGATGGCTCGCCTGGCTCGGCACCGTCAGCTACGGACTCTACGTGCTGCACGCGCCGGTGTCGATCTGGCTGCAAGCGCACGTCGCGCACGCCGTCGTGCGGTTTGCCCTGCTGCTCGTGGTGAGTGTGGTGCTGGCGGCGGCGAGCTGGTACGGCTTCGAGCGGCCGATCCTTGCGCTCAAACGGCGGTGGCCGATGCCGTCGGCGAATTCGAGGATCAGGCCGGCGTGACGACGAGGTAGAGCCCGTAGCGGTGATCGTCGTCGGGAATGTCGATCGGACCGCCGCCGCCCGCTGGCAAGCCGACGAAGCGCAGTCGCATTGTGAGCGGCGCCGCCACGTCCGAATCCTGAAGCGAGCACGTGAACGAGAGGGTCGGCCAATCGGTGATCGTCACCGCGCGGCCGCTGAACACAGGGCTGCCGTTATCGTTCCGCACGCCCGTCAGCGTCACCGTCGAGCC
Source organism: Gemmatimonadales bacterium (assembly GCA_044449465.1). Taxonomy (GTDB): domain Bacteria; phylum Gemmatimonadota; class Gemmatimonadetes; order Gemmatimonadales; family Gemmatimonadaceae; genus JAQBQB01. The sequence continues at coordinate 10,690 of JBIOHX010000051.1, read as the reverse complement.
CTGGGGCAGCGAGGCGGGGAGCGTCCCGTCCAGGCTCGACAACATGCCGATGAGCGGCCGCCCGGTCTCGCCTACGATGCGTCGGATGATCTGCGTCATGGAATCGTCCTCAGTGCGACGTGAGTTGGACGAACGTCGCGTCGTCTTTCATGGTGACGAACGTGTTCGATCGCGCAGGGATGCCTTTGGGAGCGACGACGGCCGTGCCGTTCATCCCGAGCACGAGGGGTAGCACCGCGCTCGCCTTCACCCGAGCGAAGGCCGTCGCCTGGAGCGTGAGCGTGAGCGGCAGGACAGCGGTCGCGATGCTCGATGCCGTCGGGCCGCCAACGGCCGTGCCGTTCAGGCCGAGCGCCAACACCAGCGTGGCCGTGGCGTGCACCTTCGCGCGCGCGGCGCACGCGATCCCGAGCGACAAGGGCAGGGGCGCCGTCGCCTGCGCCTTGGCGATCGCTTGCGCAGCGAGGCCCAAGGCCAAGGGCAGCGTGACGCTCGCATGGGGATGCGCGGTCGCCGTCGCGTTGAGACCCAGGGCCAGTGGCAATGTGACGGTGGCCGTCGCGCCCTGGATCGGCACATTCGCTGCGATGAACACGACGTGCCGCGCCGCGACTCGTTTCTTCGCGGCGGTGGATGCCCGGCGCTGCGCCTCGTGGCGCACCAGATGAATGCCCGGACTGAACGGCGGCGGGGGCGCCGGCACCGGGACGTTCAACAGCGTCATGTTCTCGTTCGAGCCCGCGTCGCTGTTGAAGCCGCGCGAGATGGTCGGCGAGGCCAGATAGTCGATGACGGGCTGCGCGCCGACGGGCGTCAGGGCGGCATGCTTGTAGAGACTGCCGTCCTCGATGATGGCGCCGTAACTCGCGGAGTACGACTGGTGGGTGAACGGCTCCCACAGGTTGATATAGAACCACCATTCGGACCCGACCTTGACGACCGCGCGCGGCGTCAGGTTCGCCGACGAGTCCATGCCTTTGATGCGGCTCGGATACGATGCGACTTCGCCGGTGATGCCGTGCAAGAGCTCGAGCTGTGTGCCGCTCACGATCTTGCGCACCTTCGACGTCGAGGACGTGGCTGGCGTCGTCGAGTGCGAGAACACCACCGTTTCATCGACCGCGAAGCCCGTCGTGCTGGCGACGGTCACCGTGCGACCGGGCGCGGTGCTGATGTCGGCGGTGAGCGCCTGGTCCGTCGCCGTCAGCGGCGTGGAGAAGTACGTCCCCTGCTTGGTGAGACTCGACAGGCTCGGGCCCGTCGCGTACATCAGGTGCGTGACGCCCGATGCGTCCCACGCTTCATAGAACGCATACCACGTCCCGCTGTCGTCTTTGACGAGGGTGACATCGCGTGCCGCGATCTCATCGTTCGCCCCCGCGCCGCCGACGTCGAGCACCACCCCTTGCTTGGTCCACGTTCCGGTCGGTGACGAGGCCGTCGCGAGATGCGTCCGCCACTTGCCGTCGGACGTTTTCTTGCCCGCGTACAGCATTTTCCAACGCTTCGTCGGGTCGGTCTCGCTCTCGTCCATGATGACGGCGCAGAAGCCGACGGCGAGATCGTCTGTGGCGCCGGACGATCCCCGCACGACGATGGGATTCGACCCGAACTTGGTCCACGGTCCGTTCTGCGGCGACGTGTGGGCAGCGGTGGCGACGCAGATCGACTGCACGATGCTCGGGGTGACGCCCGTGTAGAACAGGTAGTCGGTCGACACACCGTCGTAGACGCCGCACGGCTCCTGCACCTGGAGCTCGTCGACGGATCCCGTGGTCCCGATGTCGATCGCCCACGACGTGCGATCTTCGGGGATGAAGATCTCGCCGTCGACGGAGCGCGAATGGCGAATGCGCGTCGGCGTTCCCGAGGAGCTGGCCGCAGTCCACGCGTCGATGTAGGTGTTGCTGATCGCCTCGGAATAGCGCACCCACTCGACGCGCGCCTCATGCGCCGAACTGGGGTCATTATTGAACGGCGTGCCGAATACGAGCCAGAGGTTCGACGAATCGCGGACGCTCGACCACGGCACCCAGTCGGTCAGCGAAAAGAGCCGCCAGCCTTGGTTGGCCGTCCACGTCCCTGGCGTCGGGAAGGACTGGCCCCAGCCGATGAAGCGAAAGCGTTGGTTCGGGCCGTCGATTTCGAGGCCGCAGATGTAATAGTCGTCATCTCGGACCGGCATCTGCGAGGCGAGCGACCCGGAGAAGGTCGTCGTCCACGCGCTCGCGCCCTGGCCGTCCCAGAAATGCTGCGTGCCGCCGGTATCGAAGTACTGATCGACGATCGCCAACGAACTCTGGCTCGCGTACTGCCGGCGCGCGACGATCTTCGCGTCCCAATTCGACTTCGTGTCGGCGACCGGCGCCGAGGCGCCGTTCACGAGCGCCATGCAATAGGGAGCGAACCCCGCGACGCCGCCCGTCGGATACGAGACGGCCGCCATCCACAGCTGCGACTTCGTCTTGTCGAGCTTCGTCGTGTAGTAGAGCGCCGCCGCGCTACTCAATCCCCCAGTCGCGAGCTTGGCGTAGCTATCAGTGACGGTGACCGCGCCCGTGCCGGAGACGATCGTCCCCCACTTGGTCGCGTCGAGCGTCGCGCCGGGGAAATGGTCGCGAAAGTTGTTCGCGCTCGGCGCGCTGCGGTTCGGCCACGTCATCAGCGGTCACTCATCGCGACTGCACCACGTTGGCGATCGCGGCGTTCAGGCCCGGGACGTCGCAGCCCAGGTCCAATCCATCGGAGCCGGCGCCTTTGAAGGGCGACGTCGGCGACAGCGACCAGTCGTCCCCGGCCGGGTTCGTGAACCCGACGGCGTTTTCGCTACCGGGGAAGCCGAGGTCAATGAAGCTGTTGCTCGGGTCGAGGCCGGGGTAGCGCACGCTCGGCTCGAACGCGCCGTCGCCGGGCGCGGCGTTCGAGTCGTACAGCACCACCTCCTTGTACTTGAAATCGCTGCCTCCGTACGCGATGAGCCCGGCCGAGCCTTCGCCCTTGTTGCTCCCGAACATGCCGAAGTCGCCGCGCCCGTACAGCCCGCGCGTCATGACAAAGCCCGTCGGAGGCCCAAGGCCGTTCGAGTCCAACGCTAAGAAGTCAACAGGCGCTTTGCCCGTGACGTGATCGACCGTGATGTACTGGAAATCTCCGGTGATCTGCATCAGCCGGCCGCCGTCGTTCACGGTCGGGAAGCCGTTGGCCGGGGTGCGCAGGCCGATCTGCCGCAACAACACGTTCGAGATGTTGACCCGGCTCAATGGCGTCGTCGGCAGCACGCCGGTGCCCGGCTGGCCGGGATTGTCGAACGCCACGCGCGACGACATGACGATGCCAGTCCCAGCCCCTTTGACGAGGACGTAGCTGATCGTGAGATCCGTGATCGACGTCCAGGGCGCCGTGTTGTTGTCGGTCAGCGGTTGGAAGAGGAACGCGTTGCCGGTCTGCGCTTGCTGCCAACAATTCTCCAGCACGCACCGTTGAATGCGCGCCCGCCGACCATTCTTGTGTTCGTAGAGGTTCTTGATCGTGTAGTCAAAGCCGTCGGTGATCCACGCCGGATCTTTCCAGAGGTGACACAGATCGACCTCGATGTCCGACGGCACCAAGCCAAACACGGCCGGATCGGCGCCGCCGAAGATGATGTTCTCCGTCGACGCGGCGACGTAGCAATTCACGATCTTGAACGGACCAGCGCCGTTCCAGCACGCGATGCCGTTCGAGTCGAATCCGGCCTGGTGGCACTCCTCGAACCAGCAGTCGATGGCGGCGATGGACTGGCCGTTCATCAAAAGGCCGCGGCGGGTATCTACGCCATTGGTCCCGTGGATGTAGCAGCGGTCGAAGATGATGTGATGCGGCTGCGCATTCACGTCTGAGACCGACCCCGTTTGATCGCGAATGTCGATGAGCGCGACGCCGCCGCCCGTCGCTGATGCGGGGCCGCTGATCTCCAATCCGGCGAACCAGTAGTAGGCCGCGCCCGGGTCGGTGGTGATGCAGAGGTTCGCGCTCGTCGCCGTCAACTTCGACCTGACCGACGCGAAGTCACTCGGCCGCGTGCGCTGGAACGGCCGCAGCAGCTGATTCGAGACGGCGTCGCCCGGCGTACGCGGGAACGTCCCCGCGTGAATGCGCTGGTCGACAATGCCCAAGTACTGCGTGTCGCTGCGCGCGCGGAGATTGAACTGGCCCGTCAGGCTCGTGCCGTTGGCGATCACGATCACGTCGCCACCGACCGCATTCGCGAGCGCGGTGTTCATGCTCGTGTTGTCGGTGACGTTCCACACGGTCCCGTTGAACGTCGGGAACGTGGTGTCGACGAACGCCTGCGGCGGGATCGGTGTCGTCTGGACGAACGACGCGAGCGAGCGGCCGCGGCTAAACCGGGATCGACTGGAGCCGGTGACGATCAGCATGCCGCCGGCTGCCGGCTCGCCGTGCGTGAGCGACGGCGGCGCGACGTACAAGGGCAACGCCGCGCCATCGGCGTTACTCCTGGTACGTCAGCCAGGCGCGCCCACTCTGCGCCTGTGGGAACGTCAGCCGGAGTCCGACGCGCGTCGACACCGCCGGGAGCAAGTCCACCGTCCACGCGTAGACGAGGAGCCCGCCGACCGGCGTCAAGCGCATCGGCGGGAAGACGGCCGCGACGTCCGTCGGCTCCGCGGTGAACGTGTTGAGCGCGGTCTGAATCGCCGCCGGATCGGCCGCGTCGACGGGGTTCGGCGTGAACGAGGTCGAGGTGCCGGCCGTCGATTGCTTGCGCAGCTCAACCAATCCCGGCTGGTCGGTCGACGTGATGCTCTCCAGCGAGACGCCGATCTCCAGAATCTTCGCCCGGCGGGTCGCGCCGAGCACGAGCTGGAGCACCGTCTTCGCCGTCGCGGCCACGAGCGAGAACTCGCCCGATTCGATCGTATAGATATGCATGAGAATCCGATCTCCGGGTGATTACGCAGTGATGTTGCAGCTCGTGACGAGGAAGTCCTGGCTCGCGACGAGCGCGGGGTTGTCGACGGTGACCGTGCCGCCGCCGCCGGTGATCGTCACGTCGGCGTCGAGCCGGTACGTGTCGGCCGCGTCGCGGAATCGGACCCACCCGATCGTGCCGGTGTTGTCGGCCGAGGTGTCTTCGAGCGTGCCATTCTTGGCGCAGACGCGCGCTGAGGCGGCAGCGAAGGCATCGGCGGCGAGGGCGACGGTCGAGACGATCGTGCCCGTCGCGGCGCTATCGGCGCTCGCCGGCTGCGCGCCGGTCCGGAACTCGGCCACACCGCTATCGAGTGCCGAGATGCCGGCGCCCGAGTTGAGGACGTTGTCGAGCATCTTGTTCGCGAGCGCGGTATTGATGCGGAGCGGCATGATCAAATCCTCATGGGAGGGAGAGCGTGGTCACGGTTTGAGTGCTTTGACGACGAGCGGCGCGGCGAGGGCGACGGCCGCGCCGCCGACGAACGCGAGCCGGCGCGACGGACAGTGGAAGAGCGCGAGCACGCGGCACGGCGGGTCCGACGCTTTGAGATCGGCGGCGAGGCGCGCGTTGAGATCGGTCGTTACCGCCAGTCGAGCCAGTGCGCCGATCCGCGCCGAGTCGGCGGTGATGATGGCGAGCGAGTCCGCGACGTGCGCGGCTTGGAGCTCGACCGCGGCGGCATGCGCCGAGTCGTACGCCGCGTGCCAGGTGGCCGCGACGGCTTCCAAGCGCGACGAGGTGTCGTGCGCGATCGCGGCGATCGTGTTGAGCGAGTCGGCGAGCTTGGCGAGGGACGCGCCTTCGTGGAGATCGACCGCCGCCCGTTGGGCGTCGTGCCGGGCGGCTGCGACGTAGACGGTCTCGGCGTGCGCGAGCGACTGGATATGCTGCGCGAAGATGGGCGCGGTGAAGGCCATGGAGTCGAGCGCGTGCTGCTCCTTCGGCGGGATCGACGGCGCGTTCGCGTTCGGGTGCATCAGCCAGCCGGCGCCGACGCCCACGAGCAGACAGGCAAGGATACCCGCGAGGCGCGCGTGTTTCGTCAGTTCCTCTTTCCAGAGAAACTTGCCGATGCCGGCGGCGGCGCTCACTTCGCCACTCCGTCTTTCACCCAGCCGTGCCAACCGCAGCCCTTATCGCAATTCACCGAGGGCGAGAGCGTCGGCGCGAGCGGATCGCCCGAGAGATCCCACGAGCAGCCGCGCGAGTTCGCGGGCGACGGCTTGCACGGCACGAGGCAGACGCCGCGCCCGTTCGGGCATCCGAACACGACGGCGGGCCCGGTGTTGTCCGGCGCCCACGTGACCTTGTGCACCTGCGCCTCGCCGGGCGCGAGATCGTCGGCGTCCTTGAAGCCGATATGTTCTTCGCCGACCATCAGCATTCCCTCCACACGCCGCGCTCCAGGAAGCCGTGCCAGCGCGGGCCGTCGTCGCCACGGCTGACGAGAATCGACGGCGAGACGGTGATCGTGCCGTCCTCGTGTTCGGTGACGTCGTGGTTTCCGAGGTTCGCGAGAAGGCCATTCGGCGCGTTGGCGTACCAGATTCCGTCGACGGGGTGACGCGCGTACTCGCCCGGTTCGAGCAACCACGAGCCGTCATAGCCTCGCACGCGAACGCCCTGCATCGTGGCGCTCATGCGTCCTCGCCGCGTGACCTGATATGCGTCAGCTCGTCGACGGCGCTATCGAGGAAGAAGAAGAGGAGCAGATCGGTGCGCGACCACGTGTGCTCCGGGTAGAGCTCCTTCGTGGCGCTCATGATTTCGTCGAGGTCGCGCATGCCGTCGACGAGCGACCGCTCGCAGCGCTCCGAGAAACCAAACAGGCGACCGGCCGGCGAAACCCGCGGCGTCTTTTCGTCGTGCTCGATCACGGCTTCATCCCCAGCCACCCGAACGTCTCGCAGAGCGCCCACGCGAAGCCGATGGCGAGACCGATCCAGAGCCGCCAGTTGTTCGGGTTCGTGCCGAGCCAGCGGGGCGCCACGCCGATGTGGATGAACATCCAGCACAGGAACGGCAGCACGAGAAACCGGCCGACGCGGTCGCGGCGGATCGCCTGCAGGTAGAACGACGCCGTCTGATACGTGTGATGCGCGCCGAGCGCCGCCGCCTCGCGCCAGAGGATGACGGCGAGAATCGCCGTCCACACCGCGAAGGCGGCGAGGAGCGCGTGACGCGACGGCGCGACGGCGAGCATCATTCGAACGGATTCCAGCCGCGCGCGGCCGCGCGATCGCCAGCGATGATCACGCAGAGCGCGACGAACGCCAGCAGGCCAAAGACCGCGCAGGCGTTCCAGAAGATGTGCCCGACGTGCGCGATCACAGATGCCTCTCCAGCCAGTGAAACGCGTCCTCGGCGCCGTGCTCCGTCGCCTTCGCGGCGGCGAGCGCGTCGGCGGGAATCGCCTTCAGGACGCGCGCGATCGTCGAGACGTGCTTCGTCGGCGCGACTTCGTGCGCCGGTTCGGGCGCGACGGGCGTGCTCGGCGCGTCGCCGGTCGTTCCACCCGTTCCGCTGGGCGCGCTCGGTCCGCTCGTGATCTGCGCACCGCCGATCGACGTAATGCTGCCCGGCCCGGTCGGCGACCCGACAGGCAGCGCGGCGGCGATCGTCGATCCCGTCTGCACGAGATCAGTCGGCAAGCCCTGCGGCACGCGCCCCTTGCAGAAGATCGGATTGGCGAGCGGGAACGCGGTGGTGGGTGCGTTGAGCGCGTCGATGTCGCTCTTGAGGATTACCGGACCGCCCTGCATCAGGTAATCGAGCACGTGGCCGGTGTTCAGCGGGTCGAGGTCGTAGCGGTGCTCGACGCCATCGGCGTAGTCGGCGCCCGCGATGCGCACCGGTGCGCCGATCGGCAGGCCCGCGGAATCGAGGAGCTGGATGTAGACCGCGCGAATCGCAGCCGGATCCGGCGTAAGGAAAAGGAAGTCGCGACCGTCGTACGTGTTGACTGCTTTCACCGTGTTCGTGCTCATTGCGGGTTCTCTGAAGGGTCAGAAGGGGGAGTGGCGGCGGAATTCGTCACGACGAGCAGGAACGGCTGGCCGCGCATCAGCGACACGAAGTCGGCGACCGCGGCATCAGACTCGAGCACGCCTTCGCCCGAGGCGCCCGCGGGCGGCCCGTGGTCGAGCGTCACCGGGCCGAAGTGCTTGCCGAGCGCGATGCAGCCTTCGAGCTCCACGGCGAGGTTGGCCGGATGGATTTCGATGTCCGACCGATCCGGCACGTCGTTCACGCCGTAGACCTGGCCGTGATGCTTGACCGAGGCGCGCATCGCGCAGACGAATTCACCTTCGGGGATGCACGAGACGCCGGGTGCGTTGTTCAGGTCCGGGCGCTCGACGGTGACGGCGAGCTGCTTGTGCTCCGCATCTTCCCACCGGCCGTACATCGCGTCGGCGGTGCCGGCGAACCGGTTGAGATAGATGCGCGGGAGCGTCGAGCGATCAATCGTCATGGCGACGCCCAGCACGCGGCCGCGAGATAGCCGCCGAGGATCGTCGTCGCCGCAAGCGCGATCCCCTGCCACGAGTGCGCCGAGACGCCGGTGACGGCGATCAGCGGCACGCTGGCGAGGAAGGCATCGGCCACGGCGTCGCGCGGATCGACGGGCAACCCTTGGAGCCGCGCCGCGACATGGGGGACCACGCCAACCGCCGCGGCGCCGACGGCCGACGACGCAATTCTGTTTCGATGAAACAGAATGTGTGCCAGCTCACCGGCCGACACCGAGAGTCCAACGTGCAACGATTCATGCGCCCAGCGCGGCGCGGTGAAGCCGCCTTTCGTGCCGGTGGAGACATAGGAATCGAAGCGCCGCTCAGCGAGGTTGCAGTCGGGCTTCTGCGCCGTGACGACCGCCGTGCCCGCGCAAAACGCGAAGGCGCCGAGCGCGAGGTAGACCAGCGTGCGCGTCGCAATGCGCATCACGGCGAGCCTCCGCTCGGCGGCGGCTCACTCTTCCCGCGGAGCGCCGGCACGAAGCCGACGACGGTCGCCGCCGCGGTCTTGAAGTCCGTGCCCAGCGCGAGTGCGCCGCCAAGCGCCAGACACAGGCCGGCGAAGACGAGATGCGTCGTCGTCAACGCGGTCCGATTCGACCACACGACGACGCCGGCGAAGATGATGAAGACTGCCGCGAAGAGGCCTGCCGCGAGATGCTTCATCGCCCGCTCCGCGCTTCGAAGATCGGCGCGCAATCGCTGGGCAAGGCGCTCGGATCGTTCCGGCGCATCTCGACGCACTGCATGTAATTCGTGAGCTCGAGCCGATGCGCGAGGGAGTCGACGCGCTTTTCGACCAGCGTGACGCGCGAATCGAGATCGTTCACCGTGGTCCGCCGATAGCCGAGTGCGTCCGCCGCCGTCGCGGCCAACGCGAGAATGGCGAGGAGCGTGACCGGCCATTTCCAGACGGGTTGGCGGCGCTGCTGCCGTGCCTCGTGCTCAGCCGTGTACGAGCCATGGAGCTGGTCGGTCGTCGCATGCGGCGCCATGGCGAATCCTCGACTGGGCTCGTGACGGGGAGGCTGGTGAAGCGGGGAAGGCAGGAAGGCACGAACGACAAAAAGCGGCACCTGGAACTCCGAAGAGTTCCGAGTGCCGCAGTTGCTGCGACGGTCTGAATTGTGGCCCGCGAGTCCGCAGGCTCCGGGCGTCGTTCTACGTTATGGTCTCGCGCGCTCGCGCGCCAGTGGCCGACGCCCCACGAAACGCCTGCGCGACGCGCTACGAGACGGTATAGCTCGCGGTGCCCGAGATCGAGCCATCCTGCGCCGTCACCGTGCCGCTGTCGGTCGTGCCGCCCGCGGTGAACAGGCCGCTCGCGTCGATCGAGTCGGTGAGCGTCGAGATCGACCAGGTCGGCGAGATCGTCACCACGCGCCCGCGCGAGTCAAACCCTTGTGCCGTGAATTGCTGCTGGTCGCTGATGCCGGCCGTCAGCGAGGCGCTCGACGGGCTCACGACGATCGAGGCGAGCGGGCCGGGCGTCGAATCAAAGGTGAGGTCGTACGAGCTGCTCAATCCCACCCAGCCCTTGATGACGGGCTTCCACACGCCACCCTGCCCAACCCACGCGTTGCGCACGACGACGTACGATCCGAGGTTGCCGACCCAAATGTCTGCCATCGGTGCGTGCCGCTACACCTGGAACCAGACGTCACCGTTGGCCGGCGTGCCCGTGGGCCCGCTGTTCGAGACGGTGATCGGGTAATTCGGCCCGGTGGCGCCCGTCGGACCCGTCGCGCCGGTCGGTCCGGTGGCGCCTGTGGAGCCCGTGGCCCCGGTGGCGCCGGTCGGTCCCGTCGGTCCCGTCGCGCCAGTCGAGCCGGTCGCCCCTTTGATGTTCTCGATCGGCGAGCCCCAGGAGCCGCTCACCTTCTTGTAGATGTCGCCGTTCGCCGTGTTGAGATAGAAGTCACCATTCACGCCGGTGCCGCTCGATGGCGTGCCGCTGCCCGAGAACCACGTCGAGCCGGCGGGAATGGTGAAGGCGAACACTGGAGCCGTCGGCGTGCCGGTGTTCGTGACCGCGGCGCTCGTGCCGGGCGTGCCGGTCGTCGTCGTTCCGACACTGACGCTGGTCGCCGCGCCCGCGGACTTCGGGATCGTCAGGTTCATCGTGCCGTTGTCTTTGTTCACCGGCGGGAGAAAGGCCCCGCCCCCGGACGGAAGGAACTCGTGCCCCACGAGCATGTGG
>JBIOHX010000050.1:0-15587 GCA_044449465.1 Gemmatimonadales bacterium | reverse complement strand
CGATCATTCAACGACGCTGATCGCGAGGACGCTCCCAAAGTTGCGATCATCACCGAAGGCGTCGCGCACCGCCTCTGGCCCAACGAGTCCGCCATCGGCAAACAACTGCGGCAGGGCGAGGATCGCGCGCCGGACTCGCTCATCACCGTCGTCGGCGTCGTGCGCGACTTCCACTATCGCCTGCATCGCGAGGCCACGCCGACGATCTTTCGCCCCTACTGGCAGCTCGCCGCCCAGGGATATCTCGTCATGCGCACCCGAGGCACAGCCATCGCGCCCAATGTGCTCCGCCAAGCCGTGGAGAGCGCCGGCGGCGGGGCGACGTTCGTTCGCGTTCAATCGATGGACGACCTCATCTCGCCGCAGCTCGCCGCGCCGCGCTTCGAGGCGCTCCTCCTCTCGATCTTCTCGCTCGCCGCGATCGTGCTCGCGGCGGTCGGCCTCTACGGCATCATGGCGTCCACCGTGTCGCAGCGCGAGCGCGAGCTTGGCATTCGCATGGCGCTCGGCGCGACGCAGCGCGGTGTGCGCAACATGGTGCTGCGCCAGGCGCTCGTCGTCGCGGGAGTGGGCACTATAGTCGGTCTCGTCGGGGCGCTCGTCGGATCGCGGATGCTCACGTCGATGCTGTTCGGCATCACGCCGTCGGACCCCGAGACGCTCGCGACCGTCGCGCTGCTCCTGCTGGTCGTGGCGGCGGGGGCGGCGTACCTCCCGGCCCGCCGCGCGACGGCGATCGATCCGGCGAAAGCATTGCGCGCGGAGTAGAGCGGAGCTCAGCGATCGGCGACAGAGTTGTAGTACCCCGCATACTGTTCCCGCAGCTCCCGCTTGAGCACCTTGCCGACGCTCGACCTCGGAATCTTCTCGACGAACTCGATCCCGTCCGGCACCCACCACTTCGGAAAGCGCGGCGCCAAGAACTCGCGCAGCTCGGCGCCGGTGCACGACGCGCCTTCGCGCGGAACGATCAGCGCGACCGGACGCTCGTCCCACTTCGGATGCGGCACCCCGACGACCGCGGCCTCCGACACCGCCGCATGGTCGAGGAGCGCGTTTTCGAGCGCGATCGAGCTGATCCACTCGCCCCCTGACTTGATCACGTCCTTCGACCGGTCGCGCAGCGTGATCGCGCCCTTCGCGTCGATCGTCGCGATGTCGCCGGTGCGAAACCATCCGTCCGCGGTGAATCGGTCCCCCGACTCCGGCGCGTCGTAGTACGACGACACGATCCACGGGCAGCGCACCTCCATCTCGCCCATCGTCTCGCCGTCCCATGGTACCACTCCCTTGTCATTGCTCGCGCGGATCTCGACAAGCGGCGTCGCCCGCCCTTGCGTCGCGCGGTGTGCCAGCCGCGTGTCCGCATCCGCGTCGGCCAACTCCGCCGGGCAGCGCGCGTGGCTGGCGAGCGGGGAAGTCTCGGTCATTCCCCACAAATGAACCAGCTCGATGCCGAGCCGCTCATCGAACGCCCGAATCAGCGACCGCGGCACCGCTGAGCCTCCGCTCAATACGAGTCGTAGCTTCGACAAATCATATGCATCGGGCGACTTGGCGAGCTGCTGGAGAACCGCTGTCAACACGGCGGGCACACCTAGCGCCACAGTCACGCGTTCGCGCGACAGCAGCTCGAGTAGCCCCACGGGCTCCGGATGCGGCCCGGGCATGATCTGCGTCGTCCCCATCATCAGCGCGCCGTACGGCGTCCCCCACGCGCAGGCATGGAAGAGCGGCACGATCGCGAGCAGCCGATCCGACTCTCGCATCGCATCCAAGTCGGCCATGCAAAAGGTCAGCGCGTGCAGCACCGTCGACCGGTGCGAGTAGACTACGCCCTTCGGCCGCCCCGTCGTCCCCGACGTGTAGCACATCGCCGCGGCCTGGCGCTCGTCGATCGCCGACTCGAAGGCGAGCGGCGTCGCCCCCGCGAGTAGCGCCTCGTAATCGAGATCGTCTGGCCGAAGGTCGCTGTCGCCATCGGTGCTGGCCTGTGCCGTGCTCGTCCCCTCATCGACGACGATCACCTGTTCGACCGTCGTCAACCGGTCGCGAAATAGGTTGAACGCGGGAAGCAGCAGACTGTCGACGATGACCACTCGATCGCCCGCGTGGTTCGCGATGTACGTCAGCTCGTCCGCGTGCAGCCGGATATTGAGCGTATGCAACACCGCGCCCATCGACGGCACGGCGTAGTACGCCTCGAGATGCTGATGATGATTCCAGCAAAACGTTCCCACCCTGTCGCCCGGCGCGACCCCCAGCGCTCGCAGCGCTCCCGCCAACCGGTGCGCCCGATCGAGCAGCTCGCCGTACGTCGTTCGGTAGGCCGTCCCGTCCGACCGGCGGTCGACAATGGCCTTGGCGCGGTGGTACTGCTCCGCCCGATGCACCAACGCGGGGATGGTGAGCTGGTAGTCCATCATCAGGCCTTGCATGCTGAGCTCCTGGAGGACGAGCGCCGAGACTTACTCCGCCGCGCCTCCGGCCGCAATGCGACCGTCGCCCCGCCGCACCGTCAATCCGCCCGTAACGCCGTCATCGGATCCGCTTTCGCCGCTCGCCTCGCCGGCCCATACGCGGTCGCCGCCACGACCGCGACGAGCACTCCGACCGTCGCCGCAAGCAGGCGCCCATCGTTCGGACTTACGCCGACGAGGAAGGCCGCGAGCCACTTTCCGCCGAGCAGCGCGAGCGCGAGCCCGATCACGAGGCCTCCGCTCGCCACGCGCAGCGCGTCGGCCACGACACGCCGCCGCACCTCGTGCGACGCCTCGCCGAGCGCCATGCGGATGCCGATCTCCCGCGTGCGCCGACTGACCGAGTACGCGACGACTCCATAGATCCCGACGATCGCCAGCACCAGCGCCAGCGTGCCCAACGTCGCCATCAGCACTGCACGAAAGCGCTCCGCGCCCAGCGATGACGCGATGCGCTCATCCATCGTCGCGACGTCGGTGAGCGCGACGGTCGGGTCGATCTCGCGGAGCCGAGCGCGAGCGGCGGACATGATCTCCTTGGCGGACGCATTGCCGCGGACGACGACGTAGCGCGACTGGCGCGGCGCCTGGGCCTCGGGAATGTAGAGCACCGGTTTCATCTCGTCCGATAGGGCGGAGAGATGCGTCGACGCGAGCACACCGACCACTCGCCAGTGCGGCTGCCCGTTCCAGTTGATGAGCTGCCCAATGGGATCTCGGCTGCCGTACATCGCTTGCGCGGCAGCGGCGTTCAGCATCACGACATGTCCGCCCGCCGCATCATCCTGCGGCGTGAACGACCTGCCGCGAAGAAGCGGAAGACCCAACGCGCGCTCGAAGCCGGGGCTGTCGACCGAGATGAATGCCTGTGGATTCTTCGTCCCCTGGTCGCCCAAGTCTTCCTGGATGAACGTGTCGAAGTTGCAGCAATTGCCAAATGGCAGGAGCGTCGTCGTCGAAGCGGCGCTCACCCCAGGAATCGCACGGACTGCGTCCAACACGCGGTCGTAGTATCCGTTCGCTTCGGCGGCCGAGCGGTACCGCGAGGGAGGCACGTACACGTGAAAAGCCACGGTGCGGTGCGAATCGAAACCGGGGCGGGCTCGATCGAGACGCCAGAGCGTTTCGCCGAGCAGGCCGGCGGAGAAGAGCAGAGCGAGCGACATCGCGACCTGCATCGTCACGAGCACGCGCGACGTGCGCTGCTCTCCACGGGTGCCGCTGCCCTTGCCGGCGCGAAGATCTCCGCTCAGATCGAATCGAGTGACGCGGCGCGCCGCCGGGATGCACGATAGAGCCGCCGCGGCGATCGTTGCCGCCATGACGAACAGAACGACTGGGGCGCCGATCCCGATCTCGTCAGCGCGGGGTAACGCCTCCGGATAAACGGCGACCAACAGGCGCACGAGCACCGGTGCGAGCACCAGACCGAGCACGCTCCCGACCACCGTCGGCACGAGCGCTTCTATGAATACCTGGCGGCGCACGCGCGCTGGGCTTCCGCCGAGCGCCGAACGTACAGCGAACTCGCGCGCCCGGGCTTGAGCGCGCCCCAGGATCAGGTTCGCGACGTTGACGCAGGCGATGAGCAGCACGGCGACGATCGCCGCCGCGAGGAGCTCGAGCATCGGCCGGACCGAGCCCACCACGACCTCCCGCAGCGGCTGGATCCGCCCGCTCAAGCCGTGATTCGACTTTGGATATTCACGGCTCAGCATCTCGCCCGCCGACGCCACGGCGCGTTGCGCCATCTCCTCGGACGCCCCGGGCCGGAGCTTCGCCGCCGCGCACGCCCAGAGTGCGCCGCGATTCTTCATGAACGACTCCGGCGGAATGGCCAACGGCGTTAGCAGGTCGACCGACTCGCGCGGAAAAAGGTACGCGTCCGGCGTTAGCACGCCGACCACGGTCACCGGTTGATCGTCGATTCGTATAGCCCGGCCGACCAGCGAACGGTCGCCGCCGAACTCGCGCATCCAGAAGCCGTACGACAGCACGGCGACGCGCTGCGCGCCGAATACGCTGTCGCTTGCCACGAGGAGCCGGCCGAGGGCTGGTCTGAGACCGAAGACTCGCGCGTAGCCGTCGTCGACCTGGAGCGCGCGAACGTCCTCTGGATCGGGGCCGTGCTGCAGCGTGACGTCGATCCGCGAGAAGAGCGTAAGGGCAGAGAACTCGTGGACCAGCCGCCGATAGTCCAACGCATCGGGATAGGCGACCGTCGGCGCGACGAGGCCGCTCGGCACGACGGTGTTAAGCTTGACCACCCGGTCCGACTCGGGGAAGGGGAGAGGTCGAAGCAGCACGCCTTCCGCCGCGGCGAAGACCGCCGCCGTCGCCGCGATGCCGAGGGTCATCGTCGTGACGATCGCCAGTGGCGCGAGGGGACTGCGCACACTCAACCGCAGCGCGTACCGCACGTCGCCGAGTGATTCCCTCCAACCACTCGACGTGTCGATCGCGGGTCGCGTGCGCGCGAGGTGCGCCCGTCGTGCCGCGAGCGGCGCCGCCGAGCGAAGCACCTCGCGCCAGTACCAGGCATGTGCGGCAGCGACCCCCGCCGTGCTCGCGCGGTCTTCAAATTCTTCTTGAAAGTCCGAAAGCAGATACCGACGATCTGCTTCCGACGACAGGAGCGCCAGAAGGCGTGTCGCGAGCCGCGGAGGACTCGACGCACGAGCGCGGCTCATGAGCGCGCCCCCAGCTCGAGGCCCTCGATCATCCGCGCCACCGCGGCGGTCGACTCGCGGAGCGCGCGCCTGCCGGCGGCGGTGATGCGCGCGTGCTTGCGCGCCCGTCCGCCTTGAACCGGCAGCGGCTCTGACATGCGCAGCGCGACGAATCCCTTGTCGCTCAACCGCCCGATGCCGGCGTGGATCGCGCCGAGCGACGCGGGGCGTTTGGCGCGCTGCTCGATGTCGCGCTTGATCGTGACGGCATAGGCGTCGTCGCCGAGACGGACGAGCGCCGCGAGCACGAGCAGCTCGAAGTCGCCGAGGTAGTGTCCCTTGGGCATGCGCCTATTATCTGCAAAAGCGATAATATATGCAAGCGGCGTGGGACGAGGCGGTAGTTCTTCTTGGCCGTGATCGGGGAAGCCTGAGGCCCTCCTGCGTTCAGGCGACCGCGGCGACTTGCACAAGATGTCTCACAAACGCATGTTCAAACAGCCGGACCCCATCTCTGGAGAACGCCCCCATGCTTCGTCCGCAAGCGATCGCACGTGCAGTCACTGCACTCCTTTCACTCACCGCGCTCAGCGCTTGCGCCGACCGCGTGACCGCGCCGAGCAGCCGGCTGGCGGCACCCGCCGCCCGGTCGTTCGACGCCATTGCTGCCTCGGGGCAGTACATCGTGCTCGCACGCGGTAACGCCTTCCCTCCGAATTTCGCCAACACCGTGGCGGCACTTGGCGGATCGATCCACGCGCTCCATCAGGGCGCCGGGATCGCCGTCGTCCGCGGACTCACTGCCTCCGCCGCCGCAAGCCTCGGCGCGACGAGCGGTATCGCCGAGGTCGACGCTGACGCCGTTGTCGCCCTCGACGCCCCGGTCGCGGCGGTCGCCCCGACGAAGGCCGACATGGTGGCCGTCTCCGCGGGCTCGCCAAGCGCCGCCATCAACCCAGCCAAGGCCGCACTCTTCTCCTGGCAGTGGAACATGCGCGCGATTCACGCCGACCAGGCGTGGGCCGCGGGCAAGCTCGGCGACCCAACCGTCACCGTGGCGATCCTCGACACCGGCATCGACTACGACGCGTTCGATCTGAACGGCCTCGTCGACCTGTCGCGCTCCACGTCGTTCGTGACGAGCGACAACGCGGTGCGCGCGAAGTACTTCCCGGGGCGCAACGACATTTCGGACTTCAACGGCCACGGAACCAACGTCGCGACGCAGGTGAGCAGCCGGGCCGTCGCCTTCGCCGGCGTCACGGCGCGTACCACGCTCATTGGCGTGAAGGTGCTCGATCAAAGCGGCTCCGGCTCGTTCGGGGATATCCTCAACGGTGTGCTCTGGGCCGCCGACCACGGCGCGGACGTCGCCAGCATGAGCATCCAAGGCGACTTCCTGAAGGCGGGCAATGGCCGTCTCACGGCGGCCATCAATCGAGTATTCGACTATGCGAAATCGCACGGCATGCTGATCGTCGTCGCGGCCGGCAACTCGAGCGAGAATCTCGATCACAACGGCAACTCCACGCAGATCTTCTGCGATGCGGTTCACGTCGTCTGCGTGTCCTCGATGGGCCCCGCGACGGCAACCGGCCCGGTCGACGTACCGTCGTTCTTCACGAACTTCGGTCGTTCGGCGATCTCCGTCGCGGGCCCCGGCGGTAACGCCGACGCGGCGAACGGCTTCACGGTCTCGCTTTGGCCCTGGGGCCCCGACTTCGCATCGTGGGTTTGGTCGCTCTGCAGCAAGACGGTGATCGCGGGCTTCGACGCGAGCGGTGCGCCGCAGCTCACGCCCTGCGTCGCGGGCGACTTTCTCGAGGGCGACATCGGCACGAGCCAGGCGACGCCACACGTCGCCGGTCTCGCAGCGCTCCTCGTGGCCGCGAAGGGCCATGGCCAGCCGCAGCTGATCAAGCAGCTCATCGAGTCATCGGCCGACGACGTCGGCGCGAAGGGAACGGACCCGTTCTTCGGGCACGGGCGAATCAACGTCGCGAAAGCGGTCGGCTTCTAAGCGCTTCAATTAGCGACCGCGAAAGCCGTGACCCAGGCAGGCCCGGCGGACCCCCCACCCGCCGGGCCTCGCCTTTCGTTAGCCACCATCGGACCGGTTCACCGGACCGGTTCACCGGACCGGCTCAAAGGAGTTTGAACAAGATTTGACCGAGCACCGCACAGAATGAACAGAGGCGCCAATCAGCCAGCCCCGCGCCCCCCAAGCATTTTGACCCCGTGTCGAGATCCCACTCGCCACCACGATCAATCCATTCAATCCGTGCCGTTGCTCCGTCCAATCTGTAGTCCCCAAGTCCGTGGAACCTCCCGAGCGGCCGTTCACTGTCTTCCGGGTGGAACCTCCCGAGCGGCGGTTGAAAGCTCCATAGCCTTGACAGGGGACGCCCTCACGCCTAGCGTACCCCTACTCTCGCCTAGGGAACGACCATGCCGGCACCGCGCGATACGGGCGACCTCCTCCAGGGTACCCTCGGAATCCTCATCCTCAAGTCCCTCTTCGTCGGCCCCGCGCACGGCTACGCCATCTCGCGCTGGGTCGAGGACGCCACCGGCGACGTCCTCCGCATCGAAGAAGGCTCGCTCTACCCGGCGCTCCGACGCCTCGAGGATCGCGGGCTCGTCACGTCCGAGTGGGGCCTCTCCGAGAACAACCGCCGCGCACGCTTCTATACCATCACGGGCGCCGGCCGAAAGCATTTGCGCAGCGAAGCGTCGCTCTGGCTCCGCTACTCCAAGGCGGTGACGCGCGCCCTCCGCGCCGATCCGGCTCTCGCGTGAGCGACGACCTCCCCGCACGCGCGCCGCGCTGGCGTCGATATCTCCGCTTCGCTCGACTCCTCCGCGCCGACGTTTCGGCCGACGTCGACGACGAGCTCGCGTTCCATCTCGAGATGCGCGTCCAGCGTAACATCTCCCTCGGCATGACCTCCGACGACGCGCGCCGCGAGGCGCTCGAGCGCTTCGGCGACGTCGGTGGTGTGCGCGCGGCGCTCGTCGATCACGACCACCGCAAGGAGACCACCCGCCGGCGCGTCGAATACCTCGCCGACTTCGCGCAGGATCTCCGGTTCGCCGTCCGCGCGCTGCGCCGCTCGCCGGCGTTCACGATCGCCGCCGCGCTCACCCTCGCCCTCGGCATCGGCGCCAACACCGCGATCTTCTCCGTCGTCGACGCGATCGTCTTGCAGCCGCTCCCGTACAAGCAGCCGGATCGGCTGGTGGCCATCGGCGACGGCTCATTTGGCGAATACCTGGCCGTCCGCGCGAGGCTGCGCACCGTCGTCGATCTGGCGGCGTGGGAGCCGGCCACGCATCCCGTCGATTTCGGCGGCGAAGCGGTGCGACTCAACGGCGCGGACATCACGACCAATCTCTTCCCGCTCCTCGGCGTCGCGCCCGCCATCGGCCGTGGCTTCACGCCGGCGGACGGCCGATTCGGCAATGCGCACGTCGTGGTCATCGGCTACACGCTCTGGCAGCGGCAGTTCGCCGGCGCAAACGACGTCCTCGGGCGAACGATCTCGATCGAGGGCTCGCCCGCCACGATCGTCGGCGTCATGCCCAAGTCCTTCCGCTATCCGAGCGACGACGTCGAGTACTGGCAGCCATACGTCCCCAACCCGAACAACATCGGCCTCCTCTGGGGCGTGGGCGGCAAGCGAATGATCGGCCGTCTCGCGCCCGCCGCGACGCTCGACGGCGCACGCAGAGAAGTGCGGACCGTCTGGCCGTCGTTGCGCCGCGCCAACCCGCTCTGGGATCCGGGTCCGGGCTATCGCACGGACGCCACCGCAACACCGCTACAGACGCAGCTCGTGGGGTCGGCGCGCGCGCTACTATGGATGTTGTTCGGCGCCGCGCTGCTCGTGCTGCTCATCGCCTGTGTCAACGTCGCCAACCTGCAGCTCGCGCGCGCGGTCACGCGTGAGCGCGAGCTCGCGGTGCGCGCCGCGCTCGGCGGCGGTCGGGGGCGGCTCGTGCGGCAGCTCGTCACGGAGAGCCTCGTGCTCGCCGGCCTCGGCGGCGTACTCGGTGTGCTGCTCGGATGGATCGCCGTCCGCGCGCTGGTCGCCGCGCTGCCGGCCGGCATCCCGCGCGCCGACGAAATCTCGATGGGCGGAGTCGTCCTCGCCTTCGCGCTCGCGACTTCGATCGGAACAGGAGTGTTGTTCGGACTCATCCCCGCCTTCCGCGCGACGAGGGGCGGCGGATCGGCGTCGCGTGTCGCCGGCACCGGCGTGCGTACTACGATCGGCGGTTCGCATCTGCGAATCTCCGGAGCGCTCGTGGCGAGCGAGGTGGCGCTCGCCGTCATGCTCGTGACCGCGTCTCTCCTGCTTGTGCGCAGCTTCGCCGCGTTGCGCGCCATCGCCCCCGGCTTCGAGACGACGCACGTCATCGCGGCCCGCATCTCCGTTCCCGACGCGCGGTTCGCGGCCGATACGCAGGGTGTTCTCGCCTTCTATCAGAATGTTCTCAACCGGACGCAAGCGCTTCCCGGCGTCCGGGCCGCCGCGCTCGTCGACGGATTGCCGCTCGCGCAGCCGATTTGGGGTATCGCGTCGCGGGTCCAAGGGCAGTTCGAGGACGTCACGCACGGCCTGCCGATGATCGAGCACATGCAGATCGTCACGCCGGGCTATTTCGCGGCGATGGGCATTCGCATCAACCGCGGCCGCGGCTTCGACGACGGCGATCGCGCCGGCGCACCATGGGTCGCCGTCGTCAGCGAGAGCGTCGCCAGACGTTATTGGCCGAACGGGAACGCGATAGGCCACCGGATCGGATATCCATATGCCAGTCCGTGGATCACGATCGTCGGAATCGTGCCCGACACGAAGCAGGACAGCCTGCGCGACACGACGAGTGCGAGCATGTACGTCCCCTGGGCCCAGGCATCCGGCCGCTTCATCGGCTCGCTTTGGCTCGTCGCGCGAACCACCGGCGATCCCGCCGCCGTCGGCGCGTCCATCCGCGGCCTCGTCCACGACATCGACCGCGCGATGCCGGTGAGCGACGTGCGTACCATGGACGCCGTCGTCTCGAATTCCGTGACGAAGTCTCGCTTCACGATGCTGCTCGTCGCCGTGTTTGCCTTGTTGGCCCTGATCCTCGGTGCCGTCGGCATCTACGGCGTGATGTCCTACCTGGTCGGCGAGCGGCGGCGGGAGATGGGCATTCGTATCGCGCTCGGTGCGTCGCGGGCGAGCGTGATGCGGCTCGTGTTGCGCCGCGCCGCGTGGTTGGCCTCCCTCGGCGCCGCCGTCGGATTGGTCGGCGCCGGCGTCGCCACCCGCTCGCTTCGCCAGTGGTTGTACGGTGTGTCGCCGATGGATCCGGTGACGTTTCTGACCGTGCCGATTCTGTTTCTTGCCGTCGCGGCCCTCGCCAGCTCGGCGCCGGCCCTGCGGGCGACGCGCGCTGATCCGGCGAGCACGTTGCGCGAGGAATAGGGCGCGCGCTTCGAGCTATCTCGACGGCCCTCGCCCGCCTCCGCGTCTCCGCCGGCGGCTTCGCTGTCCGCCGCCGCTCGCCCCGTCCCTCGCCGCGTCGCGATATGGCGACTGCGACTGCGATTGCGATGCCCCCTGCGAGCTCCGCGGTGGCGCAGACGTCGGCGCCCCCGGCTGCGTTCCCGCACGCCGCGCTTCCTTTTCCTTAGCCCGCTGCCGCTCCACCGACCTCTGCGCGCGGTGCTTGGCCAATCGCTCGGCGATTGGAATCTCGAGCTTGCCCGCCGGCTTGGCGTCGTAGTCGAAGCCCGGAATCGTCACCCGCGGCAACGCCTTGCCCACGGCGCGTTCGATTGCCCGCAGGTCGTCCGCTTCCTCCGGCGACACGAAGGTGTACGCCTCGCCCGTCGCTTCGGCGCGCGCCGTGCGGCCGACGCGGTGGATGTAGTCCTCCGCCGCGAGCGGCACGTCGAAGTTGACGACGTGGCCGAGCGCCTCGACGTCGATGCCGCGGGCGGCGATGTCCGTCGCGACGAGCACCCGATAGGAACCGGCCTTGAACCCCGCGAGCGCGTCGGTGCGCTGGGCCTGCGACCGGTTGCCATGGATGCGTGCCGCCGAGATGCCGTGCTTGTCGAGAAACTCCCAAAGGCGGTTGGCTCGGTGCTTCGTACGCGTGAAGACCAAGGCTTCGTTCATCAGATCGCGCTGGAGCAGCGCGAGCAGCAGCACCGGCTTGAGCTCCTGCTTCACCGGATACACCGCTTGTGTGATGCCCACCGCCGGCGCGGCCTTGCGCTCGAGGTTGATCGTCGCCGGATCGTGCAGCAGGTCGCGCGTGAGCTCGAGGATCGGCTTGGGCATCGTGGCGCTGAAAAACAGCGTCTGCCGCTTCGCCGGCAGGTATTTCAGCAGGCGTTTGATGTCGGGAAGGAAGCCCATGTCGAGCATGCGATCCGCTTCGTCGAGCACGAGCGCGGTGATCTGGTCGAGCTTGGCGTAGGGATGCTTGAGATGGTCGAGAAGCCGGCCGGGCGTGGCGACGATGACGTCGACGCCGCTGCGGAAGGCGTGCTCCTGCGGGCCCATGCCGACGCCGCCGTAAACGGCGGCAGCAGTGATCGGCGTATGGACCGCGACGGTGTTGAGCTCCTCGAGAATCTGCGCCGCGAGCTCGCGCGTGGGGGTGACGATGAGGGCGCGCGTGGTGCCGCGCTTCGGGTGCTCGAGCAGATGGTGGAGGATCGGGAGGAGGAAGGCGAGGGTCTTGCCGCTGCCGGTCATGGCGCAGGCGAGCACGTCGCGCCCGTCCATGGCGGACGGGATGGCGTCGGTCTGGATGGGCGTCGGGCGGGCGAAGCCCAGCTCCTTGACGCCTTTCAGCAGGTCGGGATGCAGCTTGAATGAGGCGAATGACATGTGCGCAACGTAGCCGGGTGTCCTAGCGCTTGACAGGCGCGGCGCCGCGCGCCACTCTAGTCACTGTCTGATAGCTAAGACGCTTACTGGAGACGCATGCCCCAGCCCGCGCTCGACCTCGTCCACGGCACCGTCGACCTCCTCGTCCTCCGCACCCTCGCCTGGGAGGCGATGCACGGCTATGCGATCGCGCAGTTCGTCCGCGCCCGCACCGCCGGCGCGATCACGATCGAGAGCGCCGCGCTCTATCAAGCCCTTCATCGCCTCGAGAAGAAGAAGCTCGTCCGCGCCTGGTGGGGCGTGTCCGACGCGAATCGGCGCGCCAAGTTCTACGAGCTGACGGTTGCGGGGCGCAAACAACTGCGCGCCCAATCGACCGATCTCAAGGCGTACGTCTCCGCGCTCTACCGCGTGCTCGACGCCAAGTAACCGACGATGCCCGCGCGATCCATCCGCCGCTTCCTCCGATTGCCGCGCTCCGCGGCGCGCATTCGCGCCGATCTCGACGACGAGCTGCGCTTCGACATCGAGATGCGGGCGCGCGACTACGTCGCCCAGGGGCTCACACCCGACGAGGCTCGCGGGCGAGCGGTGCGTGAGTTTGGAGATCTCGAAGCAACTCGACGCTATTGCGAGGCAGCCGACATGGACACCGAAGCCGACATCCGTCGCTCCAATCTGATCGAAGATCTGCGCGGCGATCTGCGACTCGCCTGGCGGGCCATGCGGCGCTCGCCGCTTTTCGCCGCCACGGTGCTCGCCACGCTGGCGCTCGGCGTCGGCGCCAACACCGCGGTGTTCTCGGTCGTGCGCCGCGTGCTCATCGAGCCCCTGCCATTTCGTGCGCCGGAGCAGCTGTATCGCCTCTATACCCAGCCGACGCCCGGCGGCGACGCCGACAAGCTGTCGGCCGCCGAGCTGACGACGCTTGCCGCCCAGAGCAAGTCGATCGCGGGGCTGACCGCGTTCGGCAGCTACCAAGGCCTGACCTACACGACCGACCAGAGCGCAGAGCCGTGGCAAATCGCCGAGGTCGACACGAGCTTCTTCAACGTGCTCGGCTTCCGTCCAGTGCTCGGGCGCACGTTCGTGGGCGCGGACCTCCAGCGCGGGGCCCCGCACGTCGTCATCCTCGGCTACGCTCTCTGGCAGCGCGACTTCGGGGGCGACACGCGGATCGTCGGACGCACGGTCCAGCTCAACGCCAACACGTTCACGGTGATCGGCGTGCTTCCCGAATCCTTCGTTGGCCCGACGTTCACCGCCGACGCTCTGCTTCCGCTCGACATCGATGCCATGGCGCGGACAGCCGGTCGTGGCCGGGGCCGCATCTGGCGGTCCGTGGCGCGGCTCAAGGCCGGCGTGTCGATCGCGCAGTTCCGGTCGGAGCTCGCGCTGCTTCGCCCGCGCATTCAGGAGCTCGTCCCCGATATAAAGAACGCCGGAGTCGTGATCCCGACGCCGCTGCATGCGGCGATTGTCGGCGGCGTCGGGGCCGTGCTCGTGCTCGTGATGGTCGGTGCGCTCGTCGTCCTCGTCGTGACGTGCGTGAACATCGCCGGTCTCTTTCTCGGCCGCGCCATGGCGCGCCGGCGCGAGCTCGGCATTCGCACCGCGCTCGGCGCGGGACGCGGCCGGCTCGTGCGGCAGGTGCTGACCGAGAGCCTCGTGTACGGTGTCGCCGGCGGCGCGCTCGGCGTCGCGCTGGCGGTAGCTCTCAAGAAGCTCCTGCTCAGCCTCGCTGGTGGCGTACTTCCGCAGCTCGGCGACGTGCGAATCGACGGCGGCGTGCTCGCCTTCGCGGTCGCGGCGTCGGTCGCCTGCGGACTCACGTTCGGCCTTCTTCCCGCGCTCAGCACCACGCGTCTCGACGTGCGCGACGCGTTGGGCGATGGTGGCAATCGCTCGTCGTCTTCGGGGCGGTCAGCCGCCCGCGCCTCGCGCGCGCTCGTGTCGGCCCAGATCGCATTTGCGGTCGTTCTCGTTGTTGGGGCAGGGCTCCTTGCACGCACCTTCATCTCGCTCGTGCGCACCAACCTGGGATATGCCGCTACGACGCATCAGGCGACCTTCATCCTCAACATGCAGGGGCGCTACCGCTATCCCGCCGACCGAGAGCAGTTCGTGAACGCGTTCTCGCAGAAGCTGCACTCCATTCCCGGTATCAGCGCCGTCGGCTACACCGCCGTTGCTCCTTGGAACGGCGGCTGGACGCACGTCGGCTTCCGCGTCGAAGGGAGGCAGCTCGACAACGCCGGCCCGCCGAGCATCGAGCTGGCGACCGCGTCGCCGGAGTACTTCGCGGCAACGGGCATTCGCACGCTGCAAGGGCGCGTCTTCGCACCGAGCGATCGTCCGGGCTCCCCGCCGGTGATCGTGATCAGCGAGAGCGTCGCCAAACGCCTCTGGCCCAACGCGAGTCCGCTCGGCGCACGCGTTCATCTCGACGGCGGCATCGGCGATTCGACGGTCGCGAGCGAAGTCATCGGCGTGGTCGAGGACGTGCGCCCCAGCGTGCTCGAAGACGTCGATCCTACCGTGTATCAGTCGGCGCTCGAGACGCAGATCATCGGCAATGAGTTCATCGTCCGCGCGTCGGGCGACGCGACCTCGCTCCTCCCGATAATTCGCCAAGACTTGCACGCGATGGATCCGAAGCTCCCGCTGATCAATCCACGGACGCTGCGGGACGTCCTCGGCGCCTCGATCGCCCGCCAGAAGCTCGCGATGGGATTGATGGGCGCATTCGCCCTGCTCGCGCTCGGGCTCGCTGCGCTCGGTGTGTACGGAATCATGGCGTTCACCGTCGTTGCGCGCACGCGCGAGTTCGGAATTCGCGCCGCGCTTGGCGCGTCACGCGGACGGATCTTGTTCCTGGTGCTGCGATACGGATTCGCGACTGCGCTCACCGGAAGCGTGTTCGGTCTCGCGGCGGCGGCGCTGGCGTCCAAACTCCTCGCATCGATGCTCGCGGGAGTGTCCACGCACGACGCGGCGACCTTCATCGCGGCACCAGCAGTGTTGCTCGTGGTTGCGCTGGCGGCCTCACTGTTCCCGGCGCGAGCCGCCGCGCGAGTGCAGCCGGTGGACGCGCTGCGAGCGGAGTGACAGGAGTAGGAGACACGCCTCGGCCGGCGTCTGTCCCCACGGAGAAACTCGAACTGTCGCCGCGAGCGGACACTTGGCCGCGTCGCGTCAGTGACTAGCATCCTCTAACATATTGCTTGGCAACCAGTTCGGATTGCGCGGCCGCGCGGCGCCGAATCTGCTCTCGCCTACAGCATGATCACGCCTACGCCCGCTCGGGTCGGCGCGATCGCCGCAGCATCCCTCCTGCTCGTCACCGGCTGTGCGCCGGGGACACTCGGCGTATCGCCCGAAACGGTCATCGCCACCGTCATCGCGAACCTTCCGGCCGCCATTCCGGCCTCGACCACAACGACGTCGTCTCGCTCCGGCCGGAGCGCCCCCACCCGCCCCGTCCCGTCCTCACCGCCGCCGTCCGCCGAGGCGTCGCGCATCCTCCGCACCGGCGACTCCTATCG
>JBIOHX010000049.1:0-15736 GCA_044449465.1 Gemmatimonadales bacterium | reverse complement strand
CGTGAAGACTGGCTTTCGCTTCTCGAGAAAGGCGCGGACGCCCTCCGCATGGTCGGCCGTGTCGCCCGCTTCGCGCTGGAGTGTCTCCTCGAGCGCCAACTGCTCCTCGAGATCGACGCCGAGCGACGCGTTGAAGCCTCGCTTGATGAGGCCGAGTGCTCGGGTGGGAAAGCTCGCGAGCTGGCGCGCCGTCCCTACCGCGGTCTCCATCAGCGTTTCGGGCTCTGTGACCATGTACACCAGCCCCCACTCGCGGGCCTGTTCGGCCGGGAGCTTGTCGGCGAGCATTGTCATGATCGCGGCGCGGTGCAGCCCCACCAGTCGCGGAAGTATGAACGTCCCGCCGCTGTCGGGAATGAGCCCCACGCGAGCAAACGATTGCACGAACATCCCGGCCGTCGAGGCGAACACGATGTCACACGCGAACGCGATGTTCGACCCGGCCCCCGCCGCGACGCCATTCACCGCTGCGATCACCGGCTTCTCCAACTGGCGGATTGACCGCACGACCGGGTTGTAGCTCTCCCGAACGATCTCGCCGAGATCCGGCCGCTCGCCCTCGCGAGGCATTGCCTCCGCGAGATCCTGACCGGCGCAGAACGCCCGCCCGGCCCCGGTCAGCACGACCGCCCGCAACGTCGCGTCATCCCGTACGCGATCGAGCGCTTCGCGCAGATGACGCGCCATCGACCGCGTCACGCTGTTGAGCACGTCCGGCCGATTGAGCGTGATCGTCGCCACGCCCGCCGCCGCCTCGAAAACGATGTCGTCCATCCCGCCCTCGAATCGAGATTCCATCGGCCTGTCTCGACTGGGAAGATAGCCGCGCCCTCCCCCAGGGGATACGAGTCGAGGCAACGCTGGCCCCGTTGCGTCGTCACTGGCAGATTACGACGCGTGACCACTCTGCCTTTTCCCCGCGGCTCTCAGCCCCGCGCCTCGCAGCGCGAGCCGACGTCACGGAAGCGCGGCGATGTCCCTGTCCCCGACTCCCGCTTCGACTGGCGGCGCATCGCCTACACGTCGCTCGTCTCCCGCGCGCTCGATGACGTCGAGGAGACGACCAACCGTAACCGGGCGACGGTACCGCGCGAACACCTCGTGCTCTATCAGTTCTCTGCGCGCGGCCACGACGTCGCACAAGCGATCCTCGGCTCGCTGATCGACCAGCCGCACGATGCCGCCAGCGCGTACTACCGATCGCGGCCGCTCCTGCTCGCCATGGGCCTTTCGATCGAAGACGCCTTCGCCAGCCCGCTCGGGCGCACCGGCGGATTCAGCGACGGCCGCGACATCGGAGTCGTCTGCAATCTGCCGAACCCCAATGGGCCGATCGTGCTCCCGATGTCCGGCGACGTCGGATCGCAGTACACCCCGTGCGCCGGTTGGGCGCAAGCGATTGGCTACCACGCCGACGTGCTCGGCGACTCGAGCTGGGCGGGTGCGATCGGCGTCGTGCTCGGCGGTGAGGCATCCGTCGCGACGAACGGCTTCTGGTCGGCGCTCACCATGGCGACGACCCTCGAGCTGCCAATGGTGTTCTATGTCGAGGACAACGGGCTTGGCATATCGGTGCCCGGCGACCTGCAAACGCCGGGCAGCGACATCGCGCGCAATCTCGCATCGTTCGCAAACCTCTTCATTCGCAACGGTGACGGGACCGATCCCCACGATGCCGCGCGCTACATCGCCGAATGCGTCGATCACACACGCGCCGGCAAGGGGCCCTCACTCGTTCGGCTGACGGTGCCGCGCCTCTGTAGCCACTCCGGTCCCGACAATCAGCGAGGGTATCGGAACGAGGAAGAGATCGCCGCCGACGAGGCGCGCGACCCGATGCCAAAGCTGCGTTCGTACCTCGTTCCTTCGTTGCTATCCGAAGGCGCGTGGTCTGATCTCGAAGCAGAGGTCGCTCACGACGTGCACGCCGCGCTCGAGGCGGCGCGTGCCCGGCCAAATCCAGATCCGTCTGGCGTGGCCCGTTGGATCTACGCAGACGACAGCGCCGGATCGCCGGAAGCGTTCGGCGGCCTATCGCGAGCCGAGCGGGCCGAGCTTGGCGGAGACCAAACGCCCTCCGAATCGGGTGATGTAATGCGATTCGCCGAGGCCGTTCGGCGGGCGCTGGCACACGAGCTTGCGGTAAACCCGAAGTGCGCTGTGTTCGGCGAGGATGTGGGACGCAAGGGTGGCGTGCACCTAGTGACCGAAGGGTTGCAGAAGCAGTTCGGTCGCGAGCGCGTGTTTGACACGAGCCTGTCCGAGGAGGGAATCGTTGGACGGGCCGTCGGCATGGCGATCTCCGGTCTCATGCCCGTGGCGGAGATTCAGTTTCGCAAATACGCCGACCCGGCCACGGAACAACTGAACAACTGCGGAACGCTGCGGTGGCGCACAGCCAACCGGTTCGCGGCGCCGATCGTCGTTCGCATGCCCGGTGGCTTCGGCAAGGATGTCGGCGACCCGTGGCACAGCCTGAGCGACGAAGTGCGATTTGCGCACGCCTACGGGTGGCAGGTCGCGATTCCTTCAAACTCCGCCGACGCGGTCGGTCTGCTGCGCAGCGCGATGCGCGGCGCCAACCCGACGATCTTCTTCGAGCATCGCTCGCTCCTGATGACGAGCGACGGCAGCGCGCGGTACCCGGGCGACGATTTCGTCATACCGTTCGGCCGCGCGACGCTCGTGCGGGCCGGCGCCGATCTCACGCTCATATCATGGGGGGCTATGGTGCACCGCTGCACCGACGCGGCACACCGCTTCGGCGATCGGGTCGAGTTGCTCGACCTTCGTACGATCGCACCGTGGGATCGCGACGCCGTCCTCACGTCAGTCGCAAAAACCGGCCGTTGCCTGATTGTTCACGAAGACAATCTCACGGCCGGCTTCGGCGCCGAGATCGCCGCAACAGTGGCGAAAGACGCGTTCTGGCTCCTCGATGCGCCGGTCGACCGGCTGGCCGTCGCGGACATTCCGATGCCCTACCATCCGGTGTTGCTCGACGCGGTGCTGCCGAGCGCCGATACGATCGCGGAACGCATCGACCAATCGCTCCGCGCCTGAATCAAAACGCCTTGAACTCCTCGAACGGCTGCCGGCACGAACGACACAGCCAGAGGGACTTACAGGCCGTCGAACCAAATTCGCTAGTTCGACTGGTGTCGGTGCCGCCGCAGTACGGGCAGGGCACGGCCGCGGCACGGCGGAGGGGCACGAGCTCCTCGGCCGCCGTCGCCGTCCCCGGCGGTGCGATGCCATACGCGCGAAGCTTCTCCCGCGCCGCCGGCCCGATCCAGTCGGTGGTCCACGCCGGCGCGTACACGGTGCGAAGTTCGATCGGTCCGAGTCCGCGCTCGGCGAGCGCCACGCGAATGTCCGATTCGATCTCGTGCATCGCCGGACAGCCGGAATAGGTCGGCGTGATCGTCACGACTACGCCCTCCGCCGTCGCGGTCGCATCGCGCACGATCCCCAGCTCGACGACGCTCAGCACCGGGACCTCCGGGTCCTTCACTGCGTCGAGAATCGAGAACAGGTCGTCGCGCGACGGCGGCGCGCGCCTTACCACGTCGCCCCCGGGTGCGAACGCGCCACGATCTGCATCTCGGCCAGGAGATGCCCCAGGTGCTCCGTATGTCGCCCGTTTCGCCCGCCGCGCTGCATGAACGACGCGCTCGGCGCCGTCAGCGTCGCGCGGCCAAACACCTCCGTCACGCGCGTACGCCAAGCATCCTCCAACGTGTTGGGGTTCACGCCCGCGCCGGAGCGGGCGACGGCGATGTCGACATCGTCGGCCGTGAGCAGCTCGCCGGTATAGCGCCACAACTCGTCGACCGCGGCCTGCGCGCGGTCGTGACTCTCGGTCGTACCGTCGCCGAGGGTGATGACCCATTCGCGGCAATGCCGGACGTGATACCGGTGCTCTTTCACCGCCTTCGCGGCGATGCCAGCCACCGTCGCATTCGTGCTGCGCATGAGCGCATCGGCTTGGAGGAGCGCGAGCTCGCTGAACAAGAACTGCCGCACGATCGTGAACCCGAAGTCGCCATTCGGGAGCTCGGCCATCAGCGCATTGCGGTAGTCGATCGCGTCGCGGAAGTACGCCAGAGCGTCGGCCGACCGGCCGGTGCCTTCGAGCTCGCCCGCCGCCGTCAGCAACAGCGTCGCCTGCCCGATCAGATCGAGCGCGATGTTGGCGAGCGCGATGTCCTCCTCGAGGATCGGAGCGTGGCCGCACCACTCCGACAATCGATGGCCTAGCACCAGCCGGTCGTCCCCCAAACGAAGCAGGTATGCCACCAGCGCGTCCGACTCCGTCACACACGGCCTCGATTAGAAAACACGAACACCCCGCGGCGCCTTGTAGAACTGCGGATGCCGGTACGGCTTGTCATTTCCCGGATCGAAGAAGGGGCCCATGTCGTCCGGCGTCGACGCCGTGATCTCACGGCTGCGCACGACCCAGATGCTCACCGCCTCGCCGCGCCGCGCGTAGACGTCGCGCGCATTCTGAAGCGCTTGCTCGGCCGTCGCGGCATGGACGCTTCCCGCATGTTCGTGCGGTGCGCCTTGGGGCGGTTGCAAAAAGACTTCCCACAGAGGCCATTGCGTGTCGCGCGCGTCGCGCGGGCCAGGCGCCGGGCCGCCGTTCGAGTCCATTGGCGTCTCCGACTACGCGGCGTCGCTCGCCGACCGCCGCTTCTCGGCGTGCGCCGACGCGGCCATCCGCACCCACGCGCCGTCGTCGTGAGCCCGCCTCCGTGCGGCCAACCGTTCGCGATTGCACGGTCCGTCGCCCTTCACCACGCGCCAGAACTCGTCCCAGTCGATCTGCCCGAAGGCCCAGTTCTGCGTGGTGTCGTCGTACCGGAGGTCGGGATCGGGAAGCGACAGGTCGATCGCCTTGGCCTGCGCCACCGTGAGGTTCACGAAACGCTGGCGCAGCTCGTCGTTGCTCTTCTTCTTCACGCCCCAACGCATCAGCTCGTCCGAATTCGCCGACGCGCTGTCGGGCGGCCCGAACATCATGAGCGACGGCCACCACCAACGGTTCACGGCATCTTGCGCCATGGCGCGCTGCGCGGGCGTGCCGGCGGCCAGCGTGGCCATGATCTCGTAGCCCTGACGCTTGTGAAAGTTCTCTTCTTTGCAGATGCGGACCATCGCTCGTGCGTACGGCCCGTAGCTCGCCTTGGCGAGCATGGTCTGGTTGACGATCGCAGCCCCATCGACGAACCACCCGATGCAGCCGATGTCGGCCCAGGCGAGCGTTGGGTAGTTGAAGATGCTCGAGTACTTGGCCGTGCCCGCCAACAACTGTTCGATCAGCTCCGCCCGGTCGACGCCGAGCGTCTCGGTACCGCAATAGATGTACAGGCCATGGCCAGCTTCGTCCTGGACCTTGGCGAGAAGCGCCAACTTCCGACGCAAGCTCGGGGCGCGCGTGATCCAGTTCCCTTCGGGCAGCATGCCCACGATCTCGGAATGCGCGTGCTGCGACATCATTCGCACGAGCTGCTTCCGATACCGCGCCGGCATCCAGTCCTTGGGCTCGATGCTCTCGCCGCTCGCGATCCGCGCTTCGAACGCGGCGACTCGTGCCGGGTCGTCCGGCGCTTCCACGGGACGAGGGGAAGGTGTGGCCACGCGTGTCTCTCCGGTGGCGGGCGCGAGGAAGAGCGCCCGCAAAGCTCTTCGCGTTGAAATCTAGTGCCGCGCTCGCCCGGGCGGGTAGATTGCGGCGTCGAACAACAACCTTCGGGATCGATCGCATGCCCTCTCGTCCGTTCATCGCGGCACTCGCCATGGCGTTCACCCTATCCGCACTGGCCGGCACCGCCAGAGCGCAGGACGAGTCCATCGACCCGTACGCCGGAGGACTGGTCGGCGGCAATTACCTCCGCGTAAGCGCGGGGTTCACGTCGCCACTCAACCCGTCAGGCGCTTACCGCGACTGGGACGGCGGCAACGCGTTCGCGGTCAGTTGGGAGAACTGGGATGACGGTGCGCGCGGCGTTGGACGGATCGGCTTCGCCATCGGCGCGACCTACGCGGCACTTCCGTTTGACGCCGCCCAATTCCTCCCGCGGTTCCAAACGCTGGCCGGCGTTCCGGCCACCTCGGCGAACGCGTCGAGCGCGGCGCTGGTGACGGTCGAGACGCAGCTGCGGTATCGGCTACCCGTTCCATTCATCATGCCGAGCATCCTATTCGGATTCGGGTATATCAACTTCCATCCGAGCAAGATTCATTACTCGACCGCAGCCACTGCTGACGCGACGACCTCGCAGCAGCAGAAGTCGGGCGCAGTGATCTCGATCGGCGCGGGGCTCGACCGCCAGTTGTTCGACCGCTACGCGCTGTTTGGCGAAGGTACGTATGGCTATGGGTTCACGTCGCTCGGCGCCGGATTCGCGAACCCCCGAGGCACCTGCGCTGCGTCCAACAACGGATGCGACGTGCTCAAGAACATCGCGCTCGGCACGCTGCGCGGTGGTTTGCGCGTGCACGTCGGACGCTGACCGTCGCCGCCCCTTTCCCATCCCCGCTGATGACGGCGCACACCGCACTCGACGCGCACGGCTCCGTCTCGTCTGTCGTTGGCGGCGGCGTGGCTGATATCTGCTTCGGCCATCCGAAGAGCAACTCCCTGCCGTCGGCGGTGCTCCTGGCACTGACGCATGAGATCGACCGCGCCGCTGCTCGCGACGACGTGCGCGTCGTCACGCTCCGCAGCTACGGCACGGGCGCGTTCTGCGCCGGCGCATCGTTCGACGAGCTCGCCTCGATTCGCGATGCGGCCACCGGCAAGGAATTTTTCATGGGGTTCGCCCGCGTGATACTGTCGATGATTCGCTGCCCCAAGCCGATCGTCGCCCGAGTCCACGGCAAGGCCGTGGGGGGCGGCGTGGGGATTGTGGCGGCAGCCGACTACGCGATTGCCGCCGGCGCGGCCTCGGTCCGCCTGAGCGAGCTCGCGGTGGGCATTGGCCCGTTCGTCGTCGGCCCGGTGATCGAGCGCAAAGTCGGAAGCGGCGCGTTCGCCGCCATGGCGCTGGACGCCGATTGGCGCGATTCCGCATGGGCGGAGCGGCACTCTCTGTACGCGCGCGTCACGGCCGACGTCGCGTCGCTCGACGGCGCCGTCGACGCGTTGTCACGGTCGCTCGCGTCGGCCAATGCGAGCGCGGTTACGCGCATAAAGCGCGCGACCTGGGAGCACACGGACGCCTGGCCCCGATTGCTCGACGAGCGCGCCGCGATGAGCGGCGCGCTCGTGCTTTCCGATCATGCGAGAGCGGCCATCGCGCGCTTGGCGAGCGGCGCGCGATGACTGCTGTCGATCACTCGCTCAGGGCAGTTGCGTCGAATCGGTCGCGGGCACCATCGCCACGCCCGTCGTGCCTCGGCTCTCGATCACGAACACGACGCGCCGGTTGAGATCCGCACCCGGCATGTCGCCCCACGCGCCCGGAGCGACGAGCCGCGTCTTACCGTAACCGACGGTGTTCAGGTCTGTCGTCGTCAGCCCACGCGACACGAGGTACTCGCGCACGGCCGCGGCGCGGCGCTGCGAGAGATTGATGTTGTACCGCGCCGAACCCGCCGGGTCGGCGAAGCCCTCGATCGTGACGCGCGAACCGGGGTAGTACGCCTGTACGACATGCGCGAACCGGCCGAGCGCCGTCGTGTCTTCCTGCCGGACGGTGGCGTCGTTGAACGCGAAATTCACCGGCAGCGCGAAGTGCAGCCCATCTTCCAGCATGCTGATCTTCGCGCCGAAGTCTGTCTTCATCCCCTCGAGGTCGGTGCGGAGCGACTGCACGTCGCCGCGGACCATGCCGAGGTTCTGGCTCAGCGCGCTGTCGGCGGCAACCCGCTCGGCGCGCTCATTGTTGAGTGCCGTTTGCTGCTGGGCGAGGGACGCTTGCTGCTGCTGCGTGGCGCGGCGAAGCGCACCGGTCGTCGCGCACCCGGAAAGCACGGCAGCCGCGGACATGAGAACTACTCCGCTGTGGACGCGCATGTGTATCTCCTCAGTAATGGGTTGGCTGGGCGTTCGAAGCCGGGCCGTGCAAGAAGCGGGCGCATGATCACAAATGTGATTGCCGTCACCGCTCTCGCCCTCACAGCGTCACGCCGAGCACAATTAACATCACGCCGCGGTGCCGCGCGGTATCGCACGACACGATTCGAGGTCGTGCGAGATCACTGATGCCGCGCGGCTACGTCGTCGGGGGGTTGAATCCGGCGTGTTGCGCATCGACCCAGCTCTTGTGATAGCTCGGGTCCTCGATCGCCACAGCTTGCTTCGCGACTTTGAGTGGGCGAAAGCTGTCCATCATCACAGCGAGCTCATTCGTCGCCTTGGCACCGATCGACGCTTCGGCGCGGCCCGGATGCGGCCCGTGCGGTATGCCGTCCGGGTGGTGCGTGATGCTTCCGAATTCAATCCCCTTGCGGCTCATGAACTCGCTCGACGCGTAGTAGAGCACCTCGTCCGAGTCCACGTTGCTGTGGTTGTACGGTGCCGGCACGGCGTTCGGGTCGAAGTCGTACGGTCGCGGGCAAAATGAGCAGACCACGAACCCGTCGCCCTCGAACGTCTGGTGGACGGGCGGCGGCTGGTGCACGCGTCCGACGATCGGCTCGAAGTCGTTGATGTTGAACGCCCAGGGATAGAAGTATCCATCCCAACCGATGACGTCGAACGGATGGTGATCGAGAATCAGCTCGTTGATGCCATCGTACTGCTTCACGAGCAGGCGGAAGTCTCCCATCTCGTCGTGCGTATGCAACTGCTGCGGGCGGCGAATGTCGCGCTCGGAGTACGGCGCGCCTTCCTTCAACTGCCCGAACTCGTTGCGGTAGCGCTTCGGCCAGCGTATGTGGCCGCGACTCTCCATGACGAGAAACTTCGGCTGCTCGCCGCTCGTGTCGAGCTTGTAGCGGTGCAAAATGCCGCGGTGAATCACGAGGTAGTCGCCCTCGTGGAACGGAAGCTCGCCAAACACCGACTCCAACACCCCCTGTCCCTTCGCCACGTATACCAGCTCGTCGGCCTGCGCGTTGCGATAGAAGTGGGCGTCCTGTTCGCTCGGCTCGACGTACGACATCGCGACGTCCTGGTTGAACAACAATGGCAATCGGTCGAGCGTCGGGCTGCCCCCCCTGTTCACGCGCGACGTCAGAAAATGCCGGTGACGCAGCGCTTGGTCCGGATCCGCTTCCAGCGCCGTCTCCTTCACGCGACGCGCCGACTTCACCGTGGTCGGCGGATGCACGTGATAGAGCAACGCCGACGTGCCGGTGAATCCCTCGTGCCCCATCAACTCCTCGGCGTAGATGCCGCCACCGGGTTTACGGAACACCGTGTGGCGCTTTCTCGGGATTTCGCCGAGCGTGTGGTAGATCGGCATGTCAGAGGTTGCCCCGCAGCGCCTGCTCGCGCTCGATGGCCTCGAACAGCGCCTTGAAATTGCCCTTCCCGAAACTGCGAGCCCCCTTGCGCTCGATGATCTCGTAGAAGAGCGTCGGACGGTCCTGCACGGGCTTGGAAAAGATTTGCAGGAGGTATCCATCGGGATCGCGATCGACGAGAATGCCAAGCTCGCGCAACCGGTCGAGCGGTTCGTCGATCTTGCCCACGCGCCCCGCGAGATCGTCGTAGTACGAGGCCGGGGCGGCGAGAAACTCGACGCCGCGATCGCGCAGCGCGCCCACGGTCGACACGATATCGTCGGTGGCGAGCGCGAGATGCTGCACCCCGGGGCCGCCGTAATAGTCGAGATACTCGTCGATCTGCGATTTCTTCTTTCCCCGGGCGGGCTCGTTGATCGGGAACTTGATCCGCTCGTTGCCGTTCGCCATCACCTTCGACATCAGCGATGAATACTCCGTCGAGATGTCCTCGTCGTCGAACGAGACGAGATTCTTGAACCCCATCACGCGTTCGTAGAAGCCCACCCACACGTTCATCTTGCCGAGCTCCACGTTGCCGACGCAGTGGTCGACGTGAACGAGACCGGTCGGCAGCGAAGGAATGCGCGTCGTTCGCGGGACGAACCCCGGCAGAAAGATGCCGCGATAGTTCCGCCGCTCGACGAGCGAGTGGATCGTGTCGCCGTAGATGTGAATGCCGGCGGTGACGACGTCGCCCCCATTGTCGCGCGAGACACGAGGCTCGTACGCGGACAAGGCGCCCCGCTCGATCGCTTTGAGGTACGCATCCCGAGCATCGTCCACCCAGAGCGCGATGTCGCGCACACCGTCGCCGTGCTTGTGCACGTGCGCCGCCACTTCACCGTCGGGTCCGAGCGGCGACGTCAGGACGAGGCGAATCTTACTCTGGACCAACAGATAGCTGGCCCGGTCTCGGACCCCGGTCTCCGGGCCGCGGTACGCGGCGAGCTCGAAGCCGAACGCGCGCTGGTAGTACAGGGCGGACTGCTTGGCGTTGCCGACATAGAACTCGATGTAGTCAGTGCCGTTGATCGGGAAGGTGTCATGCACCTCCGTTCCGATGGGCACAGTCTGAGTCGCCATTGGATCTCCACGGATGAAGTCGGTGCGAGGATGCGCGCGTACGACGCCGCATGCTCGCCTCGCTCTCGAAATGCTACCGGACTGCCGGAGCTAGGTCAAAGGGGCGCGACCCACGCCATCGTACATTGTATCCGTAATCGAACGGCGCCACCCAACCGCTATGTTGCGAGCTCGGGAAGGTCACGAAATAGATTCAACGCCGTCGGATTGGCCAAGGCATCCGCGTTCATCACGGGTCGCCCGTGAATGACGTCGCGCACCGCCAGCTCGCTGATCTTCCCGCTGATCGTTCGCGGGATGTCGGACACTTGGATGATCTTTTTTGGAACGTGGTGCGGACTGGCGTTGACGCGAACGCGCTCCCGAATGCGTTCCTGGAGATCGTCAGTCAACGTGAGCCCGTCCGCCAGCCGCACGAACAGCACGATGCGCACGTCCTCCACTCCGTCGCGCTCCGTGGTCTGACCAACGACGATGCTCTCGACGATCTCCGGCAGCTGCTCGACCTGCCGGTAGATCTCGGCAGTCCCGATCCGGACACCGCCGGGGTTGAGCGTAGCGTCGCTCCGGCCGTAGATGATCATACCGCCGCGGGGCGTCAGCTCTGCCCAATCCCCATGACGCCAAACATTGGGATACTGCTCGAAGTACGCCGTTCGGTACTTCGTGTCATCGGGGTCGTTCCAGAAGCGGACGGGCATGCTTGGAAACGGCACCGTGCAGACGAGCTCACCCGGCAGGCCGACCACCGACCGTCCCGAAGCATCGAAGACCTCAACACGCATGCCGAGCCCGCGAGTCTGCAGCTCACCGCGATACACCGGGCCAATCGGATTGCCGAGCGCGAAGCAGGAGATGATGTCGGTTCCACCGCTGATGCTGCTCAACCGCACATCCGGTTTGACCTGCTCGTAGACGTAATCGAACGTATGCTCGGCCAGGGGGCTGCCAGTCGACAGGATCGAAGCGAGCGCGCCGAGATCGTGCGTGTCGACCGGACTGATCTGGTTTTTTGCGGAAAGCGCTAGCCACTTGGCGCTGGTGCCGAATACGGTCACCCGCTCTTCGGCGGCGAGATCCCAGAGGTTCGGCTGCGCGCGCAACGTCGGCGCGCCGTCATACAACAGAACGGTAGCTCCAACGGCCAAACTCGACACGAGCCAGTTCCACATCATCCAGCCGCAGGTCGTGAAGTAGAAGATGCGGTCGACGCGCCGGAGATCGGTGTGCAACACGAGCTCCTTGAGGTGTTGAAGCAGCGTGCCGCCCGCGCCGTGGACCATGCACTTGGGAAGCCCCGTCGTGCCGGACGAGTACATGATGTACAGCGGGTGGTCGAACGGCAGGCGTACGAACTCGAGCGCTGGGCTTTCCGCGTCGCCTACAAAATCGCTCCAGCAGACCGCCCCGCGCACGGTATCGAGTCCGCGAATCGGACCGTTGCTGCGCGCGCCGGGCACGACGACCACACGC
The DNA here is from genome assembly GCA_044449465.1 of Gemmatimonadales bacterium. Lineage (GTDB taxonomy): Bacteria > Gemmatimonadota > Gemmatimonadetes > Gemmatimonadales > Gemmatimonadaceae > JAQBQB01. The sequence goes on along the minus strand of JBIOHX010000049.1, from coordinate 3,718 downwards.
TCGATTTCCGCAATGCGGTCCGCGATAGCGGCGACGCGCGGCATGCAGTCGATCTCGCGGCCGGCGTAACGGTAGCGTTCAGCCGCGAAGAGGACGCGCGGGCGAATCTGTCCGAATCGATCGAGCACGCCGTCGACGCCGAAGTCCGGCGAACAGGAGGACCAGATCGCACCGATACTGGCCGTCGCCAACATGGCGATGACCGTTTCGGGAACGTTCGGCATGAAGCCGGCCACGCGATCACCCACCGAGATACCAAGCGCCCGCAGCGCGGCGGCGGTGCGCGCAACGGCATCGAACAGCTCGCGATAGGTGAGCCGCGCGCGTCCGCCGTGTTCATCCCAGGCGACGAGTGCCTCGCGGTCGTCGCGATACCGAAGCAGGTTCTCCGCGAAATTGAGTCGCGAGCCGATGAACCAATTGGGGCCGAGCACGGGATCGGGGGGCGCGACGCGATCGCGGCCAACGAGCACGCATTCATACGCGACGCCGTCCCGCGCTGCGGAGACAACGCCGCAGAACCGCCAGACCTCGCTCCAAAACAACTCCAGGTCGCTGACCGACCAGCGATACAGCGAGTCGAAGTCCGTGACCTCGAGATTGCGTTCGCCGAGCGCGCGTACTTGCTCGATGAATCGCGTGAGATTGGCGCGCTCGACCTGAGACGCCGATGGCGTCCAGATCGGCGCGCCGGCGTCGGCGATCGCTTCGCGCTGCATCACGCGTCACCCGCGGCGTCAGGGCCTCGTCGACGACGTCGTGGGCATTCGCGAGCAGGCACAATCAGCGGAGCCGCGGGTTCGTGGTACGCGGCGCCTTCTCGCACTCCGGCCACGCGCGAGGCCCGCCAAAGCCGCGGCCGCCCCGGCCAGCCGCATCGGACGGCGCCGGGTTCGTCGCGGCGAATGCCGTGCGCGCCGAGTCGGGATTGATGCGCGTGATCATCGTCGGATCCTCGGAGGCCAGATACACGAGCATGGCTGTCAACGTGGCGTTCGACTTGAGGTCGTCGAAGACGATCTTGTCGAACGTGTCGCGGTCCGTGTGCCAAGTGTAGTTGCCGTAATCCCAACCGAGCGCGCCGAGACCGAACGCCGGCAGTCCCGCGCAGGAGAAGTTGTAGTCGTCGCTGCCGCCGCCCGCGGCCGTGCCCACGCCGCGATACTGGATCTGTGACTTGAATTCGGTCGGGATCACGTCGAGCCAGTGCCGAATGTGCACATCCGCGTCGGGTAGACCCGCGGCGCTCATGCTCACGATGCGGCCGGTGCCATTGTCCTGGTTGAACAGCGCCTGGAGGCCCTTGATCACCTCGGGATGATCCTCGCGGAATGCCGCCGAGCCCACCTCGCCCTCTTCCTCGCCACTCCAGTGCCCGACAAGGATCGTCCGCTTGGGATGGGGATAGACCTGCTTCAAGATCCTCATCGCCTCCATCATCGTGATCGTGCCCGTGCCGTTGTCCGTCGCGCCAGACGATCCGTCCCAGGAGTCGAAGTGCGCCGACAGCATCACGTACTCGTTGGGCTTCTCCGTCCCCGGAATGCGCGCAATCGTGTTGAACACCGGCTGCTCGCCGAGGAGCTGCGCGTCGAGGTCCAGTCGGAGCTGGGGGTTCTCGTGGTTCTCCGCCAAACGGAAGACGAGCCCGTAGTCCTCGCAGCTGAGCGCGATGGTCGGCGCCTTGGTGTTGTAGGTTTCGAAGATCTCCATCGTCCCCCAGCCGCCGGTGCCGTTCGGGCCGCCGCCAAAACCACCGCGGCCGCCGGCGGTCTGCTGGTTAGGATTCGGAATGCGGAACGAGAGCTTCGGCCTCGACGTGATCACGCCGGCAACTCCCGCCTGCTCCAAACGCATGCCGAGCGTCCCGCCACCGAGCGCGAGCGAGTAGCCGGTGCCCCGCACTCCACCGCCGGCGCCGGCGTTCACGCCGCGGGGGGGATTCCAGGCCGCCTGGGTCGCGACAACCAGCGAATCCATTCGCAGCTGCGACGACTCGGTCGCATTCTGCGCCCAATCTTCCGGCGGGCGGCAAGTCGGCATCGGCGCGGCAACGAGCACGAGCTTCCCTCTCGCCTGCGGCAGCCATTGTACGAACTCGGAGCTGTCGCGGAACTTCGGCAGAATCACGACCGGCGCGGTCACCGCTTTGCCGCCGGTGCCGGGACTGTAGCCGACCATCGTGCCTTCGAGCGAGCGCACTCGTGGTGTCACCAGGTCAATGTGCGAATAGCCGCGCCGCCAGCCGCGCCACGTGCCGTATCGCTCATTCTTGGCCTCGATGCCCCATGATTGGTACATCTTCACCAGCCAGTCCTGCGCCGCCTTGAGGTTTGGCGCGCCCATGAGCCGGGGACCGAGGGAATCGAACAGCGTCTGGGACAGCGAGTACGTGTGTGAGCTGTCCATGCCCATAGCCCAGATCCGCTGGATTACCGGATCGTTGGTTGGAAAGGTCTGGGCATGCAGGCGATGCGGCGCGGCAGCGAGGGCGGCGCCGGCGACGAAGGACAAGAGTCTGCGCATTCGCGGTCGGAGTCAAAGGGAAAAGGCGACGTCGAAACCGTCGGTCCGTACTCCCATATACTACGAAACGGGGAGGGATCGCGCTGGATCCCTCCCCGCTCCGCGGACGAATTGCTCGGCGGGCCGCAAGCCCGTCTGCGCGCGACTACTCCGTAATGCTCTCCAGCCGTACGTGAAAAATGAGCGTCGAGTTGGGTGGAATCGGGCCGTTCGGCGTGGCACCGTAGCCGAGCTCGGACGGTATCACGATCAGCCGTTCGCCGTTCACTCGCATCCCCAACATCCCGTCTCGCAGACCGACGGGGACGTTGAAGCTCAGATTGGACGGTTCATTCTCCTGCGAGCCGAACACCGCTCCGTTCTTCAGATAGCCCGTGTAGGTGATGAACACGCTCTGTGGCGCGGACAGCGCCGGCCCGTCGCCGATGATGAGATCCTTGTAATAGTCGCCGAGCCCCGTTTTTGTCATGGTCGCGATGTCCACGCCGAGACTCGCCGCGAAGGTCTCAGTAGCCGGATCGGTCGGATTGTCGGCCGGCTGGGCCACATTGAGGCACCCCGAGAGACCGAGCGTGCCGGCCAATATCAGAAGACGTCGCATGGCTCTCCCGCTAACCGATGTGGATTGGTGCGAGTTAATGAACGCGAACAATCGCCAGCTGCACGGCCGAAGGTAAGGGTCCACCGCCCGACGTCAGCGCCAGGAGCGCGTCCTGGCCGCTCGGAACGGTGAACCGCAAGAACGCGACGCCGTTCGACACCATCTGGAAATTGCTGGTGCTGCCGTCGTGCAGAATACGCGTGAACAACTGGAACGCCACGCCGCTGCCGTTGTTGGTGGTCAAGCTGCGCATGTTCCAACTCGGCTGCTGGAATCGCGCGTCGACGCTCGGCGCGTTGTCGTCGAGAAATACCGAGATCGCCCAGTCGCGCATCAGCGAGTCCGGTGCCGCGCCGAGGGCGCGCGTGAGATTGGCGACGCCGGTCGTCGAAGAGTTGACGAGATTGAACCAGAATGAGTTTTCGGTCCCCGCCGGCAGATGGTCGGCTGCGTAGCGCAAAAAGCTCCAGATGGCGCCGCGCGTTGGCAGATCGTCGTCGCTCGGAGTCGACGAGATGGGGCCCTGGGTTTCGGTCGTGGCCAAATACGCTTGATAGCGGCGCGTGTTGTTCACCCCGAAGGTGTTGTAGG
>JBIOHX010000048.1:0-15738 GCA_044449465.1 Gemmatimonadales bacterium | reverse complement strand
CTCGCGAGACCGCGGCTTAGGTTAACGGACCGCGGCGCAGCGTGACGGACCGCGGCGCACGCTTACGGACCGCGGCTTCGGCCGAACAGACCGCTCGCATAACGTCCTGACCGCGGCATCTGTCGTCGTGGCCGCGGTGAGTGGCGTGCGGACTGCGGCGTACGGCGTGGACGCCGCAGGTAATGGCGTGGGGACCGCGCGATGTGCCATCGCGGCCGCGGGGTATGCGTCGGGACCGCGGGATCTAGGGAGGTAACCGCGCCGCGCGAGTCGGTGCCGCGCCGCACGAGATCGTGGCCGCGGCGCCGTCGAGCTGACCGCGCCGTTTGGCGTTGGGACCGCGCGATCTGCCTCCGTGCGCGCGCGCAATCGCGCGTGCCGCGACGACCCGCTTTCTTGGGGTTGCGGCGAGAGCCGTCGTGCGGCTGGTTCAGCCGTGGCGGAGCGGGCAGCCCAGCGCCCTACGCTCAGTCACTTTCCTTTGGTCCTTTGAGGCCGCGTCCCAACTCGTCATTCATTGTCGTGTACACCATCAAAGAGATCTTCTATACCCTCCAGGGCGAAGGCGCGAATACGGGCAGGGCTGCCGTGTTCTGCCGCTTCGCCGGGTGCAACCTTTGGACGGGGCGCGAAGGGGATCGTGCGTCGGCCATATGCGACTTCTGCGATACCGATTTCGTCGGCGTGAGCCCGGATGGCGGCCGATTCGCCACCGCCGACGCCCTCGCCGATGCCGTTGCGGCGAGGTGGCCAGGCGCTTCGTCCGCGCCAAACGCCGGTGAGCGCTTCGTCGTGTGCACCGGCGGCGAGCCGCTCTTGCAGCTCGACGAAGCGGCCGTGGCCGCGCTTCACGCCCGCGGCTTCTCCGTGGCCGTCGAGACGAATGGAACGGAGCCGGCGACACCCGGCCTCGACTGGATCTGCGTGAGCCCGAAGGCCCGTGCGCCGCTCACCCTCACCAGCGGCGATGAGCTCAAGCTCGTCTATCCACAGCCAGGCCTCGATCCGGCGTCGCTCGAGTCGCTCGGATTTCGTCACTTTTTTCTCCAGCCGATGGACGGGCCAGAAGCGGACAAAAATACCCGCGCCGCTCTGGCATATTGCCTCGAGCACCCGCGCTGGCGGCTCAGTCTTCAAACGCACAAGCTGCTCGCCCTGCGATAGTTGCGCGGCCGCGATCGTCGCCCATCGCACGGGCTGATGCTGACGCGATGACAGCGGACCCGGCGCGTCGCTCCGCACCGCGACATTGTGACTCCGACCACCGCTGAGCGCGTCTATAGCGTGTAATCGTTGACCTCGCATTTGGACCGGCCTAAACTGACCCCATGCCACGGATGAGCTTCACGTCGTTCGCCCGCGCTACTCGCCTTGCGCTCGTCATCTCGACGTGCGCAGCGCTGTGCGTTCCGGCGTCGATCCGCGCGCAGGACGCCAAGCCGTTCGAGGCCTATAGCAACTCCGCACACAACCTCCGCGACTCGATCGTCTCTCTCGCCAAGGCGCAGCTAGGCAAGCGCTATCGCTACGGCGGCAAGACCCCCGAGCACGGGTTCGACTGCAGCGGTCTCGTTCAGTACATCATGGCCGCGCTCAACCTCGACGTACCGCGCACGGCACGCCAGCAAGCGAGATCGGGGCTCGAGATCGAGCGCGACACGAGCCATCTGCTCCCCGGCGACCTCCTCACGTTCGCCAAGCCGAAGAAGGGCGTCAGCCACGTCGGCATCTATATCGGCGATGGCAAGTTCATTCAGGCGAGCAGCGTCGCCGGCCGGGTCGTCGAGAGCTCGATCAACCGCACGCCGTCACGCCTCGTCAAGGCGTGGCGTGGCGCACGTCGTCTGCTCGCCTTCGACGACAGCGTGTCGAGCACCGTGGCGGCGCCAGGCGATACCGCCGCACCGCCCACCAAGGGCGGCGTCAAGGACTAGTCGCCCAACCGACGTACCCGCTACCGCGGTGTCCGGTCGGTCGCGGCGCGGATGGCGCGACGGCCGAGCGCTCCGGTCGAGTCGACCGTTGCCCCCGTCTCCGGAAAATCCAACGCGCTGAGCGAATCGACGAGCGTGAATGCGCGGCGGCTGGAATCCGGCAGCAGCACACCGGTCCAGATCTGCTTCGTGGCGCGGAGCTCGGCGGAGGCGACATGCCGCACGGAGTCGATGGTCGCGCAAGCCACCGCACCGCGGTCGGTCGGGTCGTGGAGCTTGAAGGGGCCGTAGGTGAGCAAGTTGCCGAGGGAATAGAACACGAGCCGATCGCCGCGCCACTCGGCCGCGCGCAACACATGCGGTCCGTGGCCGATGACGAGCGTCGCGCCGGCGTCGAACGCCGCGTCGGCAAAGGCGACGGGGTTGCCGCGCGACTCCTTGAGAAAAATCTCATTGGCGTTCCGTGTCCGCTGCGCACCCGGCCCCTCGGCGCCGAGGTGCATCGTCACGATGACCGTGCCCCACCGGTCGACCGCGCGCGAGACGTAACGGTGCACTGCCGCGAGGTCGCGCGCGTCGGGGGTGGAGACGTCGGTGTAGAACCCGAGCACGGCCACCGTGTCGCCCGAGGGGAGCGCGACCGGTGTCGCAATCGTATCGGCGCCCGTCACGTGAACGCCGGCCGCTTCGAGCAGCGCGATCGTCGTGTCTCGCCCGGCGTTGCCTGCGTCGTGCGAGTGATTGTTGGCCACGTTGCCGACGACGGCGGTGGTCGAGTCGAAGGCATGCCGGAGCGCGACGGCGGTCGACGTCGGCTGCCGGAAGGCGAAGCAGGAGCGCGAGCCACGCTTGCATTTGCGCGGCGCCGGCCCATCGCCGATCGCACCCTCGACGTTGAACAACGCCAGGTCGGCGCCGGCGAAGAGCGGCGATAGCTGGCGCGCGAGGCTGTCGGGCATTGGACTCAACCCGAACTCTCGCTCGAGCGAGTCGTCAGCCGCACGCTCCCACGTGCGGTCGAGGTTGGTGCCAAGCGTGACGTCGCCGCCGGCGCAAAAATGAATCGGCGCGGCGAGCGCGCGGCCGACAGGCTGCGGCACCTGCTGCGCACGGCGCGCCGGCGCCGCGGCGCGCGGCTGAGTCTTGGCCGACGGCCGTCGGCGGCGATGGGCCTGCGCGCCCGCGACCGTAGCGACCGCGACCGTAGCGACCGCAACCAGACAAAGCCAAGCCAGGGTCAGCGCGCGAGAGGTAACGCGACGATTCGGGTGTCGGGACGGATGGACCATGAAAAAAACCTCCGCCCATGAGACTATCGAACGCGCGCGGGGTTCCGCTTCGGCCTGACGTCTCGAGGCTCTCAGCGGATTTCTCGGCGCGGCGAGTCAACCTATTTCCGGCGGCGACTGTCTCACAAAGTCTGAAGGCGGATTCGAACGGAGAGCGGGCCGGTTGAAACCTGGAGCAAGCGTCCGCCGTCAGGACTGTTCGGTTGTGGGACGGGCATTCCCACATGCGAGCAACGCTCTCGGTGAGCGAGTGGTCCAGAGCGTCGCAACCCATTGATTGATTTGGTGTTACCAGAGGCGCGCGTACGGCATGTTCCTTCCCTAAGTTACCTCGAGCTCGACCTATCTCGGGAAGCCCAGGACCAACCCGCCCTCCTGCACGGACGTCACCTTGGACATCAAGCGCGAACCACCCAAAAAGACCAAGCAGATCGTAGGCATCTCCCTCGGGCTCGTCGCGATCGTCGCGGTGTCCGTCGGAATCAGCCGGCTCAAGCCGGCCGCCCCCCCGGTCGAGCGCGGCACGCTTTGGATCGACACCGTGAAGCGCGGCATGATGACGCGTGACGTCAACGCGCCAGGCACCCTCGAGCCCGAGAATCCGCGCAACATCACGGCGCTGACGAACGGCCGGGTCGAGGGACTTCCGCTGACTCCGGGCGTGACGGTAACGCCGCAGTCGGTGCTCGTCGTGCTGGACAACCCCGACGAACGTGTCCAGCTCCTTCAGGATCAGCAGCAGCTCAACGCCGCGTACGCCAACCTCGCCACTTTGCAGACGACCCTCAAGCAGGGGTTGTTGGCGCAACAGGGCGTCATCGCGAACATGCAGACGCAGTACAACGCCGCGGTTCGCCTGGCGGCGGTGGACGATTCACTCGCTGTAAAAAAACTCGCGTCGGCCAACGATGTCGCCGCGGCGCGCGATGGCGTGAATGAGATGAAGACGCGCGTCGACATCGAGAAGCAGCGCCTCGAGGAGATGACAGCGTCAGAGGGCCAGCAGGTCAAGCTCTCTCAGGATCAGATCGAAGGACTCAAGGCGATTTTAGCGAACCAGCAGAACCGCATCTCGTCGATGACGGTCCGCTCGCCCGAAGGGGGCCAGCTCCAGGCGCTCGGCAATCCGCCGCTCGAGTTGGGGCAGTACGTCACGGCTGGGCAGCAGATCGCGCGCATCGTGCAGCCGGGCCGTCTCAAGGCCGTGCTCCGCGTGCCGGAGAATCTCGCGAAGGACGTTGTCCCGGGCCTGCCGGCGACGATCGACCTCCACAACAACAGCACCGTCAAGGGTCACGTCACACGCACCGATCCGTCGTCGGTTCAGGGTACGGTGACCGTTGAGGTCGCGCTCGACGATGCGTTGCCGAGCGGGACGCGATCCGATCTCGCCGTCGACGGCACGATCCAGCTCGAGCGGTTGAACAATGTGCTGTTCATGGGCCGCCCCGGCTTCGGCCAGCCCGACGCGTCGGTCGGCATCTTCAAAGTCACGCCCAACAAGGGCGAGGCGTCGCGTGTTACCGTGCAACTCGGCCGTGCCTCGGTCAACACGATCGAGATCAAGAGCGGCCTCCAGGTTGGCGATAGCGTCATCATCTCCGACATGTCGCCGTTCGACAACACCAGCCGGGTTCGGATCAAGTAGGATTCTTCGAAGTTCATTTGTCACGTTCCTGTTCTCTCTCATCCACCCTCAGACCGAGCGCTCTTCCCCATGGCCACTGAGTCAACGTCCTCGTCACCGGCTGGCTTCTCCGCCACCGCGGGCAGCGGCAATCAGGCCCTGATCCGCCTCTCCGGCATCAAGAAGGTCTTCTATACTGACGAGGTGGAGACGCATGCGCTCGAAGACATCCACGTCGAGGTCCAGCCGGGCGAGTACCTCGCCATGGAAGGCCCTTCCGGCTGTGGGAAGACGACGCTCCTGTCGATCTTGGGATTGCTCGACACTCCGACCGACGGCGAGTACACGCTCGCCGGCGAGCCGGTAGCCCAGCTCACGCCGAGCCAGCGCGCGCGCATCCGCAACCGGCAGATCGGCTTCATCTTCCAGGCGTTCAACCTGATCGGCGATCTGACCGTCTACGAGAACGTCGAGCTGCCGCTGACCTATCGCGGTATGTCGGCTGCCGAGCGCAAACAGCGCGTCACGGATGCGCTCGAGCGCGTCGGTATGAGCCACCGCATGAAGCATTATCCCGCGCAGCTCTCCGGCGGTCAGCAGCAGCGTGTCGCCGTCGCCCGCGCCGTGGCCGGTGACCCGCTCATCCTTCTCGCCGACGAGCCGACGGGAAACCTCGACTCGACCAACGGCGAAGCGGTGATGGAGCTGCTCCGCGAGCTGAACCGCGGCGGCTCGACGATCTGCATGGTCACGCACGACCCGCGGTACGCCGCGCACGCGGACCGCTCGATCCACCTCTTCGACGGCCGCGTCGTGGAGGAACGCCGTGGGCCTGGCGTGACGGCGTAGTGCGTAGGGCGTGAATCGTGGGTCGTTGTTCGTTGATCGTGGGTCGTGAGTAAGGGCGCGCGGATCAATGGCTGTTGGCGAGGTACGATCCACGATCCACGATCCACGCAATCAGGTAGATTCAATCATGTCTTTCTTCTCTTCTGCTCCGACCAAGCCGTCGCTCCGCGACGTCGTCCCGCAGCCGATCGTGGGGCCGCTGATCGCGATGCGGAACCTCGAGAAGGTCTTCGAGACGGCCGCCGGCCGCAGCTTCGTCCTCCGCCGTGTGGCCGTCGAGATCCAACCCGGCGAGTTCGTCTCCATCATGGGTCCGTCGGGCGCAGGCAAGTCGACGCTGCTCTCGATCCTCGGCATGCTCGACAGCGTCTGGACCGGTGAGTTTTTCTTCGTGGGCCATCCCGTCCACGCGATGAGCCACAAACAGCGCGTGGCGTTGAACAAAGAGCACATTGGATTCGTCTTCCAGCAGTACCACCTGATCGACGATCTCACTGTGGCCGAAAACCTCGACATTCCGCTGTCCTACCGGAACGTGAAGAAGTCGGAGCGCGAAGCAATGGTCGCCGACACGCTCGACCGGTTCGGCATGGTCGGCAAGAAAGACCTCTACCCGCGCCAGCTGTCCGGCGGTCAACAGCAGCTCGTCGGCGTGGCGCGCGCGGTGATCGCGAAGCCGAAGCTGATTCTCGCCGACGAGCCCACCGGCAACCTGCACTCGAGTCAGGGGCGCGAGATCATGGAGCTGTTTACCCGCCTCAACAAGGCGGGTACGACGATCATCCAGGTCACGCACTCCGAAGAGAACGCCAAATTTGGCAACCGGATCATCGAGCTCAAGGACGGCTGGATCACCGGAAGCGAAGGCCCGGTCAAGTAGCGCTGAGGCTTCGGCGCTCGAAGCACCGACCGTGCGGCGACTCGTTCGTCGATGACCCTCCCGACGCGCGCGAGCGGCTGGTTCATTGTCCTCTGCTGGGCACTGTTCGTCGCAGTCTGGATCGCGATGGCGGCGCGGACAAAGCGTACCAAAGAGGAGCACGAGCTCATCGTCCGCGGTCCATATTAGTACGTCCGTCATCCCATCTACACAGGGTTGCTCGTCATGGTTGTCGCGACCGTGATCTACGCTGGCAGCATCGCCTGGCCGATCGTGCTCGCCGGCAGCTTCGGGTTCGCGCGCATGGAGTCGCGTCTCGAAGAAGCGCTGCTCACGCGGCACTTTCTTGCCGAATATCGGGCATACCGCGCGCGGGTGAAGGGATTGATCCCGTTCCTCTGGTAGCAGCCGGGCGCCCCGCGCCGCGCGCGCCGTCTCGCCGTACCTTTTCCCGGTGACCACAGACACCCCGCGTATCCTCGTCGCCGACGATCAGCCGGACGTCCTCGAGGCTCTCCGTCTGCTGCTCAAGGGAAACGGCTTGGACGTCGAGACCGTGAGCTCGCCGAGCGCGGCGCTCGCGCTGCTCGAGCGCCGCGATTTCGATGCGATGCTCCTCGACATGAACTACACGCGCGACACGACGTCGGGGCGCGAGGGTCTCGACCTGCTCGCCACGCTCGAGTCCCTCGAGCCCAACATGCCGGTCGTCGTGATGACGGCGTGGGGCAGCATCGACAACGCGGTCGAAGCGATGCGTCGCGGCGCGCGCGACTACGTCGAGAAGCCGTGGGACAATGCGCGACTCGTTACCATTCTCGCCACCCAGGTGGAGCTCGGCCGCGCCCTTCGGCGCGCCCAGCGGCTCGAGACCGAGAACAAGCTTCTCCGCCGGGACCATCTGCCGCGCATGATCGCCGAGTCGCCGCGCATGCAGCCGGTGCTACAGCTCATGGAGCGCGTCGGACCGTCGGATGCGAACGTGCTCATTACCGGCGAGCATGGAACGGGGAAAGAGTTGGTCGCGCAGTGGCTGCACGCATCGTCGGCGCGGAGCGCGCGGTCGTTCATCGCCGTGAACTTGGGCGGGCTGTCGGAAGGCTTGTTCGAGAGCGAGTTGTTCGGCCACATGAAGGGCGCGTTCACCGACGCCAAGACCGACCGCGTCGGCCGCTTCGAGCTCGCCGACGGCGGCACGCTCTTTCTCGATGAGATCGGCACGGTGCCGCTGTCGCTGCAATCGAAGCTGCTGCGCGTGTTGCAGACGGGCGACGTCGAACGGGTCGGGTCGGCGAAGGCGCGCCATGTCGACGTGCGCATCATCTCGGCGACGAATGCCAACCTGCGGCTGGAAGTGACCGAGGGGCGCTTCCGCGAAGATCTCCTGTTCCGGCTCAACACGATCGAGATCCAACTGCCGCCGCTACGCGACCGGCGCGACGACATCACACCGCTCGCGATGTACTTTCTCCACCGCCACGCCGAGCGTTACCGCAAGCCGCTGACCGGGTTCGACCACGGCGCGATCCAGGCGCTGTTGTCGCACTTGTGGCCGGGAAACATTCGCGAGCTGGACCACGCCGTCGAGCGAGCCGTGCTCCTCGCCCAGAGCGACCAGGTCCGCGCCGGCGACCTCGGGCTGCGCGGCGGCTCGGCCGCCGCGCCGCGCCTGGAGGACCTGCCGCTCGAGGACGTCGAGAAGGTATTGATTCAAAAAGCATTATCGCGCTACGAAGGCAACGTCAGCCGCGCGGCGCAGGCGCTCGGGCTGTCGCGGAGCGCGCTCTACCGGCGCATCGCCAGCTATGGCCTCTGACGAGGGCCACCACCCGTCGGACCATCGGTCGACCCGGCACGAACGGCTCGTCTTTCGTCTCGCGCTGCTCGCCGGACTGCCGGGGGTCGTCATCTCGACGACGTTGCTCTGGCGGGACGGCTACAGTGGCAAGGTCCAGTGGACGCTCGGCCTCGTCGTGTTCGGCGGCTGGCTCATCACCGCCTACGTGCTGCGCGAGCGCGTCGTTCGTCCACTGCAAACGCTGTCCAACATCCTCGCCGCACTTCGCGAAGGCGACTACTCCATTCGCGCCCGCGGCGCCGACCGCGACGACGCGCTCGGCCTCGCCTTTCTCGAGTCGAACCTCCTCGGCGAAACGCTTCGCACGCAGCGCCTCGGTGCCCTGGAGGCGACCGCGCTCCTCCGCACCGTGATGGCCGAGATCGACGTCGCCGTGTTCGCGTTCGACGAAGCGGACCGCGTGCGGTTGGTCAACCGCGCCGGCGAGCGCCTCCTGGCTCATACAGCGGAACAACTGCTGGGGCGCACGGCGGAACAGGTGGGCCTCGCGGCGGCGCTCGATGGACCATCGCCGCGCACGATGGACGTCGGGTTTCCGGGTGGGGCGGGACGATGGGAAGTTCGCCGCGGCTCGTTCCGCCAGGACGGGCGACCGCATACGCTGCTCGTGCTGGCGGACGTCAGCAAGACGCTGCGAGAGGAAGAGCTGCAGGCCTGGCAGCGATTGGTGCGAGTGCTGAGCCATGAGATCAACAACTCGCTGGCGCCGATCAAGTCGATCACCGGCAGCCTCGCCACCCTCCTCGACCGGGCGCCCCGACCGTTCGACGCAGACGAGGATTTGCGGCGCGGGCTGGCCATTATCGGTGGGCGCTCGGACGGCCTCGTACGTTTCATGTCAGCGTATGCTCGGCTTGCCAAGCTACCTGCGCCGAACAAGGCGCCGCTCGACGTCGGCACGTGGGTGCGTCGCGTGGCCGCGTTGGAGACGCGTATTCCGGTGACCGTGACCGGGGGTCCGGCTGTGATGCTCCGCGCAGACGGCGACCAGCTTGATCAGTTATTGATCAACTTGGTTCGGAACGCCGTTGACGCGTCGCTCGAGACGAAGGGCAGGGTGCGCATCGGTTGGACGCGAAGCAACGGCGCTCTGTCGTTATCGATAGAGGATGAAGGGCCGGGATTGGCGAGCGCGGCCAACCTGTTCGTGCCCTTCTTTACGACGAAACCACGCGGTTCGGGCATCGGGCTGGTGCTGTCGCGGCAGATCGCCGAAGCCCATGGGGGAACTCTCGCGCTGGAAAATCGAGCCGATCGCCGCGGATGTCGAGCCATACTGCGGTTCGAGGTCGAAGACGACGACGCGGCCTGACGCGCTCGTTGGCGTCGACTCACGCACGACGAGCGTAGGCCATGTCACCAATCAGGCACGAGGTGTGCTTCAGACCGGTTTAGTGTGCCGCGACGAAGTACGTCGTTCGGGGAGTCGCACTCTCCGCCCGGAAGTCGTCCGCGGGGGCAAGTCTGGACGGCGCAATCGGAGAAAGACAAACATGCAACTCAGGTTCACCAGGTATTTTGGCGGCGCCGCGGCCATACTCGCCCTTGGCGCCACGGTCGCGCTTGGACAGGCGCGATCCTCGCGGCGGATTCCGATCTCGAAAGAAGGTCCCGCGCCCAAGGTCGACACGGTTACCGTGTACAAAACTGACACGCTACAGGTCCCCGGCGCGACGCAGTACGTGCACGATACCGTTCGCGTCACCGGACCGACGCAGTATGTGCATGACACGGTCACCATGCTGCCGAAGCCAACCCGGGCGCGCTTGCCGTACGGCTTTTACGTCGGCGTCGCTGCTGGCGCGTCGACCCCCGACGGAAACCTCTGGATCCCGAATAGCACCGGCTGGACTACTCAGGGCCAGATCGGCTGGCAGGGCGCGAAGAACCTGCTTGGGCTTCGCGGCGACGTGAACTACGGCCACCCCGGTCAGGATTCGCAGTTCGCGAGCGCCGAGGGCGGCGCTGCTCTTCTCAACTTCAGTGGAGACCTGAAGTTGCAACTGCCCTTCTTCCACGATCTGTTCGGCCAGGCCCGGCGCTTCGCCCTCTACGGCATCGGCGGCTACACGTACGCCATGTACAAGAACCTGCCGATGCGGCTCAACGATCTCACATTCGTCACTCCCACCGACAACAGCTGGAACAGCCAGAGCGGCTGGAACGCCGGCGGCGGCGCATCGCTGATGTGGGGGCGTACGGAAATCTTCCTCGAGTCGCGCGTGATCGGCTTCAACACGAATAGCGCTCCGATGTCTCGGGAGATTCCAGTCGTGTTCGGTATCAACTTCTACTAAGACTGGTGTAATCGAACTCTGAACGAGGCGGCCGCAGGTTCGGACATTGCGACCGCACTCGGACTCGGAAAAGACGAAGCAGTTGGGGCCATCGGCTCCGGCTGCTTCGTCTTTTCGCCTTTCGTTCGCGTTTTGCCGGGGGGTCGCCGAGCCCGTTTCTTTTTTTGTCGGCTCATCGCGCGGTCACGGGCCCAACGGCATGGAGCCTGCTTTCACGAGGCTCGGTGCCGCGACGAAGTACGTCGACCGGGGACCTCGGTGTGATGCGGTGCATCGAGTATCCTCGCCCGGTAGTCGCCCGCGGGGGCAAGTCGATCAGGGGCGACGACAGAGGGAGGAGACCCATGTTGAACCGTAATACATTCATGCTCGTCGCCGGCGCGGCGCTAGTTACCGCCTCGGTTGCCTCAGGCCAGGATTCGACGCGGACCCGTCCGCGTTCGGATCGCCGCATCCCGGTGCAGAAGGAAGCGTCGGGCGAAGTCGCCCCGCGCGTCGACACCGTGACGGTGTACAAGACCGACACGCTGCAGCTCCAGGGCCGCGTTGATACCGTGACGACGACGAACACGGTCACGCACTACGACACCGTCACGCAGACCATCATGGTCCCGCCGCGCTTGATCGGCGGCATGTATTTCGGTTTGGGCGGCGGAACGAACCTGCCGTACGGCGGGCTCCGGTCCGTGAACAATCCGGCCGCGACCGGCCAGCTGCAACTCGGATGGCAGGGCATCAACAGCCTGCTCGGCCTGCGCGCCGACGGCGAGTACAATCAGTTCTCGCACGCGTCGAACTTCGCGGTCGTGGACGGGCGGTTCGTCCCGAAGCCGGACGTCTGGAACGTGAACGCGGACCTGCGATTGAACCTGCCGATCTTCAACCATTTCCTCGGCAGCGCGTCGCGGTTCGTGCCCTACCTCCTCGGCGGGGGTAGCTTCGTGGCCTACAAGAACCTGCGCATCCAGCAGCAAGACCCGGCCGGCACTGAGATCGATCTGACTTCGCCGGATCCGACGATCCTGGACGGCTCGTATCACCACAATTGGGGTTGGAACGCGGGCGGCGGTCTCGGCGTCCACTTCGGCAAGAAGGAAGTGTTCGTCGAGTCGCGTCTGATCCAGTTCAACCGCGGCGTCGACAATGGCGTGAACGTGAAGACGGCGCGCCAGATCCCGATCGTCTTCGGTGTGAACTTCTACTAGTCCGCGATGGCGAAGCGGAGGCCGTCGATCTGATCGACGACGGCCGATGACACGGCGGACCGGGCGAACCTGCTCAGTCCGCCGTGTTGTTTTTTTCCAGTAGGCTGGTCCAGTGCGTTACATCTTTTTACGTCAGGCGCCCGCGGCGCGTCGCTTGGATCGACGCCTGTGCCTCAGCATGTTTGGCTGAGGGCACCTTGGAACAGAAATGGCGTACTGACTTAGCGTGTCGTGAGCGTGCGGTGGCACCCTCCAATCCCGCGCTTGCCTTTTTGAATACAGCAGCCCACCATGAGCAGGGCCCAGATGAAAACACTGATCGGAACTCTCGGAGCCGCGGCGGCGATCGCCAGCGTACCGGCGTTCGTGCACGCGCAAGGGCCGCAGGGCCTGCAAAACGACCTGTCCGCCCGCCACACCACGGTCGACTCGGCGAACGGCGCGGACGACCTCGAGTCACATCTCGCCTACTCCTTCAAGTCGCGCGCGGACAGCATCAATTGGGCGCACTACCGCGGCGTCGCAGAACGTGCGGGCGGCTTCCATCTCGTTGTCTCGCTTCAAGATCGCCACCTTTGGGCGGTGATCGGCGACGACACGGTGCTGAGCGCCCCAGTCGCCGTCGCCAAGGGTACCACCCTCCAGTTCGGCGGCCACGAGTGGACGTTCGAGACCCCGCGCGGCATTCGAACCGTGCTCGGCAAGGAGGCCGATCCAATCTGGCAGCCACCCGAATGGCTCTACGCCGAAACCGCAAAGGAATACGGCCTCAAGCTCGGCCACATGACCGGGCACCCGATCAAGCTGTCCGACGGACGCGTGCTCACCATGAAGGACGGCGTTGCCGGACTGATCCAAGACGGGGAGTTCGCCTCACTACCGACCGACGAGCACATCGTGTTCGACAACACGCTTTACGTGCCGCCGCTCGGCTCCCAGAATCGCAGGGTCGTGGGCGAGCTCGGCAAGTACCGCCTGAACATGGGTGATGGCTTCCTTCTCCATGGCACGCCGGACAAAGAGTCGATCGGCATGGCCGCCACCCACGGGTGCGTTCGCATGCGCGACGAGGACATCGAATGGCTGTACGACCATGTGCCGGTGGGCACCAAGGTCTACATCTATTGAAGGGCGGATCGGCTGGTCCATGAACGCGAACGGGCTCAGTGCGTTGCACTGAGCCCGTTCGTCGTTACTGGGCTACGAGCTTCAATGACGCTACGCTGCCCGGACGATGTCACGGCTGGACGGTGATCTGTGCGCGGATCTCGCCGCCCTTGTTCGTAGTCGTGTGGATGTTGACGTACGTCAGCCCGGCGAGGAGCAGCTTCTTGAGGGAGTCGCCGTTCACCGCCGTCGTGAAGCTCGTTCCGGCGTTGAGCGTCACCGTGCCGGTGGCCGATCCGGAGGTCGCCGTGTTTAGCCCCACGAAGGTCGCACCCGGCGTGACCGCCGGATCGAAGTTGAGAATGACGTTGGCTGTCGTCGCCTGCCCTCCCGGCGTGAACGGACCATGGATGTGGCCAAGAATCACGGTCGAGGTGAGCCCCGAGAAAGTCACGTTGTAGGTGAACACGTTCGTCGTCGTGTCGAGTGTGGCGGTGAACGTGCCCTGGCCGGTTGGGGTTCCGACGACCGCTGGCTCGGCAGCCGGCGACAAGCTCGCGGCGAATTTGACGGGCTTGGGCGCGACCGGCGTGGTAGTGTCGCTGCCGCAGGCTGCGGCGACGACGAGCGCGAGTGCGGCGGCGAGTGGTGCGGCGCGTGTCTGCATCGTGTGACCCTCGATGGATGGTCTGGTCCGGTCCTGAGCGCAGACTGAATCCAGCGCGGATGCAAGCCGTTCCGGATCGTCGTAGTTGCTCCAATGCATTGGTTCGCCGCAGATTTATCCCCGCCCAAGCCACCGCCCATTCCCGACGCAGCAGCTCAGCCGAGGAGCGCTTCCGCAATGTCGTCCACCCCCCACAGACTCGCCGTCGCGCTGGCGGCGCTGATCGCCGCCCCGACCGCCCGGGCGCAGCTCGGCACCGCTCGTCCGCGAAGCGCGCCGAGCGTATACGCGATCACTAATGCGAGAATAATCACCGGCACCGGTCCGGCCATCGACCGCGGGACCGTGGTCGTACGCGACGGCCTGATTGCCGCGGTCGGCGCGTCCGTGCAGCCGCCGGCGGACGCCCGGGTCATCGACGGCGCCGGTCTCGTCGTCTATCCCGGCCTGATCGACGCCAACTCGAGCCTTGGCATCGGCGCAGAGGCGCCGGCGGCTGCGCTCGCCGCGGGGCGCGGCGGGCGCGGTGGAGGCGGCCGCGGCGCGGCGCCGGCGCAGCAGGGTGCGCCGCTCTCGGCGCCGAACTCGTTGCATCCCGTGGGGCTGCAGCCGGAGCTCGCCGCCGCCGACCTCGTGCGGCCGGACGAAGACGCGTTCGCCGGACCGCAGAGCGCGGGCGTCACTGCCGCGCTCACCGTGGCGCCGACCGGAATCTTTCGCGGCCTTTCGGCGCTGATCGACCTTGGCGGATCGAACGCGCAGGCGATGCTCGTCAAGGCGCCGGTGGCCGAGCACATCGGGTTCACCGCGCAGCGCGGCGGGGGCTATCCGGGCTCGCTGCTCGGCGTGTTCGCCGCGCTGCGGCAGGAATTGCTCGACGCACAGCACTATGCCGCGGAGCAGGCCGCATACGCCAAGAATCCGCGCGGGATGCACCGCCCCGAGACGGACCCGTCGCTCGAGGCGCTGCAGCCGGTGCTGGCCCGTCAGATTCCGGTGATCATGGAAGCCTCATCGCAGCGCGAGATCGAGCGCGCGCTCGACCTGGCGAAGGAGTTCAATCTCCGTCCGATCATCGCCGGCGGCGACGAGGCCGATCGCGTCGCCGGCCGCCTCAAGGCGGACAATGTGCCGGTGCTCATCTCCTTGAACTTTCCGCGCCGGCCGCAGGCGTCGCCCGACGCCGATCCGGAACCGCTGCGGGTGCTCCGCGCGCGCGTCGAGGCGCCGAGGCTCGCCGCCAAGTTGCAGGCGGCGGGAGTAAAATTCGCCTTCGAGGACGGCCAGCTCACGAGCTGGGGCGACTTCCTCGCCAACGCCGGCCGGAGCGTCGACGCCGGATTGACCGCCGACCAGGCGGTGCGGGCGCTGACGCTCAGCCCTGCCGAGATCTTCGGCGTGAGCGACCGGCTGGGCACCATCGAGGCGGGCAAGGTGGCGAATCTCACCGTGGCGCGGGGCGATCTGTTCACCGGCCGTGTGACCCAGGTCTTCATCGACGGCACGGTCAGCGCCGCCGTGATGCCGGCGCTCTGCGGACCGGCGAGCGCATCGTCGTCCGCGTGGAGCAAATCGACGACGCTCAGCTCGGGCTGAAGACCGACTGGGTGCAGTGAGTTGGGCGCGCCGGCGGGTGCGCCTTGCTGCGCCGGCGCCGCACCGCGTCCGCCGCCTCGACCACCTCGTCCGGCGTCGGCAACCGCGGCCCCGCCCCCGCCGCCCAGTCCGAGGCTGCTGTTGGCGTCGATGACGCCGGGGTAGACGGTGAGCCCGCTGCCGTCGATGACGCGCGCATCCCCGGGCGCTTGAACGTTTGCCCCGACGGCGGAGATCACGCCATTTCGCACGACGATCGTTCCGCGATCGATCGTCGGCCCGGCACCGGAGACGATTCGCGCGTTCGTGATCGCGTACGCGTTCGGGGGATTCAGCTCACGGTTGGCAACTCGTTGCGCCGTCGCCGCCGGTGGGGCGAGGACGCAGAGTACGAGCATCGCGCACGTGAGGGGGACGAGGGACTGCGGG
>JBIOHX010000047.1:0-15878 GCA_044449465.1 Gemmatimonadales bacterium | reverse complement strand
GGTTCTCGGGGACGATCGCGGCAACGGAGATGAGCGCGAACGCATACGATGCTCTGTCGCGCACCTTCCGATAGAACTGCTGGCCGTCGATCGGCGGCGGCAGCACGACCGCCGTGATCAACTCGCCGGGTTCGAGAGTCGTTTCGACGTGCGGCGTGTCACCCGGCAAGCGATGGAAGTCCGCGATCGGGATGCCGCGCGTCTCGCCGTTGGCCCGCACGGTCTCGACGGTTGCATCGCGCGCGCGCATCGCGACCGCGATGTCAGTGGGGTGGGTGGCGATGCACCTGTCGCTCGAGCCGATGATCGCCAGCTCGCGCGTGTGGCCGCCGATCGCCGCGCATCCGCTCCCGGGCTGGCGTTTGTTGCAGGGCATGTTCGGATCGTAGAAGTACGGGCAGCGCGTACGCTGGAGCAGGTTGCCGGCAGTCGTGGCACGATTGCGAAGCTGCCCTGATGCGCCGGCGAGCAGCGCGCGCGACAACAGCGGGTAGTCGCGGCGCACGCGCGGGTGCGCGGCGAGGTCCGTATTGCGCACGAGGGCGCCAATGCGCAGGCCGCTGTCAGGCGTGTCGTCGACGGTGTCGAGACCGAGGCCGTTGATGTCGATGAGATGCGACGGCGCCTCGATCTCGAGCTTCATGAGATCGAGGAGATTGGTGCCGCCGGCGATGAACTTCGCGCCGGGAATCTGGGTGACGGCGAGGGCGGCGGCGGCCGGCGAGGCGGCGCGCTCGTAGGTGAAGGGTTTCATACCGCGATCGTCTTCGTCTCCATCACTTCGACGATGGCGTCGACGATGTTCGAGTACGCGGCGCAGCGACAGATGTTGCCACTCATGCGCTCGCGGATCTCGCCCTCGCTGAGCGGAGGCGGTGCGGTCAAATCCGCGGTCACGTGGCTGGGAATGCCGGCGCGGAGCTCGTCGAGCATGGCCACCGCGGAGCAAATCTGGCCGGAGGTGCAGTAGCCGCACTGGAAGCCATCGTGTTTCACGAAGGCACGCTGCATGGGATGCAAGTGCTCGGGATCGCCGAGGCCCTCGATCGTGGTGACGCGGTCGCCGTCGTGCATCAGGGCGAGCGTCAAGCACGAGTTGATGCGGCGGCCGGCGACGAGGACGGTGCATGCACCACACTGGCCATGATCGCAGCCCTTTTTGGTGCCGGTGAGATGGAGGTGCTCCCGAAGGGCGTCTAGCAGCGTGGTGCGAGGGTCGAGGTCGAGGTGGTGGGAGTGGTCATTCACATCAAGGGTGAGCTTCATGAGCGGGCGGCAAGGGTCAGAGACGCGGCGGACGGCGCGGAAACGTCGCCTGGGACGCGTCGCAAAGGCTAGGCCCGGTTCCTCACGCACAAACGCGAATGATCGTCTTCCCCGGGCGCCGCTCAGTCGGGTTGAAGGCGGCGACGGCATGATCGAGCGTCGAGACGGTACCGATGTTCGTGCGGAGTCGTCCGTCCCGGACGCGCTGGACGATCTCACTCAGTTGGGCACGATCGGACTCGACAACGAAGTCGACCGCCAGGCCGCCGGCGGGCCGTGCGTCAATCGGACCGACGATCGACACCAGCGTTCCTCCGGGTCGAACAAGGCGCGCGGAGCGCTTCCCGATGTCGCCACCGATGAGATCGAAAACCAGGTCGACGCGGCCGACGTCTTCGAGGATGTCGTTCTCGAGGTCGACGAACTCCTGCGCGCCGAAGTCGAGCGCCTTCTGACGGTCGGCGGCGCGTCCGGTGCCGATGACGTAGGCACCGGCCAGCCGTGCGAGTTGCGTCACCATCGACCCGACTGCGCCGGCCGCGCCGTGCGCGATGACACTCTGCCCCGCCCGAAGGCGGCCGTGTTCGAACAGTCCCTGCCATGCGGTGAGGCCAGAGATCGGGAGGCTCGCCCCCACCGTGAAGTCGACGTCGCCCGGGAGCGGCGCCAGGTTGCGTGCCTCGATCGCCACATACTCGGCCAGGGTGCCGTCGCGATACCAATCCGCGAGACCGAACACCCGCTGTCCGACAGAAAGTCCCGTCGTGCCATAGCCGATGGCGGTGACCACTCCGGCCAGCTCGTGTCCGGGGATCGACGGTGTTCGATCACCGCCGACGCGATCGGTCCAGGTCGAGGGCCACGCCAACTCAGTCCCCACGAATCCCGATGCATGAACCTGAACCACGACGTCGTTTATCGCCGCCTGTGGCTCGGGCCTATCCACCAGCTTCATTCCGGCCGGTCCCGCAGTCCGGTCCGTCACCACGATGGCCTTCATGGTCTACTTCCCTGTGTGCGGTTGCGAGCTGTTTGGTCCGAGCAAACGTCGCTGAGATTGTGAACTTTACGGCGCTTACGCCCCCGCTGGATTCGGCTGCA
This sequence comes from Gemmatimonadales bacterium, assembly GCA_044449465.1. Classification (GTDB taxonomy): domain Bacteria; phylum Gemmatimonadota; class Gemmatimonadetes; order Gemmatimonadales; family Gemmatimonadaceae; genus JAQBQB01. The sequence goes on along the minus strand of JBIOHX010000047.1, from coordinate 13,511 downwards.
CGAAGGTCCGGGCGGAATGAGGTTTCTCCGTGCGGGCGGGTGCTGGTTCTTTTGCCGGCAGCACGGCAAGGAGCACAAGTCCAATCCCGCCGACGATCACAATGTCCTGGGGACTATCCTGCCTGTGCACCCCATGCGACCAGGCCTCGGCTGACATGATCGTCATCGTGAACGCGTGGGCAAGCGTCGACCAAGCTCCAAAGGCGATCAGCGAGCGATGCCTTGCGGGCTGCTTCACAGCGAGCAAGAGAAAGACCCCGAGCACGGCGTTCACGCTCATGAACATCGGGAAGGCATCCTGATGCTTTTGAAGCCAACTGGACTGCCACAGGCTGTCGAACAGGGGGTAGGTCCAAGCCAAATACAGGAAACCGACCACGACCAAGACGACCTGCGAAACGCGCTCACGCTTCATACGATCCTCCAGTTTGTACGGACAGCAGGCTAATCGGCGGTCCACGGTGCCAACAAGGGTTGTGGGACGGACGATGGCGTCACGCTGATCGACTGTGCTCCTCGGGTGACAAACGACACCGGTTGCCTCCGTCAGATCATCGGCGCATGATATCGCATGGCAGCGGACCGAATGCGGATCACGCGAATCATGGCGCTCGCGCTCGCGGTCGGCACGCTGTTCACGGCGCAAACGGTGCTGACGCAACTCCATTCCGGCCGGCCCGTCGACGTCGGACAGACCGTCGCCGTCGCGTTGCTTTTCTGGGGGCTATGGGCTCTGCTGACTCCCCTGGTCGTGTTGGCCGTGCGCCGTTGGCCATTCGACACGAAGCCCATCTATCGACCGATTCTCCTGCACGCCGCCATCTCGATCGTCACGGCGGTCGTACAAACCATGCTCGCGCTCGGCCTCAGGTTTTTCGCGCTATTTCTGTCTGGAGCGGTGGAGCGGCACGAGGCACCGAAAGCCATCGCCAGCCCGACAGCGCTGGCATGGGGTGCGTTTGCTGGCGTGTTCTTCTACTGGCTGGTCGCAGCGGTGGATTCGGTGCTGCGGTTCCGAGGTCGCTACGCCGCCCTAGAGTCGGAGCTCAATCGGTCGAAACTCGATGCATTACGATCGCAGCTCCGGCCTCACTTTCTGTTCAATACGCTCAACGCCATCTCGGGACTCGTACCGCAGGGCGACAATGCTCACCGGATGATATTGCGGCTGTCCTCGCTCCTGCGGCGTAGTCTCGACGAAGACTCGCACGAGGTTCCGCTTCAGGCGGAGTTGACCTTCCTCAACGATTATCTCGACATCCAGCGTCTGCGTTTCGGAGACCAATTGGTCATCGATGTCGACATGGAGCCAAGCGCGCTCGTCGCGCGAGTGCCTGTGTTTCTCCTACAGCCGCTGCTGGAGAACGCGATCGAGTACGGGGAATCCGACGATGGCCACACCACGGTTCGACTGTCCGCTCGCCGCGACGGAGATCAGTTGGTCATCCGTATCGAGGACGATGGACCAGGCGTGGCACCTCTGAGTTCCGTACACGAAGGCATCGGACTTGGAAACAGCCGAGCGCGGCTGCAGCATCTCTACGGCTCACGAGCGACGGTCGAGCTATCGGCGCAGCGCGACGGCTCCCGGCTGCGAGGCACCAGCGTCGTGATTCGGTTGCCCTGGGCCGCGTCGCCATGAATGTGCTCGTCGTGGACGATGAGCCGCTGGCGCGGCGGGTGCTCCGGCGCGCACTCGACGGCCTGCCGCACATCGCGTGTGTTGGCGAGTGCGGCCGCCGCGACGAGGCGGTTGCGATGATTCGCGAGCGCAAGCCAGACATCGTCTTACTGGATGTGCAACTGGGCCGAACGACGGCGTTCGAGATCATCGAAGACATCGGCGTCGACGAGATGCCGCTGGTCATATTCGTGACGGCGTACGATCGCCACGCAGTCAAGGCGTTCGAGGTGCATGCGCTCGATTACGTCCTCAAACCCGTCGACCCTGATCGCCTGCGGGAGGCGCTCGACCGGGCCGCATCGGTTCTGTCGTTGCAGCGCGGGGCTTCACTCGGAGATCGGCTGGAACGGCTGTTGGCGCATTTGCCGACCGGCGTGGCGCCCAGTGTGGCGCCCAGTGTGGCGCCCAGTGTGGCGCCAGCTCCGGCACAACGCCTCACGGTGCGAGATGGAGAGGGACTCCGCTTACTCGATTCCAACCAAGTCGAGTGGATCGAGAGCGCAGGCAATTACGTGCATGTGCATAGCGGCGGGCACGCGTATGTGATCCGGACTACGATGGATCGCGTAGCTCGGCGCCTGGCAGCCGATACGTTCTTGCGTGTGCGGCGTACAGCGCTCATCAACACGCGGTTCGTGGCGAAGATCGAGCGGTACGGAAAGGGCACCTATGTCGTGCATCTCCGCAGCGGCGCCAAGGTGATCACGGGCCGGTTCTATCAGGCTGGTCTGCGCCGGTTGCTGGAATTTGGAGTCTAAATCGTCACGGCCTCTGTCCGAGGCATGGGGCGTGACACCCGACCCAAACCCTTCGAACGGGATCGGTGTCAAACACACCGTCCTATCCACACGCTCAATGCTCGACACCCTCTGGCAGGACGTGCGATACGCGGTGCGCGGGCTGCGCGCCAGGCCTGGATTCGCGGCCACGGTCGTCCTCACCGTCGGTCTCGGCATCGGCGCCAATGCCACGATGTTCGGGATCATCGACCGGCTGCTCTTCCGCGCGCCCGACGGGGTTCGTGATCCAGACCGCGTCGTCCAGATCGAGACGCATCAGTCGGGCGACGATTTTTCCAGCTCGAGCTTCTCGTACGCGACGTATGCGGACTTTCGCGACGCGCCCGTCGGGTCAGGGTTCTCGTCGATCGCCGTCGCGTCGAATGTGACCGTCCCGCTCGGACTCGGACCGACCGCGTCGCAGGTGCCTGGGTCGCTCGTGTCGGCGAGCTTCTTTCCGACCCTTGGTGTGCAGCCGGCGCTTGGGCGCTTCTTCCTGGCCGACGACGACGACGCCGATCATCCGCGCGCCGTCGCGGTGATCGGCTATGCGCTCTGGCAGCGGCAGTTCGGACGTCGCGCCGACGTGCTCGGCCAGCAGCTCGCCGTCGGCCAGAACAGGTTCACGATCATCGGCGTGGCCCCGAGAGGATTCACCGGCATCGATCTCACCGAGACCGAAGTCTGGCTGCCCGTCACGTCGCCATCCGGTCTCCGGTTCAACTCGGGGCCAACGTGGACGAAGGATCGCGGCAGCAACTGGCTGCGCATCTTCGCGCGCATCAAACCAGGCGTGAGCGCGGAGGTGGCCGCCGAACAGGCGACCGCCGTGGATCGTGCGGCGCTCCGCCAACAGATCGCGGAAAATCCCGGGTTGGCAAGGTACGTCCATCCGGATTCCGACCGCGTCCATCTCCTGTCGCTCATTCCCGGACGAGCTCCCAAGGGGTTCACGGGTGCCGTGGCGTCGCGGAACGTGCAGGTGTCGACGTTGCTTGGGATCGTCGCGCTGATCGTTCTCATAATAGCCTGCGCCAACGTGGCCAATTTGCTCCTCGTGCGCGCGTTCACTCGACAGCGTGAGATCGCGATCCGGCTGGCGCTCGGCGTGAGTCGCGCGCGTCTGACGAGCCAACTTCTCGTCGAGGGCCTCCTGCTCGCGACGCTCGGCGGGATCGGAGCCGTGCTCGTCACGCACTGGGCCTCGCACACCGTGCGAACGTTGCTGCTGGGCGCCGGCGCGTGGACCACGGAGGCTGTCGATGGAAGGCTCCTCGCATTCACGGCCGTCATCACGCTCGTGACCGGTCTGGTGACGTCGATCGTGCCGGTCATGCAGGCGAGTAGCACTGACTTGACGGTCGCGCTGAAGCAGGGAGCACGCGAAGGCGGCGGACACCGCTCCCCGGTGCGTACGGCGCTGCTGATCGTGCAGGCGGCGCTGGCGATCGTGCTGCTCGCGGGCGCGGGACTGTTCATTCGCAGCGTTCGGAACATCGAGGCGTTGCCATTCGGCATCGACCTGGACCACGTGCTCGTGGCCGACATCGCGCACAAAAGCGCGGGACTCAGCAACGCCGACGCGCTGCGGCTCTATCGGGAGTTCGCCGAGCGCACGCGCCAGGTGCCTGGGGTGAGGTCCGCGGCCATCGCCGTCGGCTTGCCCTTCTCGATGAACTGGAACGTGGATGTCGACGTGCCGGGGCGCGCGCTGCCCAAGCTCGCGCACACTCCGTCGCAGTACGTGGTGACCGAGCAATACTTCGCCACCATGGGCATCCCACTCGTGCTCGGCCGCGTGTTTACGAATGCCGACCGCCCCGGCACGTCGCCGGTGGCGATCATCAACCAGACGATGGCGCGCCTGTATTTTCCGAATCGGAATCCGATCGGCGAATGCATGAAGATCAAGGGCCGCGCCTTGGCGGGAGCCCTCCAGGCGGCGCGCGATACGACGCCGTGCATGACGATCGTTGGCGTAGTCGGCGGCACCGTCCGTCAGGAGCTCGACGAAGGGCCCGTGCCGCAGTTCTACCGGCCGCTCGAGCAACTCCCCGACTCGGTGACGGACCACACGGTGTCGTTCTTCGGCTACGAGTTGGTCGTCCGCACCAGCGGCGACGCATCGCGATTCGTGGAGCCGGTTCGCCGCGTCATCCAGGCCACGGCGGCGACGGTCCCCTACGCCAAGGTTCGCGCCATGGACGACATGCTCGGCAGCCGAATGCGCGCTTGGGACCTCGGCGCGAAGGTATTTACGGCATTCGGCGTCCTGGCACTCGTGCTCGCCGCGGTCGGGCTATACAGCGTGCTCGCGTTCAGCATCGCGCAGCGGATGCACGAGTTCGGCGTGCGCGTGGCCCTCGGCGCGCAGGCAGCGGATGTCATTCGGCTGACGCTCTCAGCGGGTTTGACGCCCGTGTTCGCCGGCATCGGGGCGGGCGTGGTGCTCGCGCTGCTCGGGGGGAAGTACGTTTCGTCGCTGTTGTTCGGCGTGGCGCCGCGCGATCCGGCGGTACTGGGAACCGTGTGCGCGGTGCTGCTCGGGACGGGCGTGCTGGCGAGCGTCGTGCCGGCGATGCGGGCAACGCGCGTCGATCCGGCGGCGGTGCTGCGGTCGGACTAGCGCGAGCGAAGGACCGCCCGTTTCGCCAAAAGCGGCGAGAAGACCGTCGCCGACGAGGAGGCTGAGGTGAGACATTCGCGAACGACACTTTGCGTCGGGATGATGGTGCTCGGCGTTTCGACGACTCCGTTGGCACCGGCGCGCGCCCAAGCGTGTCATGCGACGCCGACGTCGATGACGCCAGCCCCGTGGAAGATCCCCAACGCCGCGGCGCAGAAGCGCCCGACGTCGGGGCTCGAGCTGGTCCGAGAGATCCCGCTTCCCGGCCCCGCCAACCGCTTCGACTACCAGAGCTTCGATCCGTCGACCGGACGGATATACATGAATCACATGGACGCCGGCCGCACCGTCGTCTTCGACGCCAATCGCGGCCAAGTGATCGCCGAGATCACCGATGTGCCGCGCGCGACCGGTGTGCTGGCGGTGCCGTCGCACCATCACGTCTACATCTCGGCGGCTGGAGCGCATGGCGTCGCGATCGTCGACGATCGCACGCTCGAGATCACCGGCCGCGTCGGCGGGATTCGCTTCCCCGACGGCATTGCCTACGCGCCGAATGCCGACAAGGTGTTCGTGTCGGACGAGTCGGGCGGCACGGATGTGGTCATCGATGCAAAGACCGGCGCCAAGCGCTCGACGATCGAGCTCGGCGGAGAAGCCGGTAACACGCACTATGACTCGGTGTCGCACTGCATCCTCGTCGCGGTGCAGACGCGAAACCAGATGGTCGCGATCGATCCGATCAGCGAGCGGGTCGTGCAGCGGTACGATCTGCCCGGCTCGGATCATCCGCACGGCTTCACGATCGACGAGCCCGATCGCCTGGCGTTCATCTCGTGCGAGGGGAACGCGGCGCTCATCGTTCTTGATTTGCGAACGATGAAGCCGATCCAGCAACTCGAGGTCCCCGACGATCCGGATGTCCTCGCCTGGGATCCGCAATGGCGACGGCTCTACGTGTCCGCTGAATCCGGCGCGCTCACCGCCTACTATCTCGACGGGAGCACCCTCGAGCCGGCCGGCGAAGTCCGCGCGCCGCATGCGCACACGGTCGCCGTCGATCCGCGCACGCATCGCGTGTATCTGCCGCTCGAGAACATCAACGGGCACCCGGTGCTCCGAATCTACCAGCCGGCGGGCTGATCACGACCGCCGGCCATCACGCGCGGCAGCCCCAACCCTCCCGGCGGTTTCCACACTTCGCTCCGTGCTCTCGCTGACACGGATGATCGACTTGCCTACGAGCGCGCATGCGCGACGATGCATCGCGACATGATGAGCACGATGTCGGGATGGCTGGTGTCCTACGTCGTCGATTTTCTTGTCTTATTGGTCCGATCAGCTGCAGCGTACGCTGACACCTTAGCGCGATCGAATCGCTGCAGCACACGCAGGTCGCCCGTTGCGCTGAGCCCGCGCGAGCGGGCTTGGGCGATCGAGAGACGACGCGTCAGCAGAGCCATCACGAGGTCGGGCGGCCCCGTGACGATGGCGTTCGGGTCGGGAACTGTGCCGACGCGCGCCGTGACGCGGCTGTCGCGGGCCTGGAGCAGAATCGGTTCATCGTCCATGCGCAGCTCGACCGAGACGGGCGGACGAGTAGGCGCCGTGTCACGCAGGTAGAGCCGCAACGGAAGCGTGTACCAGTGGCCGCGAACCTCGTCATCGCCCACCACTTCCATCAGCGGACCCGCCCAACGGCCGAGGGCAGCGATCACTTCCTCGAGCGCTTCACCCCGCGGCGTCAGACGCACCACCGTCGCCGCCGCCGGCGGCGGGACGGTCTCTCGAACGAGAAGGCCGGCCCGCTCCATCTCGTCGAGCCGTGCGGCGAGGAGATTCGTCGCGATCCCCGGGAGACCGCGCTGGAGGTCCGTGTAGCGGAGCTGCCCGCAGGCCAACAGCTCTCGAACGATGAGGAGCGTCCATCGGTCGCCGATGACGTCGAGCGCCCGCGCCAGCCCGCAATACTGTCCATACGATCGCATGGCGAATGATACGCCATTTACTTGATGTCTGCAAGTTGTTACTTGACTTTTTCAAGTGAAGGGTGAATCGTACGCCATGACGACATGGTCGAGCGACGTGACACACCGCCGCGCTCACGTTGGTCTCTACCATCGGATGCTCGGCGTCCCGGTCCCCGGGATGTACGGACCTTCAGCCGACGAGGCTCGCTGACGATGCCACTCATTCTGTTCCGACTCGCCGCCGGGCTCGCGGCAATTCAAGGGCTGGCACACGGCACGCTCGTCTGGCGCTACCGCCCCCGCCACGGCGCCGCCGAGGTCGCGGTGATCGACGCGATGCAGCGCAACCGGTTCAACTTCGGGGGGCTGACGCGGAGCTACTGGGATTTCTACTTCGGCTACGCGATGGTCAACGCGTTCGTCTGCCTGATCGAAGCGGTACTCTTTTGGCAGCTCGCCAGAATGACGCGATCGGCACCTCGTGACGTGGCACCGATCGCGGCGATCTTCGTCCTGTTCAACGTCGGCCACGCCTTGCTCGCCGCGCGCTTCTTCATCCCGATTCCGATCGTATTCGACGTCGCGCTTGCCGCGCTGCTGGCGATCGCCGGCATCAGGTCGGCGGCGACGCGGAGCGGGCACACAGACGTCGATCAGCACGCCACTCGTGCGTCGTCCATGCCGCTGGTCAGGGGGTAGCGGAGCGATCCGAGTCGCGGTTGACGAGCGACGGAACGAGATCGCCTTTCAGGCTCTCCTCGACGGTCAGCTGAATGCCTTTCGCGGTGTCGGCCGCCGCGGTGCGTATTGCCTTCCGTGCTTCGTCGCGGGATAGCTCTGGCACCTTCGGCCGCTTGCGAACGCCGTCGGCCGCTTCTATGCCGACGCCGTGGCGGTACACCATCTCGCCACCGAGGTAGGCTGAGTACGCCATCGCCGCAATCCCGGCGAGCCCGAGGCCGATGTACGCCGCGCTTGGCTTTTCATTCCGAACCCGCTGCACCGCCATGGCGCCCGCAATCGCAACGAGGCCAAGGTTGAGCGTGCGATGCGTCTTGAGCAAGTCCATCGCGGCGCCTTCGGCTTTGACCTGCGTTTGGGCCATCAAGCCCGCGACACCGGCGACGAGTCCGCTCGCGGCGGCCAGCGGCATTGTCCGCCGGCCGAGGTCAAGCAAGCTCTCACTGCCCGTCACCCTGCCAAGCAGATCGGCAGTGATGGACAGCGGCAGGAGCGCTAGCGGGAAGTGAACGAGGGAAGGATGAAGTTCATGGAGTTTCATGGCCATCGTCGGAGCTCTCCACTGGACTGCGCGGCTCGCTCACCAAGCTCAAACCGCGTACAACTGCAATTGGTCGTTGAGGGGTGCAACAACCGCTCCGCGAATCGTTCCTTCCGCCGACTCTCGCGGGGGCCGCGGTTCAGTTCGGCGATCGGTCGGCGCGTGCTTTTCGCCGGTGATCCAGTCCTTCACTTTGCCCACGGCGTGTCTGAGGACGGCGTTGGCAATCGCGCTCTCGTCTACATCCCGAGCACATTGGCGGACGCGGAGTCACATCGCGCAGCGACGTCACCCGTGCGATCGACGAGAATGCTGCCATCGAATTCAGCGATGAGGCTAACCATCGAGGCCGGCACGCAACAATCGATGTGTTGCGTCAAGAAATCGCTGTGGAACGTTCCGACGTCAAAGAGACTCGGCGCCGAGGGCGGCGCGCAACCCGAACTCGCTGGTGCGCTGGCTCGTCGAATAGGATGTCACCCCGTACAGGCCAAGCGCGACGAGCACCAGCGTGACGATGCGGAAGAACATCGTCGCCTCGACGTCTTCGACCGCACGACGAATCGAGCCGACCGAGCGCGAGGCGTTCCCGCGCACGCGGACCGCGAGCTGGGCTTGCCCCGCATCGCCGGTGTTCGGATCGTCGAAGACGACGTACATCTCCCGTCGCGCTGTACCACAGACGTCCCGGCTCTGAAAGTCCCGAACGATGCCGACGACGGTGTGCGGGACACGTTCGACCGTCACGGCACTTCCGACTGGATCACGAGCACCGAAGTAGCGCGTCGCCATCGTCTCGTTGATCACCGCGACAGGCCGGCGGGTCTCGAGATCTTCGGCGTCGACGTCGCGGCCGCGGATCAGATGCACGCCGATGGCGTGTTGGCGTTCGCCCTGTTCAACGGCGCCGTGCATGTGATCGTCGGCCAGGGACTCGAGGGTTTCCTCTCGAGCTTCGCGTCCGGCTATGCGATCGCGGTGATTCCGTCGGTGACCGGCAATGCGTACGGCGCATTGCTCGTGCAGACACTCACGAACGCTGCCGGGCACGTATAGACGTTTCGCGCGGCTCTTCCACGAGCGGTGCACCGCTCCGCCACGCAGCGAGTCTATTGCCGGGTGAATACCAGTGTTTGCCGACTCCAATGGATTCCATCGACGGCCGTCTGTGATCGCGACAGAGTGCGACCGCTTTGATCGAGTGTCCAGCGCTCCTCGATCTCGAGCGTGCGGTCCGGCCGTTTCTCGACTCGTCGCAGCACGAGGGTATCGCCAAACCACCCGTTGACGCTCGCCGGCACGAGCGTGTCCGCGGGCTGACCGCCGCTTGCCTGCCTCGACGGGTAGGTCGACCGCATTTGAATGGGCGCTCGCCCGGCGTCGATCACGTCCGTGACGACGAGGAGGGTATCGCCGTGGTTCGACACCGTGAGACTGAGGCCAGCCAGTTCCGCATCGTGCTTGGCGAATTTCGTCGTGTCCATCTTCCAGGTCCCGGTGACGTCGGGGTGGGACGCCGTCGACTGCGCGCCGAGGGACGGGCTTGCGGCAAGCATGGTCGCGCACACGGCGCGCGACGTGCTTGGTCTACACCTGTCGCGCACGCGCACCGAACCCGTCGGTCGATTCGCGCTCCGACGCCCGAATTTAAGTATTGACTTTCGTTAGCGGCCACTAACATATTGCGCCTGCGCCAGAATCGCCGAGCTCCCTGATGACCGCCGGAACGAAGTACAATGCTGAACGCGCGCTGGAGGCACTCGGCGATGGCACGCGCCGCCGGGTCTTCATGCGCCTGCGTGACGGCAGTTGCTCCGCCGGCGAGCTGGCGACGGGGATGAAGGTCACGCGATCAGCGGTTTCTCAGCATCTCCAAGTGCTGAGAGCAGCGGGGCTCGTCACCGTCACCGCCGAGGGCACGCGGCGCTTGTACCAGGTCGACCGGCGTGGCGTCGAAGCAATGCGCCGATGGCTCGATGGATTCTGGGACGACACGCTGGGGGCATTCAAGCAAGCAGCCGAGCGAGCGGCTACGAAGCCGAGGAGGCCGTGATGACGAAACAGAGCCTGTCCGACACGTTCGACCCCAACAGCATCCGCAGGAGCTTGCGCATCGAGGCGCCGCCGGAAGTCGCGTGGAGTGTCTTCACCGAAGAGATGCGGACCTGGTGGCCGTTAGCGATGTACAAGATCGGCAAGGTCAACGCCGTCGACGCGATCATCGAGCCACGCGTCGGGGGCCGCTGGTACGAGCGCGGCGACGACGGCAGCACCTGTCAATGGGGCCGCGTGCTCGTGTGGGAGCCGCCATCGCGGCTGGCGCTCTCGTGGGACATCAACGCCGACTGGCAATACGACCCGGCGCTGCAGACCGAGATCGAAGTGCGCTTCATCGCCGAAGGAGCTGCGCGCACGCAGCTCGAGTTCGAACATCGTCGGCTCGACCGCTATGGCGCTCGTCGCGACGAAATGCGCAAGATCTTCGACGAGACGGGAGACTGGGGTCAGCTCCTGCGATCCTTTGCTCAGGCGGCCGCGGCGTCCAGCAAGGCGCAGGGATGACCGCAAGCGGGCCGCTGCGCAAGGCGCTCATCGACCGACTATTGGCCGGCGAGGGAACCACGTCCCACAGTGAACGCCGCGCCGCGTTTGAAAACACTGGCCTCGCCGAACCTATACAGAGCCTGGTGCAGAAGGTCACGACACGATCTACGTCCGTCACCGATCGTAACCTTGGCACCCTCGCGGGAATCCGGACCTACCGAGAACCAAATTTTCGATGCCGGGAGCGCGTCGAACGCGATGATGTTTCAGGCTAGCTCGACCTATTGCGCCCAGTTGGTCCTTATCGCATCCGTCTTCATCGGTTTGGCGACGACGGGGCTCTTGATCGCATACGCGTTCGTTCGGGCACCGCTCGGCTTGTGGCAGCCGGACTGAGTGCTCATCTCACTTCGAGAACACCTTCAGGACAATCCTCCCGGTATCCAAGTCGATCTCCACGTCATATCCGCCATAGCTGTACGCGGCAATTCTGCCCTCGACCAGTTTGGCCTGGACATACTTGTCATCGCTCTCAGGGAGCTCCGCGTGCCAGGCGATCGACCCATTCGGTCGCACTCGGACGAGGTTTTGAAACGCTCCATACGGATGGTCGGGGCGGTAGTAGTGGTAGAGGGCGAGCCCATCGTCCGCAATGCGAATCGACGTTGCCCATTCGACCGGCCGGTTCTCTGGTTGGCCGCGCCAACACAGCTTGTGGTCGGCATCTTCGATTACCAAGTCACCGCCGTCCACGCGGTAGTTCATAGCGCCCTCTCGTCGCGGATGCGCGCCGTTCGCAGCGCGTGCGCGCCCCGGTTCAGTATCACACTACCGCCACACTAACCGCACTACTCGAGCGCGTACTCCATCTCCGGCATCCGGTATTCCTTGATCTTCCTATAGAGCGTCCGCTCGCCGATGCCGAGCAGCTCGGCGGCGCGCCGCCGGTTGCCGCGTGTCTCCTTGAGCGCCGCCTCGATCACCGAGCGCTCCACGTCGGCCATCTTCGTGCCGGGCGGAATCGTGACCACGTTCGGCGGCGGCGCCTGGTCGCGCGGCTCGATGGCGACCGCGGTGGGAGCGGCGCCCGCTGCCGGGCCGACCAGCGCCGGCGACGCGGGATGCACGTCGCCGATCCAGCCCGTCGCCTCGCGCGCTCCCACGCCCTGCCCCACGCCTCGGCCGTCGTCCAGCCTGCGGCGCAGATCCTCGACCTGGAGCTTGAGCTCGAGGAGGCTGCGCACGATGAACTCGAGCTCGCGCCCCGCCGCACCTTCCTGCGCTCGCACTATAGGACCGATGTGCACCGGCAGGAGCCGCGCCGATCCGCCATCGCGGATGTGGCGCGGCAGGTCGCCTGGTTGGATCTCGTGATCCGGCGCCAACACCACCATGCTCTCGATCAGGTTGCGCAGCTCGCGCACGTTGCCCGGCCAGGGGTACGACACCATCGCCTGCATGGCGTCGGCCGAGATGCCGCGAAAGACACGGTCGTGCTCGCGCGCGAGCTCTTGGATGAAGCGCCGGACGAGCATCGGAATGTCTTCCGGCCGCTCGCGCAGCGGCGGCAGATAGATGCGGAGGACGTTGAGCCGGTAGAACAAATCGGCGCGAAAGCGACCCTCCTCCACCAGCTCGCGGAGCGGCTGGTTGGTGGCGGCGACGACGCGCACGTTCACGGTGATCGGCGCCGTGCCGCCGACGCGCATGAACTCGCGCTCCTCGAGCACGCGGAGGAGCTTGACCTGCGTGGCCGGCGGAATCTCGCCGATCTCGTCGAGGAAGAGCGTCCCCTCGTCGGCGAGCTCGAAGCGCCCGAGCCGCCGCTCGGCGGCGCCGGTGAACGCTCCCTTCTCGTGGCCGAACAACTCGCTCTCGAGCAGCGTGTCCGGGAGGGCGCCGACGTTGACGGCGATGAAGGGCTTGTTGCGCCGGTTGCTCAACAGACGGATGCCGCGCGCTACGAGCTCTTTGCCGGTGCCGCTCTCGCCCTCGATGAGCACCGTGCTGGAGACGGGCGCCATCTGCTCGACCTGGACCATGACCTCGCGCATGGCGTCGCTCTCGCCGATCAATCCGGTGAGGCGCTGGAGCCGGCGGCGCTCGAGCAGGCGGCGCAGTCCGCCCAGCACTTCCTCGACGTCGACCGGTTTGATGAAAACGTCGGTAAACCCAATCATCTTGAGCCGCTCGGCGCGCACCGGATCGGCGCTGTCGGACAGGCCGACGATGCCGGCGCCGCCCCAGAGCTGCTCCTTGACGATGGCGACGGTGGAGGGATCGGTGAGCTCGCCGGTGAAGACGATGATGTCGGGCTTCTCGCGCGCGAGGGCGGCGCGGATGTCGTCCAGGGGCGAGACGAGGGCGGTGTCGACGCCGTCGCGCTCGAGCTCCGCGTTGATGCGGACCGCGGGCTCGACGTCCTGCAGGGTCAAGAGGACTTTCACGGACCGGACGGCGTGTCGTCGTGGTCGAAGCGCTCGGCGCGCATCACGGCCACGGCGTGGGCGACGATCGGATCGATGGCGGCGAGGCCATCGGCGACGCCGCCAGGTGAACCGGGGAGATTGATGATGAGCGTTTTCTTACGAGTGCCCGACAGACCGCGCGAGAGCGCGGCGCGCGG
>JBIOHX010000046.1:0-16482 GCA_044449465.1 Gemmatimonadales bacterium | reverse complement strand
GTGGCGCCGGCGCCCCCGCGTGCCACCATGTCCGCCGTGTGCGACGACCTTCTCGTCGCCTATCCACCCGTCGGCCAGGCTCGCGCCCACCGTCTCGCCCGGCTGCCCGAGCGCACCGTGCTCACGGTGGCGCTCGACTCGCTCACCGCGGTCGACGATCTCGCCGCGGCCGCGCGCGTCGCCGACCGGCCGATCCGCGTCTACGTCGAGCTCGACCTCGGCATGCACCGCGTCGGGCTGCCGCGCGTCGACGACGCCATCGCGCTCGCTCGCGCCGTGTGCGAGCGCCCGCCGCTCGACTTCGCCGGCATCGCATTCTACCCAGGTCACGTGCGCGACCCGGTCCGCGAGCAGGCGCCCAAGCTCGACGCGCTCGACCGAGCGCTCGGCCAGGCGATCGACGCCTTCGATCGCGCCAGGCTGCGGCCGCGCGTCGTGAGCGGCGGGTCGACGCCGACGATGTGGCACACGCACGAGCTCGCGGGCGTCACCGAGCTCCGGCCGGGGACCTACGTCTACAACGATCGCACCACCGCCGCCATCGGCGCCTGCGGGTGGGACGACTGCGCGCTCACGGTGCTCGCGACCGTCGTCAGCACCGCGGTGCCCGGCCAGGCCGTGATCGACGCCGGCACCAAAGCGCTGGGCCGCGAGCCGATGCGCGGCACCGACGCGGCCGACGGCTTCGGATGCATCCTCGAGCACCCTGACGTCGTGGTGCGGAGCATGTCCGAGGAGCACGGCATACTGGATCTCTCATCGACCGCGTGGCGGCCGGAGGTCGGCGAGCGCGTGCGTGTGATCCCGAACCATGTCTGCATCGTCGTTCACCTGAACGACATCGTCGCCGGCGTTCGCGGCGACATGGTCGAGTCCACCTGGCCCGTCGCGGCTCGGGGGCGGGGGTACACGATCGACGTGTGAGCTAGTGCGCGAGCCCCGCCATCCCTCTCCCCTTCCCCGTTCGGAACAACAGCAACAGCGGCAGCACCGCGACCAGAATCGCGCCACTCAGAATGTAGATCCGCGAGAACGCCAACACGCTCGCCTGCGCCTGCACCTGGTGATCGAGCAGGGCGAGCGCCTGCTGCTTGGCGGTGATCGGGTTGATGCCCCGCCCGATCAGGCCGCGCGTGATCGAGTCCCAGCGCGAGAGCGTCGCCGGATCCGTCGTCGTCACATGCTCGCCGATCAGCGCGCGCTTTTGCGTCGTGAACCGCGTGAGCAGCGTCGCCATCATCGCGATCCCGAGCGAGCCGCCGAGCTGCCGCGTCAGGTTGAACATCCCCGTCCCCTGCGCCAGCTCCGCGTTCGACAGCTCGGCCATCGTCGAGTTGGTGAGCGGCACGAAGATGAGGCCGAGCCCCACGCCGCGGAGAATGAGCGGCCAGAACGTTTCGTCCGGTCCGCTGGCCAGCGTCATGCGCGCCAACATCCACATCGACGCGAAGAACAACAACGCGCCCACCGCGACGGTGGCGCGCGCGTCGAGACGATTCGCGTTCTTGCCGACGATCCCCATCGTGAAGGCCGCCGCCAGCGCACCCGGCAAAATGACCATGCCCGTCTGGTTCGCCGTCAGCCCGTGCAGATTCTGTAGGAACACCGGCAGCACGAACAGCGAGCCGTAGAGCGCGAGCCCCAGGCCAGCGGCGATCAGCACTCCGGCGGTGAGCTGCCGACTCTTCAGCACGCGGAAGTTGATGATCGGCTCGTCGATCGTGAGCTCGCGCCACACGAGCAATATCGCCGACAGGGTCGACGTCACCGCGAGGCCCGTGATGAACCGCGAATCGAACCAGTCGTAGCGGTCGCCCTTCTCGAGCATGAACTGCAGCGATCCCACGCAGAGCGCGAGGAGCGCGAATCCGCCGACGTCGATCTTCTTCGCGCGCTCCTGGTGCACCGCGTCCTTCACGTACGTCACCGTCATGATCGCGGCGAGGATGCCGAGCGGCACGTTGATGTAGAAGATCCAGGGCCAGTTGTAGTTGTCGACGATCCAGCCGCCGAGCGTCGGTCCGATCGTCGGGCCGACCATTACGCCGACGCCAAACATCGCCTGACCAATCCCCACTTCCTCGGGCGGAAAGGCCTCGAACAGCGTCGCCTGCGCGGTGGACAGCAGCGCGCCGCCGCCGATGCCCTGCACCACGCGCCAGAGCACGAGCGCGTCGAGCGACCGCGCGGCGCCACAGAGGAACGACGCGGCGACGAACAGCAGAATCGAGCCGGTGAGGTAGCGCTTGCGTCCGAAGTACCCGGACAGCCATCCCGACATCGGAATGACGATGACGTTGGCCACGATGTACCCGGTCGAAACCCATCCGATCTCATCGAGCGTCGCCCCGAGGTTCCCCATCATGTGGGGAATCGCGACGTTCACGATCGACGTATCGATCAGCTCGAGCACCGACGCCAGCGTGACCGCGATCGCGATGAGATATTTGAATTCGTACTTGTCTTCCGCCTCGGCGGCCGCGGCGACTAGCCGCGGCCCCGGGCGGGCGGCGATCGACGTCACGGGCAGTGCGTCGCCCCGGCGTCCGTCGTCACATGCACCGTCACCGACATGCCGGGCCGCAACGGCCGCGTCGGCCCAAGGTCATGCGTCACGTGCACGCGCACCGGCACGCGCTGCACGACCTTCGTGAAGTTGCCTGTGGCGTTGTCCGGCGGCAGCAGCGCGAACTTGGATCCCGTCGCCGCGCTCAAGCTCTCCACGCAGCCCGACGCCGTAGCGCCGCCGTAGGCGTCGACCTCGATTTGGGCCGGCTGCCCGACATGCAGATCGGCGAGCTGCGTCTCCTTCATGTTCGCCGTCACGTAGATTCCCGTGTCGGCGACGATGGTGAGCAGCGGCTGCCCCGGCTGAATGAGCTGGCCCGGCTCGACCTGCGTACGCGACACGATGCCCGGCGCCGGCGCGGTGACGCGCGTGTAGCTGAGCTGGAGCGCCGCGTTGTCGCGCGCCGCCTGCGCGCCCTGGAGCCGCGCCGTCGCCAGACGGACGCCGGCTTCGGCGCTCGCCACCGAGCCGCCGGCGGCGCTCGTCTGCCGCTGGAGCGCGACGACATTCGCCGCGGCCGCTTCAGCCGCTGCGCGCGCCGCGTCGAGCTGCATCTTGGAGACGACCTGCTTGTCGGCGAGCTCCTGCATGCGCGCGAGATCCTGCCTCGCCTTCGTCTCATTCGCCCGCGCCGCGGTGATCTGCGCGTCGAGCGAGGCGCGCTGTCCCGAAGCCTGCTCGACCATCGCCTGCGCTTGTCCGTTGCTACCGGCGCCGCCCGCGGTCGCCTGCGCCGCCGCCAAGTCCGCCTCGGCCTGCGCCACCTTGACCTTGTATTCCGTCGGCTCGATCTGGACGAGCAGCGAGTCGGCGCGGACCCGATCGTTGTCGTTCACCGTCACCGACTGCACATAGCCGCCGACTTTGGCGAGCACGGGGACGAGATGCCCATCTACCGCCGCGTCGTCGGTCGACTCGTGGTCGCGGCCGTAGCTCCATTGCTTGAACCCCCACAGCGCGCCGAGCGCGACGAGGAGGATTACGATCGGCAGCACGATCCGCCGCCGGCCGCCGGCCGGTGCTTCGGCAGGAGCCGCGGGAGAAACTTCGGGACGCGGATGCGACTCAGGATCCTGCTTGAGAGCTGTGGCCATGGTGATGGGTCGTCGAGAGAGCGTTGAGATGGAAGACTGTTGTGAGATCGTGTTAGCGTGTTAACGAAGCTGTGCTACGGTCCCTTCGGAGCGCGCCAGCGCGACTCGCGCCGCCTGATACGCCGTCAGGGCGTCGATCAGGCCGGTTCGGGCGTTGTTCAACGACTGCGACGCCGTGATCACGTCGGCGTTGCCGGAGACACCGGCGCGGAATCGGTCGCGCGCCTGTTGCACTTCTTGCTCGGCGAGACGCTGGCGCTCGCGCGCCGCGTCCACCTGCTCGCGCGCCGACGCGAGGTCCAGCTCGGCGCCGCGCACGTCGACGGCCACCTGCTGCCGCAGGTCACGCCGCCGCACGTCGATGTCGTTGGCCACCGCTTCCTGCTCCTGTTCCTGGCCGGCCCGCCGGTTGCCCTCGAACACCGGCCAAGTCACCTGGACGCCGTACGTATAGGTGTTGAGCAGATGGCTGAGAGCGACGCCCGTCGGTCCGTCGTTGCCGAACACACCGACCGTGGGCAGCCGGCCGGCACGAATCGCCGCGAGCTGCTGCTGTGCGGCGACGAGCTGGGCATCCGCCGCGCGGACGTCGGGCCGCGAGCGCATCGCCAGATCCACCGCCGTCGTCTCGCTGCCCGTAGCCGGCACCGACAGCGATGCCAGCGAGTCGGTGAGCTCGAGCGGCGAATCGAGCGGCAGGTCGAGCGCGCGCCGCAAGTCGAGTCGCGAGCGGTCGCGATCGTTGCGCGCCGCGATGAGCTGTGCCCGCGCGCTTGCCAACTGCGACTGGGCCCGCGTCACGTCGAGCGCCACGCCGACACCGGCCGTGAGCTGGTCGCCGGCGATCGTCACGAGCTCGGCGGCGAGCGTGGAATCCGCGGCCCGCGCGTCGAGCGCCGCGTCGCTGCGAAGCGCCCGCACGTACAGATTCGCCGCCGTCGTCGCCGCCGCCTCCGCGGCCGTGGCGACATCGGCGCTAGCCGCAGTGACGCCGGCTTGTGCCGCATGCACCCGGTCGGATGCGCCCCGGTCGAACACCGTCTGCGACGCCTGCCCGCGAAAGTCCCACAGATTCACCGGTCCGATGATCTGGCCGTTCGGATTGAGGAGCGGCGGTTGGCCCGGCTGCGCCGGAAAGTTGAAGCCGAAGCTCGCGCTGTTGAGCGTATGGCTCGTCCAGTTCGGAACGGCCGAGACCTGCGGCAGAAGCGACGCGCGCGATTGCGTCACGCGCGCCTGCGCTTCGTTTACCCGATACTCGGCGCTGAGCACCCCCGCTGTGCGCGAAGCGGCGAGCCGCGCCGCGTCGCCAAGCGACAGGCGGCTGGGCACGCCCTGAGCGGGCGCCTGAGCTTCGGCGGTGCGTACGAGGAAGGCGAGCAGCGCGACGAGAACGGACAACGCCGCGCCGAGGCGGATGAGCTTGGAGTAGTTCGCGTTCATGGGCAAAGCGGTGAGATTGCCGCAGCGAGAGTCGGAGCGTGTCATCGGGCGTCAGGCGCCACCGCGCCATTGGCCTGAATGGCGTGGAGGTAGAACTGCATCAGCTCATCGAGGATCTGCGCATCCGTCTTCCCGGCGACGGAGGCGAAGCAATCGCGGTGCGTGCACCACAGCCCGTGCATGACGAACGGCGCGGTGAGCATGCGAGCGGCTACCGCGGGATCGACTTGCCGGAACTCGCCGATCTCGATGCCGCGGGCAATGATGGCCCCGACGAGGCGGTGTCCGCGGGCGATGACCTCCTCGGCGTAAAAGCGCGCGAGGTCGGGAAAGTTGTGGATCTCGGCATGGATGAGCCGAAAGAGGGGCGCGAACTCCGATGACCGGATAAAGGTCCAGTAGCGGCGCATGAAGGCAGTGAGCGCATCGGTCGCCGAACCGCTCGTCACCTCGAAGTCACGCTCGCTCTCCTCGATCTGGCGGACGACGGTGTGCCGAACCATCTCCCTGAACAGCTCTTCCTTGTTGGGGAAATAGAGATAGATGGTGCCTTTGGAGAGGCCGGCCCGCTTGGCGATGTCGTCGAGGCGTGCGGCCGCCAGCCCGTGCTCTCCGAAGACCTCGAGCGCGGCACTGAGAATCTGGCCGGGACGCTCCCCGGGTAGCCGTCGCCAACGCGGCTCCTGGCCCGAGGGTGCGGAATGGTTCGGTGACGACATATCGGAGCGGCGTGACGCGCTAATGAGAAGCCGGGCAAAGAGTTACTGGCAGTCAATAAAGCTGTTCTTACTGACGCGTCAGTAATATACTGCTCCAGGGCGGTCGAATCAACCCTCGCCCAGCCTCCTGCCCCGTCCGCTCCGCCGGCCTATCGAATCGCCCACGAAGGCCCCGCTCGAGCGGGCTCAGCTCCGATGGTACACGATCAAAAAGTCGACGTTGGATTCCGTCAACGTCAGATCGTCGGTCACCGTCATGTGGTACTCCGAGTGGCCATCGGTCGGGTCGAGCGTCAACGTGCTCCCGGCGCGCGTGTAATTCCCGCGCGCCGTCACCGCCGAGTCCGTCGCCACCGACCCCGCGGCGCTCCCCGTGAGCCGCACGTTGATCACGTCGAGGAAGGTGCCGTCGTCGCGAAACGTCACCGTTCCGGAGATCAGATCCACACTCGCCGAGTCCGTCGCTCCGAGCGTCAGCGGCGGCACCACGCCGTTGACGGTGGTGAGCGTGTACACGCCGGCCACCGACCGACCCTGGGGCGACGTCATGTCGCCGCACGCCTGCGCGGCGAGCACGCCGGCGACTACTAACACCATCGACACCCGGCGCATGCGTCCCCCTGTATTGTGAACCGGCCGCACCGCCAGCGGGCAAGACGCGATCCGGATCCCTTCAAACAACTCGGATCACTCGGGCCGCGGCCCTAACTTACACCGGCAGTAACCCAGCACCGCCGCGTTCAGGTCCCGCGATCTGCCCCTGCTCAACGCCCACGCCCAACGCATGCAAGTCCGCATCGACAAATGGCTCTGGGCCGCCCGCTTCTTCAAGACGCGCTCGCTCGCCACCGACGCCGTGGCCGGCGGCAAGGTCGAGGTCAACGGCGAGCGCGCAAAACCCGCCAAGATGGTCAAGCAAGGTGACGAGATCCGTATCCGCCTCGCCCCCTACGAGCATGTGCTAATCGTGCGCGAGCTCGGCGAACGGCGCGGACCGGCGTCGGTGGCGCAAACGCTCTACGAGGAGACGGCGCCGAGCCGCGAAGCGCGCGAACGTCTCGCCGCGCAGCTCAAGATCGCGCCGCCCGCCTTCGTGTTCGAGGACAAGGGGCGCCCGACGAAAAAAGATCGGCGCGACCTCGCGCGCTTCATCGATCGGAAGCGCCGCTGACCGACCCGCCCGACGCGGCCGCACCGTCTCCGCGCAGCCGGGGGAAGACCGCGCGCGTGATTGCGTGACCGCCGTCGAACTGGATCAGCTCGTAGCGAATGCCGGCGGACGTCAGTCTCGCCTCCTCCGCGGCGAGCGCCGCGCCGTCGACGTAGTGATCGCGCCGGCCCATGACGATCGTCAGCGGCACGTCGCGCAGGGCGCCATGGCCCCGCGTCAGATCGGTGTCCGGCGGCACCAGCCCGCCCCACAATACGAGCCGAGCGATCGGCGACCGGCCGTGGGTCACCCACCGCGTCGCCGTCGCCGCGCCCTGTGAGAAGCCGAGCACGTTCACCGCGACGCCGCTGCGCGCGGCGTCGGCCGCGACATCATCGTAGAGCGCGTCGAGCAGCTCGACATAGTCCGCGATATCTGAGGCGCGATCCTCGCGCGTCATCCACGTGGCGCCGACAGCGCGATCGCGCGCCGACGTGTTTTCGGGGGCCGACAGATAAAAGCGGTTCAGCGCTTCCGGTGCCACGACGAGCGTTCTGTCATCCGCCAGGTCGGCAAAGTAGCGAATGAACTCGCCCGCCAACTGCCCGTAGCCGTGGAGCACGAACCAGATGGTCCGCACGCTCTGCGCCGCGGACCCGCGTGCCGCATGACCGGCGGCCGTGCTGCCGCCCAATAGGTAGTAGCGCGCGGTGCGCTGGACGCGCAGGTGATGCGCCGTTGGAGACCTTGGAGTCGCGGGCTCGTCGCTCACGACTCCAAGATATCAGCGCGAGCCCGCGCCGCGCCCTTTGTGGTCCGGCTTACTTCCGCTCGCGACTCGGCGAGCCGGCGGTCGATGCGGCCGCCAGCAGTTGGGCCTGAGTGGGACTCCGCCCCAGCAGCTCGAGCGCCTTCTCGAGCTGGTGGTCGTCGGACAGTTCGCGTTCCTTCGCGGCGCCATCGCCGAAGCTCAGCCGCGCCACGCGCTGCTCCAGGTCGTGGGCGAACACCTCGCGCGCCGTCGAGTCGTACTTGGCGTCGAACTTGACGTCTGTCTTGCCGAGTCGGGTCATGATCTCGGCGGGCCAGGCGGCCGGCACCGTGAAGTCGGGCTTCACGGTACCCTTGAGCGCGACGGCGTAGTCCTGCAGCACGCCGTTGATGATCTGCGCCTGCGGCGCCACGGCGCGGAGGAAATCGCGCTCCTTGGTTGGGAGCGTGTCGTCAGGCACGACGATGTCGGGCCGGATGCCACCGCCGCCGAACAGCGCGCGGCCGGCATCTGACTTGTACATCGCGCGCTGCACCGTGTCCTTGCCCGAATCGGGGTGCACGACGACGAAGTCACCGTTGGGAAGAAGCTTCCGCTCGCGGTGAATCGAGCGGCCGCTCGGCGTGAACCACTTGCCGGTGGTCATCTTGAGTTGGTAGCCGCCGCTCAGGGTATACACCGACTGCACGAGGCCTTTGCCGAACGAGCGCGTGCCGAGGACGAGCGCACGATCGTGATCTTGGAGCGCGCCGGCCACGATCTCGGTCGCCGACGCCGAGCCGCCGTTCAAAAGCACTACGAGAGGAATGGCCAGCGCGAGATGCCGGCCGCTCGAGTGCATCACCTCGCTCGATTCATTGCGCGACCGCACGCTCACGATCTCCTGACCGTCGCGCAGGAACAGGCTCGACGTCTCGAGCGCCTGATCGACTCTACCGCCGCCGTTGTCGCGCATGTCCAGCACGAGACCGGTGGCGCCCGCGCGCACGAGCGAATCGACAGCGGTCTGCACTTCCTCTGCCGCGTTCTCGTTGAAAGTCTGCAGCGGGATGTAGCCGACCCGACCGAACATCTGCGTGAACGCCACCGCGGGAACGTGGATCACGCGCCGCGTGAACTTGAGCTTGATCGGCTGGGCCACTCCCGGACGCTGGTAGACGACGCTCACCTGCGAACCCGGCGTCCCGCGGAGCAGGTCGGAGACCTTGCCGAAGTCGACTGCCGACGTCTCAGTGTTGTCGACCGAGACTACGCGATCGCCCTCGTGCACGCCGCCCTCTTCAGCCGGAGTGTTCGGAAAGACCCGATCGACCATCACCACGCCCGGCGACGGCTGGCCGAGCAGCATGCCGGTTCCGCCGTAGCGGCCATCGGTGCTGCGGTTGAAATCCTCCGACGCCTTGGGGGAGAGGAGCTCGCTGTATGGATCGTTGAGCTCCTTCACCAGGCCGGTCGCGGCCTTTTGATAGACGGCGGCGGTGGGCAGCGTGTCGACGTACGCGTTGGCGACGAGGTGCATGACCTGGTCGAACAACACGGCGTTGGCACGAGCGGGCGGCTCCTGAAGCAGGAAACCGCCCGCAACGATCGGAATGACGAGCAGCGTTGCCGCTGCCGCGGTACGAAAGCGTGGCATTGAGTCGATGGCTCGGTGGCTGTCCCTGACGCTACGAATTCGGCGCCGGGTTCGTTCGGCTCTGCACGAGCCGTTGGCTGGAGCAGGTCTTGCGCGACGCGCGGACCGTCGTCTCGGTCACCCGATCGACGCGTCCATCGGCGTAAAGTACGCGGCCTCGTTCGCCGCGGGCGTCGCGACGCGGCTCGAGCAGCGGATCGATGCGGGGCGTGGAAGCGGGAGCCGGCGCCGCGAGCGGAATCATTCCGCCGTACCCCGTCCCTTTGCGATTCGGATCGGACGGACGTACGCCGATCACGAGGACCACCATCGCCGGGACTACTGGGCGCGTCGCCGCTAAGTGCAGCAGGCGCGTGAAACGCCGCAGGCGTTCAACCGACCCGTTCATCAGCACCACTCCTCAGGAGACTCCCGCTACCTGCAGACTAAGATTCGTCGCCGCGGAAGTCAACGAAAATCGCGCACGGCGAGCGCTCGCCCCGCATCAGGTAAGCCGTTGGAGCACGGAAATTTACGATTCGCAAACAAGTCCTGCGAACGACCTTCCCGCGCACCTCGGCGCATCATTTCGCCGCACGAAGCTTCCAAATGCCGTTCAGCATGTCCGAGGCATACACGTCCCCGCCGGCGTACTGCACCCCCCACACGTACACGCTGCGAGGCGCGTCCAACAGGCCAACTGCCAGCTCGCGGCCCATCAGGCGCAGGTCGCACCGGATGACGGCCGGGTTGCCCGTGCCAACCTTTGCGCTCGCCGGACAGGTGCCGAGGTCGCCGCGGACGTCGATCGCTCGAACGCCGCCGTTATAGTAGGCGGCGTACAGCACCCCATTGGCCTCGTCGACGGAGAAATTGTGTGTTCCCGCCCCGTCGACGTGGTAGAACGCGACCTCCTTGGGGCTGGACGGATCGCTCACGTCGACGACGTGGATGTCACCGCTCGATCTCGACCCGATCGTCCCCGGTCCCTCCTCGCCCACGAAGGCAAAGTGCTTCGAGCCGTTCGTGTCGTGGTACCACCAGACGTTGTGGACCTCGCCGTTCACGGTGTGCACGCTACCCAACACGCGCGGATTGGCTGGCGATGCGCCGGTACCGCAACCGCCTAGGTCCCAGATCTCGAGACCGTCGTTCCAGAGCGCCACGAACAAGAGGCCGTCGCGCACGAAGGTGTCGTGCACGAACGGATTGCCGGTCGTCTTCACGAACACCTGCTTGGGGTCGGTCGGCGTGCTCAGGTCGACGATCACGAGCTTGGCCGGGACGCCGCCCGTTGGGTCGATGGCTAGAAACGCGTACAGCGTCCCGTTCACCCGTCCGATCTCCGCCGTGTGCACCCCCGGCGCGGTGTCGTTGTTCGAGAATCGGCTGAGCAGCTGCGGGCGCCGCGGATCGGTCAGATCGTAGACCGCGATCGAGCCCCCGGAGTATTCCGTTGCGACGACGAGCAGCTTGCCGTCGTCGCTCACCGCGACGTCGCCGGTCGTGATCGCGCCGGTGACGATCGTCGAGTCGACCAGCACCGGTGCCGAACTGCTCGCGTCCCAGATGTTGACTTTGTTGCCTTGGACGCCGTTGCGCACCTGCCACGTCGTCGTATATGCCGTCGCGCCGCGCACCGCGATCTCCGCCTGATAGCGCACGGTGTCGAGACCGCCGCCGAGCAGTTGCATCGTGGCGGGCGCGGTCACCGGCAACGACAACGCCGCCGGCGCGGGACCGAAGTCGATTCCCGGACATGACGTCTGCGTCGGCGGTGTCGCGCTCGTCGGCGCGTCGCCGCCGCAGGCGGAGAGGCTCGCCAGCGCCGCGAACATCGCCACCGTCGTCGCTCGGAGCATCGTCACATCGCGCATCGGCTGCTCTTCTCCGCCCCCGCGTTCATCGAGCTCCCGGCGTCGCTCGTCATACCCGGCATGGCCGGCATGCTCGACATCTCCGGCATGCCTCCCATGTGCGCCATGTCCGACGACGCCAACGCGGCGCCGTACCGGCCCATGCGATCGTGCCCCATTCCGGCGCGCAGGCGCACGCCCGCCGACAGCATCCACATCCGGTTCGCGCCGTAGCGCGACTCGGCGTTGAAGATTCCCGCCGGATTCCCCGCCGCGACTCCGATGCGCGCGACCTCGACGAACGGACGTCCCGAGATCACGCCCGCGGCCAGCCGCGGCGCGGAGAGCGAGAGCGTCAGCGTCGTCCACCGCGACACGCCCAAGTTGGAAAGATCGGTCGGCGGACGCGGCGTGCGAAAGGGATCGAGCGTCTGTTCCTCTTCCGGACGATCCGTTCGCTCGATGCGCGCTGCGGCGATCACACCATCGCGGCACGCGGCGCCCTCGCCGAGCACGCTGCCGAGCCGCGTCACGAGCGATCCACGATCCCGCTCGCCTGTCCGCTCCCACTCCGCGAGTCCGTATATCCAGTGCTCCGCCGACAAGCGGCTGTAGCGCGCCACGACGCTTGCTTTGCGCTGATCGAGCCCATTCCCGGCACGCACCTCGGGCGACGTCACGTTCGCCAAGCTCGCACTCAGCTCGGCGCCGCCGATCGGCAGGAGCGTGAGGCGCGACGCCCACGAATCGCCGAAGCGCGCAAAGTTGGGCGAAGCACCGGGTCCTGTCGGCTCGTCGCCGTTGAACAAGCCGACCTCGCCGATCACTGGACCGTAGCGCGCCGCGCCTACCGCGACGACGCGCTCGAGAATCTGCGCCAGATGATGGTTCACCGGAAACTTCTCGAACGGGCGCATCATCGGATCGTCGCTGCCGAACGGCGCGAAGCCGCGGCCGCCGAACAGTGAGAGATGGAGCGCGCGGCGCGACGTCTCCACACCGGCCAGCAGCTCGTGGACGTACGCGTGCGGGTGGCGCCGGTCCACGTAGCCTTCGCCATAGGCGCCGGTATTCAGCTCACCGCGCTGGAGGGTGAGACCCTCGAGGTCGAACGTCCCTACTGCGCGAAGCGATTCCCACGCGGCGTGGGCCATGACCACCGGCTGCGTGAGATACCCCTCGGTGAGCGGCCCGCGCGTGGCGGTGGGATCGGCGCGAGTGACCAGCGGAATCGCCTGTGCCATCACGTCGACCGACGGCGCGCCCTGCGCGCCAAGTCGATTCATCGCCATGTCGCGCGCGACGAGGAGTGCCGCTACAGTGACCAGATCGACGATGCGCATGAAACTGAAAGGTAGCGACGAAACGGGAGCCCGGGATTCGGAATTGCGCGCGACGATCGCGCTCGCGATTCCGGTCGTGTTCGTACAGCTCGGTTTCATGGCGATGGGCGTGGTCGACACGCTGATGGTCGGCCGCGTGTCCGCGCGCGTGCTCGCCGGCGTCGCGCTCGGCAATCTGTACTTCTTCAACGTCACCATCTTCGGCGTCGGCACCCTCATGGCGCTCGACCCGATCGTCTCACAGGCGCTCGGCGCCGGAGATACCGAAGCCGTCGCGCGCTCGATGCAGCGTGGACTGGTCATCTCGCTCGGCATGAGCGCGCTGTTCGCGCTGCTCATGGCGCCGGCGGCTCCGGTGCTGCGCGCGCTGCATCAGCCCCCGGAGATCATCGGCGACGCCGCGGCGTACCTCGAGATCTCGATCGCCGGACTCGTACCCTTTCTCGCCTTCGTCGTCCTGCGACAGACCCTCCAGGCCATGCACCGCGTGGCGCCGATCGTGTGGACCGTGATCGCCGCCAACCTCACCAACGGCGGATTCAACTGGGTGTTCGTGTACGGCCACTTCGGAAGTCCCGCGCTCGGCGTCGCCGGCAGCGCGATTGCGACGGCCATCAGCCGGTGGGTGATGTTCCTCCTGTTGCTCGTCGTGTCTCGACGCGAGCTCGAGCCGATGCTCTTCCCCGTGCGTCGCGGAATCTTTGGTTGGCCGGCGCTCCGCCGCCTGCTGCGCATCGGATCGCCGATTGGCGGCCAGCAGGCATTGGAGATCAGCGCGTTCGGTGCGATCGGTCTGCTCATGGGCGTGCTTGGCACCACGGAGATGGCGGCGCATCAGATCGCGATCACGCTCGCCGCCTTCACCTTCATGGTGCCGCTGGGCGTGGGTTCGGCGGCGGCCGTTCGCGTCGGCCGAGCGATTGGCGCCGGCGACGACGCGCGCGTGCACGCCGCAACTCGGGCAGCCTACATCGCCGGCGTCGGCTTCATGGCGATCACCGCGGTCGTATTCCTCGCCCTGCCGCGCCTGCTCGCCGCTGCGTTCACGAACGATGCCGGTGTCGTCGCGCTTGCGGCGGTGCTCATCCCGATCGCCGGCGTGTTTCAGGTGTTCGACGGCGGGCAGGCTGTCGGCGCCGGCGTGCTGCGCGGCACGGGCGACACGACAGCGCCGCTGCTCCTGATGCTCGTGGCCTACTGGGTGATCGGCGTGCCCCTCAGCGTCTGGCTCGGCTTTCACACGCCGCTCCGCGCGGCAGGGCTGTGGTGGGGATTCGTCGTCTCGCTGGCAGCGGATGCGGTGATGCTCTACCTGCGGATCCGGGTGGTGCTGGGGCGGGGGCTGGGCAGGTTGGCTGTGGAACAATGACCGCGCTGCACGCTCGAGACCGACCGGTCCTACGGGCGTGCGAGTAGCAGCGCATCGATCGCCTCCGATGCGCGTCCGATTCGCTCGTCGCCAACTCCGCTGACGACGGCCGCCGCCGTACCGGCGGCGAGCACCGCATCCCGAAAGAGCTGCTGCAGCTCCTCGCGCAGATGGCCGCGGTCGCGCACGCCGTCGGCCACCCACGGCAGATCGATCTCGCAGAGCAGGTAGAGATCGGGCCGCCGCGCGCGTGCTGCTTCCTCGATCCAAACCGGGCAGGCGCCGAAATAGTGCCCGCAGTAGACCACGGTGCTCAGCAGATCCGTGTCCTGCACCAGCAGCTTGCCGCCGCGCGCGATGTGCTCGTCCTCGAGCGCCATCTGTCCCTGAGCGATCGCGCCATGGTCGGAGAACTCGATCGGCGCGCCCTTCCGCTCGGCGAACCCGCGAACGAACTCCGGCACGAGATCGGCTCCGTACCGCGCGGCCAGCCGCTCCGCGAGCGTCGACTTGCCGGTCGACTCCGAGCCGGTGAGGACGACGCGGATCACGCCGCGGCCGGCGCCGGCGCACCGGCCGCCGCGGCGATCGATCGCTTCCACGCGAGGTGGCCCACGACGGCAAGCATGAAGTAGATCGCGTAATTGCCGGCCGTGAGATACAAGCCCTTGTATATGAACATTCCCACGTACACGGCGTCGACGCCGATCCACAGCGCCCAATTCTCGAGCAGCTTTCGCGTCATGAGATACTGGGCCACGAGGCTCACCGTCGCCGTGGCGGCGTCGAGATGCGGCAGGGCCGAACCGGCCGCGCGCGCCATGACCGTCGCGTCCACCGCCCAGAACGCGACGCCGACCACGCCGAGGATCGTCCAGAGCCGCAGCGGCGTACGCGACACGGTGAGCGCCGTCCGCCCCGCCCCGCCGTGCAGCCACTCGTACCAGCCGTAGATCGAGAGGCCGAAGTACACCGCCTGCAACCACATGTCGGAGTAGAGGCCGGTGCGGTAGAAGAGAACGAAATAGAGCGCGACGTTCACGAGAGCCGTCGGCCAGCTCCAGATGTTCTCACGGACGCTGAGCAGCACGCTCACCACGCCGAACACCACCGCAACGAGCTCGAGGCAACTCGAGCCGTGCGCCGCGAGCCA
This sequence comes from Gemmatimonadales bacterium, assembly GCA_044449465.1. Classification (GTDB taxonomy): domain Bacteria; phylum Gemmatimonadota; class Gemmatimonadetes; order Gemmatimonadales; family Gemmatimonadaceae; genus JAQBQB01. The sequence continues at coordinate 1,399 of JBIOHX010000046.1, read as the reverse complement.
TGCACAGAGCACCGTCACGCCCCGATCACGGTTGCTTCACGCCGGTCGCCGCCGGTCCCTTCGCGATCCGCGAGAGCAGCGTCGCCACCGCCGCATCGAGCTGCGAGTCACGTCCGGTGTAGCTCTCGCCGATCTGCGCGTCGGCCCGCACGTCGACCGGACGCGGGTGCAGCTCCATGTCGTTCCCCTGTTCGTCGGTGATCCGCTCGAACGGCATGCGCACGCTCGACGATCCGTCGAGCAGGCCGACGTCGGACGTGAAGATGATCCAACCAGCCGTCGGCTCCCCGACCACCGGCCCCAGATGCAGCGCGCGATACCCCTCGGTGAAGTCTTCGGCGTCGGAAAGGGAGTGCATGTTCGTCACCAGCACCGTCGGCTTCTCGAGCGCGCGCTGCCCGACCACCGACCTCCCCGCTTCCGTGGCGAACCCGCGTGGCGTGAATCTGAGGTAGCCCTGCCGCGCGAAGACGTCGATCGCGTAGGGATTCACGAAGCCGCCGTTGTTGTTGCGGATGTCCACCACCACTCCCTCGCGCGCCCGGTTCTGGGTGTCGAGATCCATGTACAGTCGTTCCAGCGACTGCGCGCTCATGTCCTGCATGTGCACGTAGCCGAGGCGGCCGTTGCTGATCTTGTCGACGTAAGCGCGGCGGCTCTCCACCCAGTCGCGGTACACGAGTCCACGCTCCGTCGCCAGGTTGACCGGCCGCACGACGAGCTCGCGCGCGCCCGACCCATCCGCATTCGAGCTGACCGACAGCGTCACCCGGTGGTCGATCGTGTTGAGCAGAAGTGAGTCGAGGTTCGTGCGTGCGCCGAGCGCCACACCGTCGACGGCGAGCAGCAGATCGCCGGGTTTGATCCCCGCGAGCGCGGCGGGGCTCAGCGATAGCACCTCGGACACGCGCATGTGCCCGTCGCGCTCATAGGCCACGCGGTCGAAGCGGAGCCCCAGCCGGCCGATGTTCGTCTGCGGCGAGAAGCTCGGGCCGTTCATTCCGGAGTGCGACGAATTGAGCTCGCCGATCATGAGCCGGCCGATGCGCCGAAGATCCTCCGTGCTCTTCGCCGCGGCGGCGTACGGCTCGTACTTCGCCTCCATCGCCTTCCAGTCGACGCCGTTCATGTGCGCGTCGAAGAAATTGTCGGCGAGCGTGCTCCAGACCTGGTGGAAGACGGCGAGCTTTTCGCTGGCGAAGTCGACGTCGAGCTCCGCCGTGGCGACGATCGGACGAACCTGACGCGACTCGACGTGGATCGCGCGAATGCGGCCGTTCTCGAGGAAGTAGACTTCTTTGCCGTCGGGCGAGAACTGCGCGTTCGACTTCCCGCCGGGCGTCGACGTGAGCTGCCGTGCGACGGGCGGCTCGGCCGACAGCTCGTCGAGCGAGTAGGT
>JBIOHX010000045.1:0-16498 GCA_044449465.1 Gemmatimonadales bacterium | reverse complement strand
TCATCGACGGATTCGCCCTGGCGGCCGATCGCCGGCCAGTTCACGCGCTATGGCGACGTCGACAGCCTCTTGCTCGCGTCGGACGATCAGTACATCGTGATGGCGCCCGGCGACGAGACGACTCTCGAGTTCGACGCCGCCGGCGCGCCGCCGGTGCCGGCCGGATGGTCGCGCGACTTCTTCCTCTACAGCGACGGCTGGATCAAGGACGCCGATCTGAACACGGCGCATGGCGGCACGTCGGAGCCGCTCCCATTTCATGCGATGACGCACTATCCCTACGACCCTGGTGAACGATATCCCTCGGACGCGGCGCACGCGCGCTATCTCGCGCATTACGAAACTCGACGACTCCGAGGCGGCTCGCTACCGCTCGACGCTCATGAGAGAAATTAGACCTGCTGCCATGCGCCCATTCACGCGTGCGGGAGGGTGAGGGTAAACGTCGAGCCGACACCCTCCTCGCTCGTCACCGTCAGCTCGCCTCGCATGGCCAGCGCGAGGTCGCGGCTGATCGACAGGCCGAGTCCCGTCCCTTCCTTTGGGCTCGACAGACTTCGCCCGACCTGAACGAACGGCGCGAAGATCGACTCGAGATGGTTCGCGGGGATTCCGACGCCGGTGTCGCGGACGTGCACGGCCACCGTGTCGCCGCAGTCCTCAGACGTGATCTCTACCATTCCGCCTGCTGGGGTGAATTTCACCGCATTGGATAGGAGATTGAGCAAGATCTGCTCGACTTTCGCGCGATCGGCCGTCACACGGAGGTTCAGGGCGGCAGGCTCGCGGCGCAGCACGAGGTTCCGCTGCTGCAGCTGCGGCTCGATCATCGGGATCACGCTCTCCACGGCTTGGCGCACCGGGAACGGGGTAATGTCGTAGGACACCTGCCCGGCTTCGACACGGCTGAAATTGAGAATGTCGTTGATGATGCCGAGCAGGTGTTGCTGGCTCCGCTGGATGCGCGCGAGGTGCTCCATCTGGTCGGGCGTCAGCGGACCCGGAATCTGCATTTGCATGAGCTGCGTGTACCCGCCGATCGCGTTCAGCGGTGTGCGCAGCTCGTGCGACATGGCGGCGAGGAATTCGCTCTTCGCGCGGTTCGCGGCGAGTGCTTCCTTGTTGCGGATCTCGAGCTCCTGCGCGGCCTTCCGCTCCGTCAGATCGCGCGTCACCTTGGCAAAGCCGGCGAGCTTGCCCGTCGCGTCGCGCAGCGCCGTGATCACGACGCTGGCCCAGAAGCGCGAGCCGTCCTTCTTGATCCGCCATCCCTCTTCCGCGTACTGGCCCGTGCGCGTCGCGATGTCGAGCTCGCGCTCGAGCTTCCCCGATGCGACGTCCTCTTTGGGATAGAAGATCGAGAAGTGCTTTCCGATCGCCTCTTTTTCGGTGTAGCCCTTGATGCGCTGCGCGCCCTCGTTCCAGGTCGCGATGTAACCGTGCGGATCGAGCATGAAGATGGCGTAGTCCTTGACGCTCTGAACGAGCAGACGAAACCGCTCATCGCTCTGCCGCAATTCATCCTCGGCCGCCTTCCGCGCGGTGAGGTCGCGCGTGATCTTGGCAAATCCGAGGAGCTCGCCGTCGTCGTTGCGCAGCGCGGTGAGCAGCACGTCGGCCCAGAACCGCGTGCCGTCCTTGCGGACGCGCCAGCCTTCGGTCTCGGTCCGGCCATTCGCGACGGCGAGCGCCAGGTTCCGAGCCGGCTCGCCGGCGGCGATGGCCTCTGGCGTGTAGAACATCGAGAAATGCTTGCCGATGATCTCTTGCGGGCGATAGCCCTTGAGCCGCTCCGCGCCGTCGTTCCAGCTCAGCACGTGGCCGTGCACGTCGAGCGCGAAGATGGCGTAGTCGAGCACCCGGTCGACGAGAAGCCGGTGCATGACGCCAAGCTCATCTTTGACTGTGCTATCGAGTTCGTTGCCCATTCAGAAAAATGATGCGGGGTCGCGTTCGGCCGCCACGGCGGCGCCTTCAGTTCGCGAGCGCAATGCCCCAGGGCCGCTGACCCACCGGGATTCGCGCCACTATCCGGCTCTTCGAGGCGTCCACAACCGTAACGTCGTTCGACATGCCGTTCGCGGTATATATGAAGCGGCTATCGGGCGAGATCGCCGTCGGGAGAGAAGACGGCCGCGCGCGGGCGCAAGTCGACCAGCAGGTTGTCGACCACCTTGCGACGCGTCGCGTCGATGATCGAGACGCTGTTGCTCGTCTCGCCGGTGACGGCGATCCATCGTCCGTCGCGGCTCTCCATTGGGCTTCGACCGAGCGTGCAAGTCGCACGCCCCCTCCCCGTTCAACCGCTAACGACGGTTCGCTTCGCCCGCGTTGGTCGGAACGGATCATGCTAGGGGATCCGGTCGCCTCAGGATCGACCACCAATGAGACGACACGACATGTACGGGCTCCGTCCTAGAGTGACGCTGGTGGAGGTCGTGCGAGCGGCGTGGCCGATCGCGCTCGCCGCGGGCCTGAGCAGCGCGCTCGCGTCCTGTCACCCGGAACCGTCCCACGCGACCAAAAGCGTGACTGCGGAGCGGGGCCCCGCGCCGGCGTCTGGCACCGTCCCCCTCGCTGCCGACGACGGGCAATGGGTGCGCCCGGCCAAGGATTTCGCGTCGACGCGGTTCAGCGCACTGTCGGAGATCAACGCCAACAACGTCGGCCATCTTCGGGTCGTCGCCACCTTCTCGACCGGAACGGTGCACGGACACGAGGCGGCGCCGATCGTCGCCGGCGGAACGATGTATGTCATCACGCCCTTCCCCAACATCGTCTACGCGCTCGACCTCACGAAGCCGGGCCTCCCGATCAAGTGGCAGTACAATCCCAAGCCGGAGGCCGCATCGCAGGGCGTCGCCTGCTGCGACGTCGTGAACCGCGGCGTGGTCTACGACGACGGGAAGATCTTCTTCAACACCCTCGACGACCACACCATCGCGCTCGACGCCGCAACTGGCAAGCCGATCTGGGACACCAAGGTCGGCGACATCCAGATCGGCGAGACGATTACGATGGCGCCGCTCGTCGTGAAGGGGCGCGTGCTCGTTGGCGACTCGGGCGGAGAAATGGGCGTGCGTGGCTGGCTCAAAGGCCTCGATGAGGGTTCCGGCAAGGTCGTCTGGACGGCCGATCACACCGGCCCCGACAAGGACCTGTTGATTGGACCGTCATTCAAGGCCTTCTACGCCAAGGATCGGGGCGCGGACCTCGGCGTCTCGACCTGGCCGCCGGACATGTGGAAGATCGGCGGCGGTACGATGTGGGGTTGGATCTCCTACGACGCTACCTCGGACCTCATCTACTATGGTACGGGCAATCCCGGCCCGTGGAACCCGGACGTCCGCCCCGGCGACAACAAGTGGACGACGACGATCTTTGCCCGGAAGCCGGAGACCGGCGAAGCGGTCTGGGGCTACCAACTGACGCCCCACGATGTGCACGACTACGACGGCATCAATGAGCAGATTCTGATCGACCTGCCCATCGGCGGCCGCACTCGACAGGTGCTCGTGCGGCCGGAGCGCAACGGATACATCTACGTCATCGATCGCACGACTGGCGAGGTCCTGTCGGCCCAGCCGTACGGGTACGTCAATTCGTCGAGCGGAGTCGACGTCAAGAGCGGCGTGCTGACCATGAACCCCGAAAAGGCGCCCGTGGTCGGCAAAGTGGTCCGCGACATCTGCCCCGCGTCGCCGGGGATGAAGGATTGGCAGCCCAGCGCCTATTCGCCGCAGACCGGGCTCCTCTACATCCCCCATCAGAACTTGTGCATGGACGAGGAGGGGATCGCCGCCAACTACATCGCCGGCACGCCGTACGTGGGGATGAACGTGAAGATGTTCCCGGGCCCTGGCGGCAATCGCGGCGTCTTCCAAGCCTGGAACCCGGCTACCGGCCGCGAAGTCTGGTCGATCAAAGAAGACCTCCCGGTGTGGAGCGGGACGGTCGTCACCGCGGGCGATGTGGCGTTCTACGGCACCATGGACGGGTGGTTCAAGGCCGTCGACGCTCGTACCGGCGCGCTCCTCTGGCAATTCAAGACCGGCTCGGGAATCATCGGCCAGCCCATCACTTACCGCGGCCCGGACGGACATCAATACGTCGCCGTGCTCTCCGGGGTCGGCGGTTGGTCGGGCGCCATCGTCGCCGGTGGCCTCGACGCGCGCGATTCCTCGGCAGCGCTTGGCTTCGTCAACGCCATGCGCGATCTCCCGTCGCGCACGGCAAAGGGCGGCACGCTCTACGTATTCGGGCTATGAGACGACGCAGTGCAATTGGCGTGATCGCCGCCGGACTCGTGGCGCTGTTTGTACTGGCGGCGCGCGGACGCGCGGCCGGTGCCGCGCCGCTCGGCGTCTGCGCCGATCCGAACAATCTCCCCTTCTCCGACAGCCTGCGCGGCGGATTCGAGAACAAGATCGCGTCGCTCATTGGCGCGGAGCTGGGCCGTCCGATTCGGTATACCTGGTGGGCGCAGCGCCGTGGATTCGCGCGCAACACGCTCAACGCTGGAACCTGCGACCTGATCGTCGGAACGAGCTCCGGCGCCGAATTGATGTCGACGACGCGACCCTACTACCGCTCGAGCTATGTGTTCGTTTCCCGGCACGATCGGGCGCTCGACATCCGGTCGTTCGACGATTCGGCGCTCCGTCGGCTCAGGATCGGCGTGCAGCTCATCGGAGACGATTTCGCGAACACGCCGCCGGTGCACGCGCTTGCGAACCGCGGTATCCGCAAGAACATCGTCGGGTTCATGGTGTACGGCGACTACCGCCGCCCGGCCCCTGAGGATCGCATCATCGACGCGGTCGTGCGCGGACGCGTCGATGTCGCGGTGGCCTGGGGCCCGCTCGCCGGCTACTTCGCCAAACACTCATCGACGCCGCTCGACATCGTGCCGGTGCGGCCGCAGCTCGACCTTCCATATCTGCCGTTCGTGTTCGACATCGCCATGGGCGTGCGTCGCGGCGATTCGACATTCAAAAACCAGCTCGACGCGATCATCGAGCGCCGGCGGTCGTCGATCGATTCCATTCTCACCGCCTACGGTGTTCCGCTGCTTCCGCTCGGTGCCGCACGGGAGGCGGAATGACTCATCGCACGCTCGCCACCCTCGCACTACTTTCGCTTCCCTGCATCACCGCCTGCGAGCGAGAAGCGCGGCACCTCGGCGCGCCTCCGCCAGGGGCGCCGGGGCAGACGATCACCGTCGGCAGCCTCCAGCCGGGGCCCGCCCTCGTCGTCGACACGACCGCGGGCGCCTTCGACGACAACGCCTACGGAACGTCCGAAGGCCAGGTGCTGTTCGAACAGATGAACTGCAGCGGGTGCCACTCGAACGGCGGCGGCGGCATGGGGCCGCCGCTCATGGATGACGTGTGGATCTACGGCAGTCGCCCGGACCAGATCTTCGCGAGCATCGCCGAGGGCCGCCCGAACGGCATGCCGACGTGGAAGAACCGGCTGACGACCGAGCAGATCTGGAAACTCGTGGCCTACATTCGTTCGCTCAGCGGGTTGACGCCCAAGGGCGCACGGCCGTCGCGCGAAGATCACATGATGGTCAAGCCCGCGCCGGCGCAGACGCCGAACGCCAAGCCGAAGAACTCGGCGGTCTCGCTGCCCTGACCAATGCATTCGATCTTCGCGCCGGCGTCGCCGCAGGCAGCCGCGGTCGCGCATCTCTGGTGGTGGATGTTTGGCGTCGGCCTGCTCATCTGGCTGCTCGTCACCGTGCTCGCCCTGTGGGCCGCGCACGCTCGAGCCGGCGCGCGCGAATCGGATGCGTTGATGCACGTGGCGCCCGAAACCCATCGGCGCGCCGAGCGCATCGTTTCCGGCGGGATCTTTGCGACGATCCTCATTCTCGGCGCGTTCTTGGCCTATGACTTCTCCGTCGGCCGCGCGCTCGCGATCCACCCGGCGCACGCGCTCACCGTTCAGGTGACGGGCCACCAATGGTGGTGGGACGCCCTGTACGAAGATCCTGATCCGAGCAAACAGATCGAGACGGCGAATGAGATCCACGTCCCCGTCGGACAGCCGGTGCAGGTGAAGCTTCTCGCGGCGGACGTCATTCACAGCTTCTGGGCGCCGAACCTGAACGGCAAGCGCGACCTCATACCAGGCTACGTATCGACGCTTTGGTTTCGCGCCGACACGGCGGGCATCTATCGCGGACAGTGCGCCGAGTTCTGCGGATTGCAGCACGCCAAGATGGCGTTCTACATCGTCGCCGAGCCGCCCGTGAAATTCGCGGCTTGGCTCGCGGCGGCGTCGACCCCGCCGCTGCCGCCGACCGACGCTGGGCTCATCGCTGGCCGCCGCGTGTTCATGAGCAGCGGCTGCTCGCTCTGCCACACCATCGGCGGTACCGACGCCCGGGCGACGGTAGGTCCGGATCTGACGCACCTCGTGAGCCGGGCGACGCTCGCTGCGGGGACCCTCGCCAATACACGCGCCAATCTCGCTGCGTGGATCAGCAACCCGGACGCGATCAAGCCCGGCGTTCACATGCCGGCCATTCCGCTGAACGGGGCGCAGTTGAACGCGCTGGTGTCGTATCTGGAGACGCTCAAGTGACGACCGGCGACTCCGGCGCGGCGAGCCTTCCGGCCGCCCTGACCCTTACGGAGGGGGAGCTGGCCGCAGATGCCGCGGCGCTGGATGCTGCCTGGCACGATCGTCCGGGGATTTGGGGCTGGCTCACTACCGTCGATCACAAGGCCATCGGCCGGCGGTACATCGTCACCGCCTTCTTGATGTTCCTCGCCGGCGGGATCGAAGCGGCGATGATGCGGATGCAGCTCTCCCGTCCCGAGAACAGCCTGCTCGGCCCTGACCGATATAACCAGATCTTCACGACGCACGGCACGACCATGATGTTCCTGTTCGCCGTGCCGATGATGACGGCGATGGGCCTCTATTTCGTGCCGCTCATGGTCGGCGCTCGTTCAGTCGCCTTTCCGCGGCTCAATGCGTTCGGCTATTGGACGTACGTCGTCGGCGTGGTGTTCCTGTACGTCTCGTTGTTCGCGAACACTGGGCCGGACGCCGGGTGGTTCGCCTACGTGCCGCTGTCCGGCCCCCAGTACTCGCCAGGGCATCGCGTCGACGTGTGGGCGCAGGTGGTGACGTTCACCGAGATCGCGGCGCTGTGCGCGGCAGTGAACGTCATCGTCACGGTGTTCAAGATGCGGGCGCCGGGCATGTCGCTCAGTCGCATCCCCGTGTTCGTGTGGGCCCAGCTCGTCGCCGCTTTCATGATAGTGTTCGCGATGCCGGCGGTCGCCACTGGGAGCACCCTCATGCTCGCCACCGACCGCGCCGTGAACATGCACTGGTTCAATCCGGCCGAAGGCGGCGACGCGCTGCTCTGGCAGCATATGTTCTGGTTTTTCGGGCACCCCGAGGTCTACATCATCTTTCTGCCGGCGATCGGCATGATCACGCCGATCATCGAGACCTTTTGCCGGCGCCCGGTGTTCGGTTATACGGCGATCGTGATGGCCAACATCACCACGGCCTTCTTCGCATTCGGTCTCTGGGTGCACCACATGTTCGCCACGCCGCTCCCCGAGCTGGGGCAGAGCCTGTTCACGGCGGCGAGCATGGTGATCGCCATACCGACGGGTATTCAGATCTTCTGTTGGATCACGACGATGTGGCTCGGCCGTGCGCGGCTCACGGTCCCGATGCTGTTCGTGCTGGGATTCATCTTCACCTTCGTCAACGGCGGCATCACGGGCGTCATGCTGGCATCGGTGGCCTTCGACAAACAGGCGCACGACACCTACTTCGTCGTCGCGCACCTGCACTATGTCTTGCTCGGCGGCGGCATATTCCCACTCTTTGCCGCGTTCTATTTCTGGTTCCCGAAAGTCACCGGCCGCCTCCTGAACGCCTTCTGGGGCAAGGTGCACTTCTGGATGTTCCTCGTCGGCGTCAACGTCGCCTTTCTCCCGATGCACATCCTCGGGCTGGAAGGTATGCCGCGGCGAGTGTACACCTATCTCGCGCCCACCGGATGGGGTCCGCTCAATCTGCTCGCGACGATTGGCGCTGTGACGATCGCGCTCTCGGTGCTCGTCTTCACGATCAACGCCGCGCGGAGCTGGACGGGCGGTGAACCGGCGGGCGACAACCCCTGGGACTCCTCCGGGCTCGAGTGGGCCATCGCGTCACCGCCGCCGAGCTACAACTTTCTGCACACACCGGTGGTGCGCAGCCGCCATCCACTGTGGGAAGCGGCCGTCGAGCTGCCGGTCGTTACCGGCCTGCGCACCGACCGCAAAGAGGTGCTGATCACGTCGACCTTCGACGCGATGCCCGACTCGCGGCAGACGTCCCCCGAGCCGTCGATCTGGACGCTCTATCTCGCGCTGTGCATGGGGGTCCTCTTCATCGGCTCGATCTTCTCGCCCTACTACGTCCTCGGCGGCCTCGGGCTGTCCATGGTCGGTCTATTCGGCTGGGCCTGGCAGAGCACGGGTCGCATCGAGCGCGAGATCGTAGCGCTGCCCAATGATGCGATCGTGGAGCGCGCATGAAGCCGCTGCGCCCGACCGCCGACGCCGCCGCCCTGCCGAGCGTGACCTTCGGGCAGCGCAGCGTGATGTGGTGGGGAACGCTCGGCTTCATGACGATCGAAGGCTGGACCGTCGCGCTGCTCCTCGCCGCGTACCTCTACCTCCGCCAGAACTACGACGCCTGGCCGCCGCTGCGCACGCCGAATCCGCGGCTCGTCATCCCGACGATCAACCTCGCATTGATGCTCCTCAGCTTCATTCCGGCGTGGACCGTGGCACGAGCCGCCGCGCGCCTCGACACGGCGGCGGTGAAACGCTGGCTGCTGATCACCTGCGTCATCGAGCTGCCGATCCTCGTGCTGCGGTGGTGGGAGCTGTGGGCGCTCAACACGCGCTGGGATACCACCGCGTACGGCAGCGCGGCATGGACGATCGTCGGCTTTCATACGTCCCTGCTCCTCCTCGACGTCCTCGACACCCTCGGCCTCACGCTCTTCTACTTCATGCGCCGGCAGCCGGTCAAGACGTTCAGCGATACGTCGGACAATTCGTTCTACTGGTACTTCACCGTCGGCATCTGGATTCCGATCTACCTCATCGTCTATGTCGGACCTCGCGTCGCCTGATCTGCCCCATGCCCGGGAGCGCGCTGACCTGCGGCGCCCGCGCACGTTGATTCTGCTCTCGCTCGGCGTGCTGCTCGGCCCGGTCGCGGCGCTCGCCAACCAGCAGATGATCTACGCGTCCGACACCTGGGCATGTGGACACAACGTCCACGCCGTTTTGCACATCATCCCGGCGGTCGCGCTGGCGCTTGTCGTGGGCGCTGGCGCCGCGGCGTTCACGGAATGGCGCGCCGCGGGCCGCGGCGTCGAAGACGAACATGGCGCCGAAGGCGCGCGCACGCGCTTTCTCGCGCTCATTGGGTTGTCGATCAGCGCGATTTCAGCGCTCGTCGTCATCGCGCAGTGGGCGTCCATCTTCACGTTCGGCTCGTGCATGCGCGCCTGAGCGTGCGCGCACGCACGCTCGCCCTCTTCGCCGCGGGCTGCATCGTGCTCGCGGCGGCGCTCCTGCCCCCGCTGCACGAATTGTCGGAGCGGCTCTTCACCGCGCACATGATCCAGCACGAGCTCTTGATGGCCGTCGCCGCGCCGCTCCTCGTGCTCGGCGCACCAGGGGCAATCCTGCTGCGGGCCTTCCCCGTCGGCGCGCGGCGCGCCGTCGCGAGTGTGATCAGGTCGCGGCCCTGCCGCGCCGTCTGGCGAGCCGCGACGCGGCCCTTCGACGCCTGGCTGCTCCACGCGGCGGCGATCTGGCTCTGGCATGTGCCGGCGCTCTTCGAACGTGCGCTCGAGAACGACGCCATGCACGCGGCGCAGCACGCGTCGTTCCTCGTCAGCGCGTTGCTCTTCTGGTGGAGCGTCTTTCATCCGCGCCGGCGCGCCGCGCTCGGTGCCGCGATCATCTATCTCTTTACCACCGCGGTGCACACCGCGGCGCTGGGAGCGCTGATGGCGACCGCGCGCGTGCCCTGGTATCCCGACTACGCGAATCACGCCGCAGCGTGGGGCCTCACCGCGCTCCAGGATCAACAGCTAGGCGGACTCGTGATGTGGATTCCGGCGAGCGGCGTATATCTCCTCGCCGCGCTCTACACGCTGCGACGCTGGCTGCGGGCCTCGGAATGGTCCGTCGCCCAGCGCGAGCGCGTCACCTTCGCCTGATCCGCCGCGCGTCCGCCGCCCCCGCTACTACTCGATCGGCTCGAGCGGAGTCTCCGCCGGCCCACCGATCACCGAGCCGTCCGGCTTGAAGCGCGAGCCGTGGCACGGACAGTCCCAGGTGTTCTCCGCGCCGTTCCACTGCACGATGCAGCCCATGTGCGTGCACACCGCGCTCACCTTCCTGACTTCGCCGTCGCTGGTGCGGTGGACCGCGGCTCGCTTGCCGCCGACCATCAGCACGCGACCCTGACCGCGCGGCACGTTCTCGATCCCGGCCTTGTCGTTGATCCCGAGCCGGTCGGCGACATAGTGTAGCGGATAGTCGATGTTCTCGGTGACGACGGTGGCGAGCGCGCTCAACGACTGTGGCTTGCGATGCGGGTCGAACAGATCGCGCCACGGGTTGGGCCGCCGCTCTATCGCATCGTGGAGCATGAGCCCGGCGATCGTGCCGAACGTCATGCCGTTGCCTGCATAGCCTGTCGCGATGTACTGGTGCGCGGCCACCTCGCCGATGAACGGCAGCCCGTCGCTCGTCTCGACCACCTGCCCCGTCCAGCGGCTCTCGATCGATGCCGACGGAATGAGACGCTTGAAGCAGTCGGCGAGATGTTGGAATCGCGACTCGGTATCCGCCTCCTGACCCGTCTTGTGGTCCTCGCCCCCAAAGATGGCGTACCTGCCGTCGGCCCGCGCCTCCACACGAAGGTAGTAGTACGGATTGGTCGTGTCCCAGTACAATCCGGGCTCGACCGAGTCGCCGGACACCCGGGCCCCGAGCACGTACGACGAGTATGGGTAGATCTTCGTCTGGAACATCGTGGCGCTCGCTACGCTGCGCTTGCCGGCGATCGGCACGTGCGTCGCGATGATGAGATCGTTGCAGGCGACTGTTTCGCCGTCCACGATCACCGCGAGCGGATCGTCGATCGTTTCTCCGACCTCGCACTGTTCTCGCACCATCGAGCCGTCGCCGTCGACCGCCAACGCGAGGCCGCCGATGTAGTCGAGCGGATCGAACAGCCCGAGATCGGCGACGGACATCGCCGCCTTGCCCGTGATCGGGCCAGCCTCGAGGAACCGCGCCGCGAACCCCAGGCGCGCGGCGAGCTCGGCGTCCTTGCGCAGTGCGTCGCGTTCAGAGCTCGACTCCGCCTCGAAGAACGGCGCACAGAGAAATCCCGGCACACGCTGGAAGCCGCAAGCGATGCCGCGTTCGGCAACGTTCGATTCGATCAGATCGATCGCCGTCGCGCCCGCGTGCCAGGCGAGCCGCGCCGCCCCCTCGCCGAACTCCTTCGCCAAGTCGCTGATGCGCGTGTCGGTGACCAGGGACAGATGCGCCGTCGTGTTGCCCGTGTCACCCGAGCCTATGCGATCCCGCTCGAACACTCCCACGCGCTTCCCCGATCGTTTGAGCAGATACGCGGCGGTGAGGCCGGTGATGCCTCCACCGACGATCGCGACGTCCAACTCCTTCGGTAGCGGCGTTCGAGGAAAGCGCGGCCGGTCGTGCGACCGCCACAACGACTCTGTCTTCATTTTGCGCTCGACGATTCAATGACGCGCAGCAAGTCGACCGACGAGCCCGCCGCGAGATGATCGAGGAAGAGTGCGAGACTCGTTCCCGGCGATCGCCAAACCCTGGAACACAACTTGAACCTTCCCGCCCGCCACCATCGCCAATTGTCCATCGGGGAGTCGGACGCTCATTCGGGGCACCCGACGACACCGACCAACCGCCCAGGCCCGGAGGATCGCATGGAGCTCGAAACCCTGCAGGATCTCTACGTCGACGAACTGAAAGATCTCTACAGCGCCGAAAAGCAGATTCTCAAAGCGCTGCCGCAGATGATCAAGAAGGCCTCGCACCCCGGGCTCAAGCGCGCGTTCACGGAGCACGAGCGCAAGACCCGCGGCCACGTGACGCGCCTCGAGCGCATCTTCAAGGATCTCGAGGAGCGGCCCGGCGGCAAGAAGTGCCACGGAATGGAGGGCGTCCTCGAAGAGGGCAAGGAACTGATCAAGGAGAAGCCGGAGCCTGACGTGCTCGACGCCGGCATGATCTCGGCGGCCCAGCACGTCGAGCACTACGAGATCGCCGGCTACGGCACCGTGCGCACGTACGCGCGGCAGCTCGGACTCGAGCGGCACGCCGACCTCCTCCAGCAAACGCTCAATGAGGAAGCCGAGGCGGACAAGATCCTCACGCAGCTCGCCGAGCGCGCCATCAACCTCGAGGCGGCTGGCCTCGCCGACTAGACGCCGCCATCCTCCGCGACGGGAAGGGTCAGCGTGAAGGCGGAACCCTCGCCTTGCACGCTGGCTACCGTCAGGTCGCCGCCCATGCCGCGGGCGAGGTCACGGCTGATCGCGAGCCCGAGTCCCACGCCGTCGCGCGTGCGCGTGTAGTTCGCGTCCACCTGCACGAACGGATCGAAGATCACGTCCAGCTTGTCGGACGCGATGCCGATGCCGGTGTCCGAGATCACGATGTTGACCACCTTGCCGACGCGGTCGGCCCGCACCCGTAGCGCACCGCCGCGCTCGGTGAATTTCACCGCGTTGGTCAGCAGATTGAGCACGATCTGCTGGAGCTTTTCCCCATCGGCGAAGATGCACACGTCGCTCGCGCAGCCCGTGAACTCATACTGCAGTCCCTTAGTGCGGATCTGCGGCATGATCAACCCTTCCGATGAGCGAAGCGTCTCCTCGAGCGGGATTCGCGTCAGGTCGTAGCGCACGTTGCCCATCTCGACACGCGCGTAGCTGAGCACCTGATTGATCAGGCCGAGCAGCATGCGCTGGCTCCGCTGAATGCGCTCGAGCGATTCGCGCTGCTTGTCGGTGATGGCGCCGTGAATGCCCAGCTCCATCAGCTCGGCGTAGCCGCCAATGGCGTTCAGCGGCGTGCGCAGCTCGTGGCTCATCACCGCCAAAAACTCGCTCTTGGCGCGATTCGCCTGTTCGGCCACGATCTTCGCCTCGACGGCATCCGCCCGCGCCCGCTCGGCATCCGAACGCGCCGACCGCTCCGCCGCCAGCAGTTGTTCGCGCTCCTCGGCGGCGCTGCGCAGCGCGGTGATGTCCTGGCTGAAGCAGCGCGTGTGCAGGAATTGTCCTTCGCGCCACCGCACGTTCGAGTTGAGCAGTAGATGCCGGAGCGAGCCGTCCTTGTGCCGCATGCGGACGTTGACGCCGCGCAGCGTCTCGCCGTTGGAGAGCCTCTTCAAGATGCCGTCGATCGTCGCCGCGTCGGCGTGGAACTCCCCGATGTGATGGCCGATGTACTCCTGCGACTCGTAGCCGAGCGTCTCCAGCTCGGCGCGATTCGCCCACTCGATGATGCCGTCCGGTCCGACGAGATGAATTCCTTCGGCCGCGTTCTCCAACACGTCGCGTAGGTCGGTCTCGCGCTCGTTGAGGCGAAGCACGGCCTCGCGTAGGCGCTGCTCGACGAGCTCGCGCTGGATGACCTCGGCGTCGTATGCGCGGTCGCGTTGCTGCAGTCGGCTGAACTCACGGGCCCGCGCGGAGTCGTCGAGCGACAGATATCCGGCCGCGGGCAGAACATGCGAATGCGCGGCGCAGACGCGGGCGAATGCCTCGCTGTCCGAGGCTCGGCAGAAATTTCCCATCGAGTAGGCGCAGAGCAGCGCGAAGTCATATTCGTCGGCCAAATCGTTCCAGAGCTTTTCCAGCCGAATCGCGCCCTCGGTGTTGCCATCCTTCCACAACAGGTCGACCATCTCGCCGTACGCGTAGACCGAGGCGCCCGCCCGCCGCGCGAGGGTCCGTTCGATCAAGCTTCCAACGACCGCCTTGAAGCGCCCCTCGTCGGGCATCTCGTCGCTCATGAACTTCATGAGGGTCTGCCTGGCGTCGTGAAGCTGGAGCTGCCCGGCGCGCCGCGCCGCGACGGGGTCGAGGCCGCCCTGCCGAAGCTGCGTCCGAAACGCCTCGATGTGCGCGTCGGTGGCGATGATGATCGCCGGCTGCCCGTTACGAAGTCCGCCCGCGATGAACTCGGCGACGACGGACGCAAGAAAGCCCTCATCGTCGTAGAACTGCACTTTGTGGGTGTGCTCCGGCTCGCCAGCGGACTGGTCTACGCTGCCGTGCAGGACGTCGAGCGCGCGTTCGGGCTGGATCGGATGCTGTCCGTTCAGTTCCGCGGCTTGCGTCGAGGCCATGCCGAATACTCCTGACCGTCCCCTAGCGACGGCGATGGGCGGTAGACCACCACGGCCGAGGCGGCGTGGGGTTTGGTTGGTCGATCAGTTCGGTTGGGGAGCCGAACTCGGCACTATGCCGCGCACCACACCCCCCACTGCCGTTACCGCATTCCCCGTTCCACCCTCCTGATCGCCTGAATGGACGCGATAGCTACGCGTTCGGCCCTTTCAGGTATCGGTCCATCCACTTGATGGTCCGGTCGCGCACGTCGCGCACATGTATCGGGTTCACGAAGTGGTGGCCCTCATCCGGGTAGACGACCAGCTGCGTCGTCACGCCCGCGTGCTGAAGCCCCCGCCAGAACTCGAACGATTGCGGCGCCGGGCACTCGGCGTCTCGCTCGCCGACCACGAGCAGCGTCGGCGTCTTGGCGTTATCGATATAGTTGATCGGCGAGCTCTTGTCGTACACCGCCTTGTCCTCGTACGCCGTCGCGCCGAAGAATGGGACCATCCAGGCGCTGATGCCGTTCTCCCCGGTGTAGCTCAGCCAGTTGGAGAGTCCGGCTCCCGAGACGGCCGCCTTGAATCGGTTGGTTTGCGTCACCGCCCACATCGTCATGAACCCGCCGTAGCTCCAACCGCGGATGCCGAGGCGGTTGCCGTCGACCGGGTAGCGGCGGACCACTTCGTCGACGCCGGCCATGATGTCCTTGAGGTCGCCGTGCCCGAAGTCTTGCACGTTGGCGCGCGTGAAGGCCTCCCCTTGGCCATAGCTGCCTCGGGGGTTGGGCAGGAAGACGAAGTACCCGTGCTGCGATTCCGCCGCCTCATACGAGTCCGGACCGAGGAACGCCGGACGCACCGCCGACGACGGGCCGCCGTGCACCTGAACGATCATCGGATACTTCTTCGACGCGTCGAAGTTGAGCGGGTAGATGAGAAAACCCTGGACGTCGAACGCATCGCTCTTCCAGCGGACGCTCACCCCCTTCCCCGAGATCGGCTTCACGCCGTCGTTCACATGCGTCACCTGCGCCCACTTGCCCGGCGCACCGATCCACACTTCCGGCGGCATCGCGAATGACTCTCGCACCACGGCCACGGTCGCGCCGTTTGCCGTCGCCGACCCGCCGGTCACGCCGAACTGCGCACCGCGCGAGGTGTTCTCGTCGCCGGACCAGATTGGCGAGTATGCACCCGTCTTGGCGTCGACGGTCGCGAACTGCGACTCGCCCTGCGCATACGCTGCGGCGAGCACCGTCGACGGACCCGTCCAGGTGTATGACGCGATCGAGCTCGTGGTCGCCGGCGTGACATCGCGCGGCGCCCCCCCGCTCGCGGGGACGACGTACAGGTCCCCGCCCGTGACCCCTTGGTCGCTCATCAACCCGCCGATGTAAGCGACCTGCGTTCCGTCGGGCGACCAATGCGGATCGGCGATCTGTGTTTTCGGCGCGGCGAGCTCGTGAATCGCTCCCGTCGCCGCGTCGATGATCGACAGCCGCGCCACCCACCAATTGTTGTTCCCCGAACCGCGCGCTTGGCTCACGACGAGCTGCTTCCCGTTCGGCGACCAGTCGTACTCATAGATGTATAGATCGGCGGCCGACACGGGCTTGATTGCGCCGCTGGCCACATCGATCACGGCGAGATGCTGGCGATCGATGTGCGTGTCCATCACGCCGGTATCGCGTGGCGTGGCCGCCACGGGACTGTTCGCCTCCTCCGATGCCGTGGAGTAGAGCATCGCCAGGTGCGCGCCGTCCGGCGACCACCGCACATCGTGCACCGAGCCGCTCGTCGCCAGCACGCGTCGCGCGTCGCTCCCGTCGGCGTGCACCGTGAAGATCGTCGGCACGCCGCGGTTGCTCGTCGCCAACACGGCGAGCAACCGCCCGTCGCGCGACCACGCGATCTCCGTGGCGCTCTCCGCATCCGCGCCGGCAATCCCGACCGCACTTGGAGCCCACGCGCGCGTGCGGTCCGCAACGACGACGCCGCTCCCACCCGGTCTGCCGCGCGACACCGGGCCGATCCACGCGAGATGCTCGCC
>JBIOHX010000044.1:0-16619 GCA_044449465.1 Gemmatimonadales bacterium | reverse complement strand
GTGGAAGGGCCTCCAGATACTTGATGCCGAGCAGATACATCGCGGCGTCGCCGTCCGGCAGCGACGCCGCGATGCGCTGCAGCGCCTGCGCCTCGGCGTCTGCCATCGCGAGCCGGGCTTCGGCGAGCCCCTTCGCGCGGAGCACGGCCGCTTCGGCCTCGCCCTGCGCGCGACTCACTTGCGATTGCTGCACGCCCTCCGCTTCGAGAATCGCCGCGCGTTTGGACGCCTCGGCGTTCGTGACCGCCGCGCGGCGCTCTCGCTCGGCGCGCATCTGCAGCTCCATCGACTGCTGGATGTCCCTCGGCGGTTCGATCGCCTGCAGCTCGACACGCGTCACGTCGACGCCCCACCCGATCGACGCCTCCTCGATCACCTCGCGCATCCGCTTGTTGATCATGTCGCGACTGGCGAGTGTCTGATCGAGCTCGATGTCGCCCACGATGTTGCGGAGCGTGGTGCGGGTGAGCGTCTCGAGGGCGAACGGGAGGTTTTGAATCGCGTACGCCGCTTTCTGCGGATCGGCGATCCGATAGTAGAGAACCGCGTCGATGTCGATCGTGACGTTGTCTTTCGTGATCACCGGCTGGCTGGGAAAGCTCAACACCTGCTCGCGCAGGTCGATGCGGGCCGTCGAGCCCGACGTGACGCGTTTGACTCCGCCCGGATCGGCCTCGAAGTAGCGCACGTCGATCGTGCGCGGCCGCTCCATCCATGGGATCAATACGTTGAGCCCCGACCGGCACACGCGATTGAAGCGGCCCCATCGCTCGATGACCATGACTTCGGCCTGGCCGATGATCTTGATCGAGCTGGTCAAGACCAGGACGCCGGCGATGACGACGACGCCGAGTACGACGAGTCCGACCATCTAGGGCGCTCCGTCGAAGGGATGCCTGATAGTACGCGCCGGGGGCATGGCGGACCAGGGAAGGCGGCCGGCGCGCGAGGCCGCGAGTGCGCATATTCACGCGCTCGCCGTGCCTTCACCCTGACCCCCGCGCCATGACTACGCACAGTCTTCAAGTCGGATCTGCCGCCGCCAGTCGCGGCGAAAAGGTCTCGGGCTTCATCGACGTTGCCGATGCCGTCGATCCGGGCGCGCGCATTCCCGTCACGGTGATCGCCGGCGCCAAAGACGGTCCGGTCCTCGCGCTCGTTGCCGGAACGCACGGGTCGGAGCCCGCGCCCATTCTCGCGCTGCAACGCGTGCGCGCCGAGGTCGACCCGGCGACGCTCGCCGGCACTGTCATTCTGGTCCACGTCGCCAACATCCCGTCCTTCGTGCACCGCACGATCTACCGCGGCCCATGGGATCAGAAAAATCTCAATCGCGTCTATCCCGGCGATCCCGCGGGCACGACATCCGAACGGATCGCGCACGCGATCACGACGCACGTGATCGATCGCTGCGACTTTCTCGTCGATCTGCATTCGGGCGACGGCAACGAGGCGCTTCGCCCTTACTCCTATTGGAACAAGTTGGGCGCCAACGAGCGCGTCGATCTCGCGGCGCGCGATCTGGCCCTCGCGTTTGGCCTCGAACACATCGTCGTCGACACCGGCCGGCCGCGCGACCCCCGCGCGACGCAGTTCACGTCGAACACCGCGCACGTGCGCGGTAAGCCCGCGCTGACGACGGAGGCGGGCGCCGTCGGCGTGCCGACGGAGGACGCGATCGCACTCAACGTCCGTGGAGCGTTTCGCGTCATGCGACACCTCGGCATGGTACCAGGCGCGCCCGAGCTCGTCGAACGGCCCAAGTGGATCGCCGCATCGGTAGTGATGACGAGCCCGGGTACCGGCCTATGGTATCCCGACGTTACGCCCGATCAAGTCGTGCACGCCGGAGATCGCGTCGGCCGATTGACCGACTACTTCGGCGCGATGATCGCGGAGATGACGGCGCCGCTCGCCGGCACCGTGTTGTACGTTGTCGTCTCGCCGGCGATGAGCGCGGGCGAGCCAATCGCGATGATTGGTCGTGTCGATGATCACGTCGACGCGCACGTATACAAAAACGCGATCGAATAACTCTGGAATAATTCGCGTCATGGTCTTTCGCGCGCGCGCTTCGCGACGTATTACACGATCCTCTCTCGCGACGCGCTTCGCCCACCACGACGCGCTGTAGTCGCGCCCACGTCACCAATCCGAGGATGGATCGATGCGTGTCGCCCTCACCGCCGCCGCAGGCGCGATCGTGCTCGTCGCATGCGCGGATGCCAAGACCTCCACTGGACCGTACCGCGGCGTTCAACCATCGCCGCCGGACACGCACGCGGAGTCCGCGCTCGTCGGATCGCATATCGACCCGCGTTCGCTCGGCGACCGCATCGACGCGCTGGTCGCCCCGACGTTGGCTCAAGTGGCGATTCCTCCCGACGGCTTTTCACAGTCGCCGGACGCCGTGCACCCGGACATCGCCTGTCCGCCCGGCGAATGGAACGGGCGCCGCTGCTGGTTCTTCTACACGCCATATAAAAACTCTGATCCCTCGTACGAGAATCCGGGGATGCTGATGGCGTCGAACGACACGGTCCTCGACACGCCGCCGGAAGTCGTGAACCCGGTCGTTCGCTATCCTGGGTCCGGGAGCTACAACTCCGACCCCGATCATGCGTTCGATCCGGTGACGCATCGGCTGGTGCAGGTCTATCGCGTCGTCACGGACAGCTTCAACAAGATCATGATCATGTCGACCGGCGACGCGCGGCGTTGGACGACGCCGGTCCTTGCCTTCCAGGCGCCGAACCACGACGCGATCTCGCCGTCGCTCATCATCGCGCCCGACCGATCGGCCCGCGTCTGGTACGTTCGTGCCGGCGTCGCGGGATGCACCGCGAGCTCGAGCGCTGTGGAGATGCGCGAGGCATCGCCCGAACCCGGTACTCGGTTCGAGGACGCCGCGTGGTCACCCCCAACTCCGGTAGATCTCGCCGCGCCGGGTGCGGTGGTCTGGCATCTCGACGTCCTCGCCCTGCCGAACGACCGCGGCTACCTCGCACTCGTCGTCGCGTTTCCACGCGGGTCGGCGTGTGGCAACAGCGATTTGTACCTCGCCACGAGCCAGGACGGCGTGCACTGGCAGACCTACCCCGCGCCCGCGCTCTGGCGTGACATGCCTTGGGCTCGGCGTCGTAGCGTCACCAGTTGGTATCGCGGAACACTTCGCTACGACGCCGAGACCGACATGCTTCATATGTGGCCATCGGCGCTACTCGATGGTCGCACTTGGTCGGTCTATCATGCGTCGGCCAAGTTGAGCGAGCTGGCGAGGCTCTTGGGCGGGGCCAAGGCGAGCGACATCCGAGCGCTCGGCCTGCGTCGGCACATCGCGCGCACGGTGATCGAGATGCCATGAGGGTCGACGGACCGCCGGGGACCGTCGAGGGGAGGGGCCCGGGAACCAAATCGGCGCCCACCGGATAGGAAACCCGCTATCCCCAACTGACGAGACAGATCACCCGTGCGCCAACTCGTTCGCGAGACGAGTGGCTTGCGACCCGGAGGAATCATGACACAGTGGAAATTCGTGGCGCTGTCGGCGGCGATTGCGTGCATCGCAGCCTGCGGTGGAAGCAGCGGAAACCTGAGTACCGGCCCCACAACCAACCCGACCAATCCCCCACCGCCGCCGGCGTCGAATACGGTGACTCTCGCCAATCAGCTCTTTTCGCCGTCGACCATAACGATTGCAAAAGGCGCCGCGGTGACCTGGTACTGGAACGACTGCGGCGGCTCGGGCGGCTACGGCACCGGTACCTGCGTCCAGCACAGCGTCGTGTTCGACGACGGCTCGAACGGCTCGCCGCTTCAGGACACGGGAACATTCGTCCGCACGTTCAACACGTCGGGAACGTTCACGTACCACTGTGCCGTTCACGGCGCGGCGATGACCGGTAAGGTCGTCGTCAACTGAGTCGGCTGACCGACTCGTTGGCTCGTTCGCGCAGGTGAAGACCATCGTAAGCACTTGGTAAACCACGGCGCCCGTGAGGGCGCCCACCGTGACTTGCTCAGACCGGCTCGCATGCTCCTCGTGCGGGCCGGGTTGCGTTGCGGGCCGCCTTCGCCGCGCAGTTCCAGGGCTTACAACGCTCGGCGCGGGGTCGCGCGTTACCTTAGCATTCACAGCTCCCTGCGGACGTCGGATATACACGCCGCACCTCGCCTGGGCCCCACCCTCGAGCCGCATCAACGCAATGCTGTTTTGTTCGGTTTCGAAGACCGTTCAGCTTCTGTTCGCGCCCGTTGCCATCGTCACCATTGCTGTTTCCGCAACGCCCAAGACACTCCGGGCTCAGCAGCGATTCACCACGCAAGTCATGGTCGTTCCCGCCTTCGCGGGAGTCGATCGTGGCATGGCGTCGAGGGCAAGTGACATCGTCCGCAGCCGCCTCGCCGGTGCGTTCTCGAAGAGCGAGCTCAAGGTCATTTCGGGCGGCGACATCGACGATTGGTTGCGTCGATCCGGGTTCGATGAAAACCCAGTGCTCCTCGAAGGTGAGCTCAAAGAGCTGGCGAAGAAGTTTCGTGCCGACGAGCGTGTCACCGGCTCCGTGAGCCGAACGGCGGGCAAAGTCCACGTCGACGCCGTGCTCGCGCTCACCCGCGACCTGCGTTTGGCACAGCCGCTCAAGGCCGACGGCGTGACCGTCGACGAGGCGGCCAACGCTGTAGCCCGCGACGCAATTGCAGCGCGACGGCAGTTCGTGCCGCTGCGTCTCTGCGAAAACGCGAATCGCTCGGGCAACGCCGCCGAAGCGGCTGCCAACGCCGCTTCGGCGATCGCGGCGTATCCCGCAGCGGTGCCGGCGCGGGTGTGCCTGCTCAACGCGCTGGCAAAGTTGGGCGTGAGCGCCGATAGCGTGATTGACGTGGCTCGAGCGGCGCTCGCTGTCGCGCCGATGAACGCCGTGGCGCTCGAAGACTTGGCGCAGGCCCTCGACGTCAAGGGTTCCGCGGACGCCGCGCCCGTGTGGGTGCGACTCCTCGCGACCGACTCGAGCGACGCCGACCTCGTTGAAAAGGTCGTCAACGCACTGTCGCGCGAGGGGAACGCCAAGGTTGCGGCGCCGCTCATCGATCGCGGGTCCGACGCGCATCCCGACAATCTGCCGTTGCTCAAACTGCGCTGGCTCGTGCACCTCGCCGAGCGCGATTGGTCCGGCGCGGTGAGCGCCGGAGAGAAATTGCTCGCTGGCGACCAGGCGGCGCAGGTCGACGCGGATTTCTATGCGCGGCTCGCCAACGCCTACCGCGCCGATAGCCAACCCGCGCGCGCCGTCGCGACGGCGGCGCTCGGAGTCGCGAAGCTCCCGCATGACGCCTCGCTGAACATCGTGTACATCCAGCTGCTGCGCCTCGAGAGTGATTCGGCGCTGCCGCGCGCACTGGCTCAGTTTCCAGACAATGGGGAGCTACATGCGCTGGCCGCGCAACAGCTCAAGGGCACCGGCAACGCCGCGGGCGCGCTCGAAGAAACGAAGCGCGCACTGGCCACCAACCCGAAGCTGCCGCACGGCTTTCTCCAGTTGGCGCAGCTCGAGATGGATGTCGGCCAGCCCGATAGCGCCTATGACGCAACCATTCGCGCGACCAAGAACGGCGAAGACTCTTCGACCGTGGGAGCCTTCGCGTTGGCGCGCGGCAATACGCTCTACAAGGCGGCGACTGCCACGCAGAGGCGCGACGACTATCAGCGCGCCATGCGCTTTCTGACGTTGGCGACGCGGATCACGCCGACGCCGCAGGCCAAGTTCCTGCTTGGCGCATCGGCGCTCTCCGTCAGCCAGTCGGCAGCGACGGAGGCACCGGCGTCGAAGAGCTGCGATCTCTCGCGCCTCGCCGACTCGACCCTCACCGAAGCCGAGATCAACCTCGTGAGCGGCGGCTCAGCGGCGCCAGACGCCGCCAAGCAATATCTCGACTACGTGGCGAAGCTCCGGCCTTACGTCGCTGACCAACTCAAGTCCTTCTGCCCCCCGACGCCACGGTAGTTGTTGGACGTTGGACGTTGGATGCCCGCGGCTCACCTCCCACACTTCCACGCGGCGTCGTTTCGTCCCACGTCCCACGTCCAACGCTCCATCACGCCGGCTGCGTCTTCGCGGCCGTCGCGTCCGCGGCGAGGTTCCGCTCGCGTCGCGCCGCCGCGAGGAGGCTGAGCGCCGCGTAGGTGGCGACGAGCACGACGAGCCAATTCACCCAGTAGAGTGGAAGCGATTTCACCACCAGGCCGGCAATCAGCACGGCCGGCACGCCGGCGATGAGCATCCCGACGAGTGCCTTCGGCTCGAAGCTCCCGGTGCGGGCGAAGCGCGCGCTGGCAAACGGCATCAGGAAAGCGCATGACCCCATCATGATCGGGAACGCCGCCGTCGGGTTCATGCCGAGGAGACTGATGAGGATCAGGCACGGTGCGTACAGACCGATGCCCAGCGTCATCAGCGCCCCGAGCATGAAGTTGGCGACCACGCCGATCGCGAGCCGTGCGCCGGTGAGCTGCAGCAGCGTTCCGCCCGGCGTCAAGTTGAGCTGCCGCACCAGCAGAATCACGGCGAACCCGAGCAGCGCCAATCCCATACCGGCCTGAATGCGACGGCGCGGCCACGCGCAGATCACGCTCGCGCCGAGCCACGCGCCGAGGATGGCGGCGCCGATCATCAGCACCAATGTCATCGTGTCGACCGGCACGATCTTGGTGAAGATGAAAGCCTCGGCGATCGTCGGCAGCGTGTAACCGATGTTAAGCGTGCCCGGAATGCGCTCGTCGCGCACCATCCGCCACTGGCGAAACGCGGCCGTCGTCGGCGCGAACGATCCGACGCCCAGCGTGTCGAAGAAATTGGCGATGAAGCTCGTCAGCGAAATCTGATGCGGCGTCTTGATCGATTCGCCCGCGGCGGCGCTCGCCCGCAACGCCCGCACGACGACGACGAGGAAATAAACGGTGACGAGCCCGAGCGCCACGAACAGTGAGGTGCGCGCGATGTCCGTTCCGGCGGCTGGAGCTTGCAGCATGGGCCTCGGTCTCGTGGAATGCGGTCGACGGGTGGGCGGGCTGAAACCCGTAACAGGATGCTACAGTGACCGCGGAATCGGAAGACCGGGCACGCGGTTCCCCTGTCGCGGCAGCGCCGGTCTCTTGCCGCCCTGTAGAACCAAGGATAGAGTATTTATCCCAGGGAGCGGCCCAATCGCAGTGGAGCATCGCATGACGCATCACGTCGCTGATGTCGTACCCGCGCCCAACGGCGCCTCGTCGTACTCCCCGCCAACACGCCGCGCGTTGACGCCGATCCACCGTCAAACCGTCTCCGGCATGACGGTCGAGGCGCTCCGCGAGCGAATTTTGCGCGGAGACTTCCCCGAGGGGGAGCCGCTGCGCCAGGACGCGCTTGCCGACGAGCTCGGGGTGAGTCGCATTCCGGTTCGCGAGGCTCTTCGCCAACTCGAGGCCGAGGGGCTCGTCACCTTCAGCCCCCATCGGGGCGCCGTCGTGGCGAGCCTGTCGCTCGACGAGATCGACGAGCTGTTCGAGCTGCGCGCCGAGATCGAATGCGACCTCCTTCGTCGCGCGATTCCCCTTGCCTCGAATGAGCATCTCGATCGCGCCATGGAAGTGCTCGACGAGTTCCTCGACGCGCTGCGCGCCGGCGAGTCGACGCGCTGGGGCCCGCTCAATTGGCACTTCCACGCGGCGCTGTACGCCCCGGCCAATCGCCACTTCACGATGAATCTCTTGCAGAAGCTCCATCAGCACAGCGATCGGTATTTCCGTATGCAGGTGTTGCTCGCGCGCGGCGGCGCCAAGGCCGACGAGGAACATCGCGCCATCGCCGACGCTGTGTGCCGTCGCGACGTGGAGACGGCCACGCGGTTGATGCGCGCGCACATACTCGGCGCGGGCCAGTCGCTGCGCGCGCTGTTGCGGGAGCAACGCGGTCAGCTCGCGGCGTCGCGGCCGGTCGGTCGCAGGTAGACGCCGACCCTCGCGGGCCGACGACATGCCGCGGGCGCGGCGAACGGCCGCTGGCGGCGGACCGGGAACGCACGAGCGCATCTACGCCGCGGTGCGCGGCATTCCGCGCGGCCGCGTGACGACGTATGGCGCGGTGGCGAAGTTGGCCGGCCTCGGACGACAGGCGCGTCTCGTCGGGTACGCGCTGAGCGCGCTTCGAGACGGGACCTCGGTGCCTTGGCACCGCGTGATCAACGCCGAAGGCAAGTTGAGTCTCGAGCGATCGGGATCGAGCTCGGGAACGACACAGCGGCTCCGATTAGTGCGCGAAGGTATTTCGGTAGACGCAGCGGGACGCGTATCGCTCGTCCGCTTCGGCTGGAAGGTGAGAGATGCTCGCGTTGGCGGCCGAACGACGCATCGCGAGGACGGCGCCCCGTCTCATTTCGCGGACGAACCGCCCCGGCAACGTGGCCGCGCCTCAACGGCTAAGCGCAAACCTGACAAGGTGTTGGACGCGCACTGACGCGCGGCCGTGGCCCGGTATCGGCCATGCTTTGGTGAGTGGCGAGCAGTTTGACGTCTTCTCTCACTCGACGCCTCCAATGCGCACTCTCCGTTCGTTGCCCGCGGCCTCCGCGACGCTCGCGCTCGGGCTCGCGCTCGCCGCCTTCTCTCCCGCCGCCGCTCAGTCGACTGCGCCACCGGGCACCGTGCTGCACCTCTCGCCCTATGCGGGCTACATGGTCTTCGGCAATTACCTCAATGGTCCACTCGGTACGAGCGTGAGCAACGCGCCCGGCGTCCTGTACGGAACCCAGGTCGGCCTTTCGCTCTCCAATAACCTCTCTCTCATCGGCAACATCGGCTATTCGAACGCGGACATTCAGGTCGGTGTTCCAATCTTCGGCGACAGGTCGTTGGGGCAAAGCTCTATCCTGATGTACGACGCGGGTCTCGAGTACAGCCTCGGCGGTTCGAAGGCGGGCGGCCTTCCGTTCTCGCCGTTCATCCAAGCTGGCGCGGGTGCGATGCGGTACAACATCAACGCGTCCATTCTCACCACGCAGGCGACCAACTTCGCTGGCAACGTCGGCGTCGGCGCGGACTTCTCGCTTGGGCGTGGTGTCGCCCTGCGCCTGCTCGCCAAGGATTACATCGGCAAGTTCAACTTTCAGGATGCAACTGGATTTGGCATCAACGGATCGACGGCGAATAATATTGCGCTCACCGCTGGATTGCGGCTCGACTTCTAGCGATAGGTCGATGGTCGATGAGGTCGGTGGGTAGGGCGGGGTGCGTGGAGTGAACCGAGGCAGGGGCGTCGTTCGCGGCGCCCCTGCTTCGCATGCAGCGACTGGGTCCGGCTAGTTTTCGCGAACGTTGAACCTCTTCATTCGCGACATCATCCATCGCCGCATCGATTGACTATGGCCGCACGGACCAAACGCCTCTCGACCACCCGCGGGGCGACAACACCCAGCACGTCCAAGCCAAGACACCGCCGCTCGCCGCCCGGACGCCCAGGTCCGGTCAACGAATGGCTCGAGGTGCGCGGTTCGGCGATCCACGGACTCGGCGTGTTCGCGCGCCGCGACATTCCCAAGGGCACGCGGATGGTCGAGTACACCGGCGAGAAGGTGACCAACGCCGAGGCCGACCGCCGCTACGACGACGACTCGATGGCGCGTCACCACACCTTTCTGTTCATCCTCAACAGCCGTACCTGCGTCGACGCGGCGTGGGATGGTAACGAGGCGCGATTCATCAACCACTCGTGCGCGCCGAACGCCGAGGCGGTGATCGAACGCGGGCACATCTGGATCGACGCGACGCGCCGGATATCGGCCGGCGAGGAGATCGCCTACGATTACCAGTACGAGGAAGAGGACGACTACACAGAAGCCGATCTGCGCTTCTACGTCTGCCGGTGCGGGGCGCCGACGTGCCGCGGCACGATCGTGAAGACCCGAAAGAAGGTTCGCCGGTGACGGCGATCCGGGCGCTGCTGGCGGGAATCGTCGACTATGCGGGACTATTTCCGCCGGCGGGTCTGGATCTGGTGGCGGCGGCGCACAACTACGCCGCTTACCGAGCAAGCGATGATGGATGGATGCTTGGCCGGTTCGTGGTTCCGGTTGCGCGGCTGCGTGAGTTGGTCGTGTTACTCGAGGCAAAGCACCGCGGGCTCGTACCTTGGCGACTCGCCGTGCTCGTCGGCGACGATGTGCAGCGCGATCTGGCGTTCGCCCTCGAGTTCAACGACGCACACGCCGGCGTTGCGGCCGTCGACTGCGTCGAGGCCAAGCTCGCCGACCGCGACGCGATCGAACGAGCGGCCGACGCTGCGGCCGGACTTGAGCTCTTCACCGAATTGCCAGCCGGCGGCGAGGTGGAACCACTCCTCGCCGTGCTCGTGAGCCGCGGGGTGCGGGCGAAGCTTCGGACCGGCGGCGTCATACCTGGAGCTTTCCCGGGGACGGCGAACGTCGTCCGATTCATGCGCCTCTGTGTCGAGGCCGGCTTGCCGTTCAAGGCGACGGCCGGGCTGCATCACCCCATCACCGCCTCCTATCCGCTGACCTACGAGCCAGACGCCCCGACCAACAGGATGTTCGGCTTCGTGAACCTTTTCCTCTCGGCGGCGGCGCTTGCCACGGGCGCTCGGGAGGACGAAGCCTCGCGGCTTCTCGAGGAGCGCGACGCGCATGCATTCACCGTCCGGCCGGCCGCCATTCGCTGGCGCGACCGGGAGATGGGCGAGTCGGCGATTGCGCGCGCGAGATCGACGGCCGCGCGGTCGTTCGGATCCTGCTCGTTCCGCGAGCCGGTCGACGGAGTCGCCGAACTGTGGGGCGCGCCGTGAGCGACCTGGATGAGACGAACGCCCCGGAACGCCGATCGTGGGTCGACAGCGCGAACGAACCGGCGAGCGACTTCCCGATCCAGAATCTGCCCTTTGGAGTTTTCAAACGCCGCGGATCGGCCCGGGCACGTATCGGTATGGCGATCGGCGACGCGGTGTTCGACGTCGCCGAAGCGGCCGCACGCGGCCTAATCGGCCGCGGCGCCGAAGGCCCTCTCGCCGCCGCGATCGAGTGCTGTGACGACGAGACTGTCAACGGCCTCATGGCGCTCGGACGGGCGCCGGCGCGAGCGCTTCGCCGCGCGGCGAGCGAGTTATTGCGCGCCGGTTCGCCCGCCGCGGAGCGCGATATGGCCGCAGCGGCGGCTTGCCTGATCCTGATGCGTGATGTGGATCTGCTGCTCCCGGCCGCGATCGGAGACTACAGCGACTTCTACGCGTCGATCGATCACGCGACCAATGTCGGAACGATGCTGCGTCCCGATGAGCCGTTGCTCCCGAACTACAAGTGGGTGCCGATCGGCTACCACGGGCGCGCGTCCTCGGTCGTGGTGAGCGGCTCGAGCGTTCGCCGCCCGACTGGGCAGACCCGAGCCAACGATGCCGCGGTTCCGGCGTTCGGCCCGAGCCGGCGCGTCGACTACGAGCTCGAGCTCGGGTTCTTCGTCGGCGCCGGCAACATGCTCGGCGAGCCGGTGGCCATCGCCGACGCGGAAGAGCATCTGTTCGGCGTGTGCCTGCTCAACGACTGGTCGGCGCGTGACATTCAGACCTGGGAGTATCAACCACTAGGCCCGTTTCTCGCCAAGAGTTTCGCCACCACGATCTCACCCTGGGTGGTGACGCTCGATGCGCTGGCACCATTTCGCGCGCGCGCGCGTCCCCGGCCCGCAGCCGATCCGGCTCCGCTGCCATACCTGTTCTCTCAAGACGACACCAACGGCGGCGGTTTCGATATCACCGTCGAAGTGTTGTTGTCGACGGAGCGCATGCGCGGCGCCGGAGTTGCACCGATGCGGGTGAGCGTGGGGAGCGCCGCGGATCTGTACTGGACCCCGGCGCAGATGCTCGTCCACCACGCGAGCAATGGCTGCAACCTCCGTCCAGGCGATCTGTTCGGCACGGGCACCGTGTCTGGCTCCGCGCCCGAGTCGCGCGGCTGCCTGCTCGAGCGAACCTGGCGCGGCACCCAGCCGCTGGTACTGCCTAATGGCGAGACGCGGGCGTTCCTCGAGGACGGTGACGAGGTAACCCTTCGCGGCTACTGCGAGCGAAGCCGGCACCCGCGCATTGGCTTCGGCGAATGCCGCGGTCTGGTAGTGTCCGTCGCGGCGGCGAGCACGCGCTAGAGCGCGGGACGGACGACGAGCGAGTCGCCGATTCGAATTCTGTTATTCGGAAGGTGGTTCCATTCGCGGAGGCGGTCCGGCGTCGTGTTCCAGATGGTCGCGATGCTTCCGAGCGCGTCGCCGCGCCGCACCACGTAGTACTTGAGCTTGTGTCTCGCCGTCTCCACGGCGCGCCGTTCCGAATCAACGCGTGCAAGAAAGGCATGCTGCTGTGCGCTCGACGCGACCGCGCGCGTGTGGCGCACTCCCATCGTCGAGATGAGCGCCTCCGCGGTCGGCCAAGACTGCGACGGCACGCCGAGCCGGAGCGTCTCGTTCGGCGTATGCACGACGACGGCCTTGGCGATGCCGAACCAAGTGCGGCCGGAGCTCACTCGCACCAGGGTGTCGATCGGAAAATCGCGCTCCTCGAAGGTCGGCGGCAGATCGGGCGCCGCGAGCAGATCGCGCGGCTCGAGGCCGAGATAGAGGAGGCGCCGGTTCGTCAGCACGAGTAGGCCGCGTGTCGCGCGAAAATAGTTGATCGCTGGCCGCTTGAAGACGGACACCGTGCGGAGCGCGCGCTCTCCCGGTTGCAGCGTGTTCAACTCCAGCTCGCGCTCGGCGATCGCGCGGCTGTCGCGCGGATCGGTGCGCACCGCGTGAACCGCGAGCTCGACCAGGATCGTCAGCACGACGAGTCCAGCGAACAGCGACGCGTAGAGTTTCGCCGGTGAGAAGCGACGTCGGTAACCGCGAGGGCGCGAGCGCATGGTGTGAGTGAGCGCGTGGTGGTGCTGTGAATTATCGCGCGCGACCGCGCGCGGCACTCGGTCGAACAGTCAGTTCGGTAATCCTGCCCGCACACCGGAGCGCTCGAGTTCGTGTGCCTACGCTCACAAAAAGGATGCCGGAGCGTCCGAAAAAACGTACGGTTCAGGTTGCGTGCCTCGATTCAGCGTGCTAGCGTGACAGCTCTGGCGTTGTTCGCGTCTACAATTGAACGCTCGAATCACCAGGGGCGCGCGCACCGGGAACTCCCGTGCTGCGTGCCCGGTACGACGTTGGGTGAGGAACTGCCGGGGCCGCTCGGGCCGCGCTTCCTCCCGCCCTTTCCCCCGCTGCTCGCTTGGAGGGCCTCAATCTGTCCATGCGCTCGGTCTGGTCGCAGATCGGTCTGGCTATCGGTGCCGCGGCGACGATCGTCGTCGCGGCGCGCGTCAGCCGGCCGTACTATGTGAGTCGCGGCCCGGTGGCCGCGCAGCTCATCGACCACGCCTACGTGGACTCGGCGGCCGATGAACGCGCGCCGTGGACGAGCGCGTCCGTCGAGGAAGCGCTGAAGTCGCCGCGCTTCCTGCTCGATCGCGAGCTGTTCACAATGGACCTGGTGCGAACCGGCAAGGTATCGGTCGAGCGGGCGAGAGCGCTGGCCGACGTCGCGGTGCGCGAAGCGTACACGCACCGGCTGCCCCCCGCGCTCGTGCTCGGCGTGATGCTCACCGAGAACGACGAGCT
Organism: Gemmatimonadales bacterium; assembly: GCA_044449465.1. Taxonomy (GTDB): domain Bacteria; phylum Gemmatimonadota; class Gemmatimonadetes; order Gemmatimonadales; family Gemmatimonadaceae; genus JAQBQB01. Next base: position 2,941 of record JBIOHX010000044.1, on the reverse strand, counting down.
CAAGTCGTCGGCGCGCTCGCACATCGGCGCCATTGGCCTGATGCAGGTCTATCCCAAGCCCTGGCGCAGCGCGCTCGGCCGCAAGTTCGGCACGAACATCCACGCTGATTCCACGAACCTGAAGTATGGAATCTTCATTCTGAGCTGGGTCGTCGAGAAAGCCTCGTCGCTGGTCGACGACCGCGACGCCGCCTGGCGCCGCGCGCTGTTGGGCTACAACGGCTGTGTGCACGGCCGCAACACGCGAAACTGTCACAGCTATCCCGACGTCGTCCGCCGCCAGGTCGTGCAATCGGCGAAGTCGAGTTGCCGTGGCGCCGACTTCGACCAGTGCGTCGTGACGCCAATGTGGCTCGCGCGGCGCGATGCCGAGCGCGACGACACGGCGAACGCCCAGGTTCGCTAACGAGCTTCCAGAGCCGCCGCGCGAGTGCGCGGCGGGTGCCATCTCTCGATCACGGAGTTACGCGCTCGCCGGCCGCATAGCGCCCGCGAACGCGGACGGTCCGCTCGAGCTCGTCGCGCGTTTGCAGTATCTTCTGGCGCAAGTCGAGCGGCAGCGACGGCCGCTGTGCGAGAAACGCATCGATGGCGGCGAGCGCGGCGGGTGAGCGCTGCCCGCCGATGAACCCGCCGAGCCACGAGCCGAGGAAGAAGATGCGGCGGCTCCGCTGGATCCACGGCAGGCTGTCGAGCGCCGGGACGAGATAGGGCAGCGTGATCGACGACTGGTCCGGCGCATTGAAGGCCCGGAGGCTCGCCGTCGCCCAGTCCTCGTTGAGCGTCGAGTCGCCAAAATAGCGGCTAAAGTAGCGCTGTTTGACCGCTGCGCTCGGCTCGGCGGCGCCGGCGACGAAGGCGCTCCGGCGGCCGTTGGTCGTCGTGTCGGCGCGCTCCTCGCGCGCGATCAGCGCGCTCGCGTTCGGCGCCCCGCGCTCGACGAGATGCGTGATGATCGACCAGCGCGTCGGTTCTCGCAGCCGAGTGCCCGCCGTGGACGTGCTGTCGAGCCAGGCGGCGAGTCGTGCCAGCGCGCCGGCGGTCGACGCGATTCCGATGTACGCGTCGAGTTGGCTCTTGCGCATGCCGTACGGCCGGGTGGCGTCCGACGCGCCGGCAAGCAGCACGCGCTCCACCGCGCCGATGAGCGAATCGTGCTGCGCGCGGGAGAGGTAGCCGGATGTTGCGCGCCCGAGACGCGTAACGATACCGGCTGCTACCTGCTCGTCCCGCTCCATCGGTAGCTCCCGCGTCGCGGCGGCGATGAATCGCTCCGGCGACAGGCGAGCGTCGCGCACGAGATCCCAGAGCGCGCCCCAAAGCATGGCGCGCAGAAACGTGTCGCTTACTTCGCCGATGTGCCCTTCGAGCCACGCCGCGCTACGGTCGTCGAGCATGACGAGGCCGTACGCGTTGTCGTTCGCGTTGGCGAAGACGAAGTCGGGGGCCGCGGCCCCGGTGGCCGCAGCAACCAGCGTCGTCTCGGCGTGAATCCCGACCGGCAGAAAGCGCGGCGCCTGATCGTGCGTCCAAAGTACGAGCTGTGTGCGCATGGGCCAGACGCCGGCGCCGGAAAGCGGTTGCGCCGGATGTTGCACGAGGACGAGGCGAGCGATCCTTCCGCTCGATATGTCGAGCCGCTGCTCGACGACGGGCATTCCGGGCCGAAGGATGTACTGCGTGCCCCATTCGGTGAGCGATCGGTGCGCGGCGGATCCGATCGACGCCAGCAGATCGCGCCAGGTGGCGTTGCCGTAGGCATGCGCGACGAGGAACGAGTGAAGGCCGGCGCGAAACGCGCTGTCGCCGACGAGATAGTTGAGTTGCTTGAGAATCCCGGGCGCCGTGTTGTAGACGAACGCGCCGTAGTTGCTCTTCGCCTGATCGAGGTTGTCGAGCGCCTGCCAGACGGGCGTCGTGCCGTCGGTCTCGTCGACGTCGTAGGCGGCGGCCTTGTTGCGGAGATAGAACGACATCCACGGGTTGGGCAGGCCCTCGATGTCCTGCATCTTGGCCGCCATGTACGTGGCAAACCCTTCCTTGAGCCACAGGTCGTCGAACCATTGCATCGTCACGTCGTCGCCGAACCACTGGTGGGCGACTTCGTGATAGATCGTCGAGCGGCGGCCAAGCCGTTGGTTGAGCGTTGGCGGTTCACGGTAGATGAAAGATTCTTCATTGAACATCGTGACGCCTGGATGCTCCATCCCGCCGAACGGAAACGCCGGCGACAGCATGTACTGAAACTGCTGGAACGGGTACGTCACGCCGAAGTACCGCTCGAGCGAGGCGAGCGCCGAGCCGACTTGCGCCTGCAGCGAGTCGACTTCCACCTCACGCGCGCGTGACGCACGCACCCAGAGGTGCGTCGAGCGCGGTCCGCCGGTGAACTCGCGCCATGGTCCGGCGGCGAAGGCGAAGAGGTACGTCGGCAATGGGTCGGTCTGGCGAAAGTGATAGGTCGCCACCCCGGCGGCGCTGTCGACGCGCTCGGTGATGCCATTGGCGAGCGCCCGCCAGCCGGCTGGAACGGCCAGGGTGAGCGTGAGACGCGCCTTGAGGTTCGGCTGGTCGAAGCACGGGAATAGCGCGTTGGCGTCGGAGGGCACGAGCAGCGTGTAGAGATACGTGTCGCCGTCCTTGTCGTCGCGAAACTTGATGATGCTCGCGCCCGCAGGGGCGATCAGGGCTGCGAAATCCGCGGTCACCGCGTTGTCGCCGACGCGAACGTCGCGCGCCGGAATCCGCAAATGAGCACCGTTGAACTCCGTAGCGCTCGGTGCGCCGTCGACGGTGACATGCGACAGCGCCGGTCCGCGGAAATCGAGCACGACATCGCGCTTTGCGTTGGCGGCGAATCGAACGACGATCGAACCGCGCGCGGTATCCGCGCCGACGACGGAGAGACGCATCTCGTAGCGCACATTGGACAACATGCGCG
>JBIOHX010000043.1:0-16779 GCA_044449465.1 Gemmatimonadales bacterium | reverse complement strand
GTCAGCGCGGCGGCGAAGAGCAACGCCGCCGCGCAGACAGCGACTCGAATAGCCGGCGGCGGGTGGGCGACGCCCAAGCGGGGTAGCGTGGGGGGTGGGTGCGCCGGGACCCGGCCCGCGAGGGTCGGCACGATCGTACGTGAGAAATCAGGCTCCATCGCAAGACGAGCAGTTTGGAGCAATCAGGCGTGATTGTCGAGACGTTCATGGCCGAGCTTGCCACCCGATTGAGATTTGTTCTCCATGGGAGACGCCACGAGAGAATCCGCGCGGCCGCCGCTGTTGCTCGAGGACCGAGCGATGGCCACGAAAGGGCTTGCCGCGGCAATCGGCATCACGCTGTTGGAGCTCGCGCCGTCGCGCGTCGTTGCCACCATGCCGGTCGATGAGCGCACGCGTCAGCCGTTCGGAATCTTGCACGGCGGCGCATCGGTTGCGCTCGCCGAAACCGTTGCCTCGCTCGGCGGTCTGGCAAACGTCGATCACACGGCCTTCGACGTCATGGGCATCGAGATCAACGCCAATCACTTGCGCGCGAAGACAGACGGCGTCGTTACCGCAACTGCCACGCCAATTCACGTCGGGCGAACGACACAGGTCTGGGATGTGCGCATCGCCGATGAGCGGGGTCGGCCGGTCTGCGTCTCGAGGTGCACGCTCGCGGTTCGGGCTCGAGCTTGAGCTTGTAGCGACGCATCGCATGCTCCTTGCAGCCTTAGTCGCCGTAGACTCGGGCGAGGGGGCGCGCATGCAACGGACGATGTGGACGAAAGTGACCGTGGTCGCGACGATCGCGCTTGGCTGCGCGATGAGTGGCTGCCGCAACGGTCCCAACAACGCCGCGGACACCAACGGCGTCAGCACCGGTGGCGCCGCCGGTCAGGTGCTTCCGTCGGCCGCGGACACGGTTCATCACGACACGACCGCGCGCGACACGTCGCGGCGGCGCCCCTAGCGTTCGCACGAAGAGCGACCGTCAGCGACAACCGCCTCCATCACGTAACTCCGGCAAGACCATCTCGAGTGGGAGTCGAACGCTGCCTTCCCTGTCGCTCAAAGGGCGCGGTATTCGGGCGTCGGATGAACGCTCTGTCCCGCTGCTCACTAGTCTGTGGTGGACGCCGCTTGCCTTCGTGGTGCTGGCGGTGGTGCTGCTGTTCATCACGCCGCTCGCCGTCGCGAACCGCGTCACGCCGATTCGCAATGAGCTGACCAACGTCACCGGGCCGGCGCGCGTTGCGCTCAATGACCTCGAGGCAGGCTTCGCGAGCCAACTGCTCGTGCGCGGGCACGAGATCGCCGCCAACGATAGCGCCGCCGTGGCAACCCGCGAGCACCTCGACCACGACGAACGCGAGCTCGAATTCCTCGTCCCACAAATGGGACTCGCCGCAACGGCGCAGTTGCACGATCTCAGCACTTTGGTACGGGACTGGTTGGCCGACGGCGGAGCCGGCGCGGCGCGGTCGAGCGCCGTTCGGGCTCGCGACGTTTTCGCCACCGCCGAGCGGCTCGACAGCCTGATCGTCCAGCGCTCCAACGCCCAGCGCGCCGAAACTCGGCGACTCGAGCATTACAACGTCGTCGCCGCGGCGGTGCTCGCGCCGATCGCGCTGTTCTCGATTCTGCTCATCATCTGGGCCGGCAACAGGGTGCAGAGCTTCGCAAACGCCGCGGCGCGCGAGCGCGCCGAGGTCCTGCGCGCGGCCGATGCGCGCGCGGCACTGCTCCGCGGCGTCACCCACGACGTGAAGAATCCCCTCGGCGCCGCGGCCGGCTACGCGCAGCTCCTCGAGGAGGGGCTCGTCGGACCGCTCACCGAGCCGCAACGACAGATGATGCGGCGCATCCAGCGGCTCGTGGGCATGTCGGTGCAAACCATCACCGACCTGCTCGAGTTGGCGCGCGCCGACGCTGGCGGCTTGCACCTGGAGTACGCGGAGACCGACCTGGCTCCCATCGCCGCCGAGGTGGTCGACGATCACCAGGGCGCGGCACGCGAGCACTCCGTTACGATCGAGGCCGCGAACGAGTCGGCGCCGATCGTCACTGACCCGCTCCGCGTACGACAGATTCTCTCGAACCTCGTGTCGAACGCCATCAAGTACACCCCCGCGGGCGGGTCGGTCGCCGTTCGAGTCGTACACGAACCAAACGCGAGCGGCGGCCGCGTCGGCGTCGAAGTGCGCGACACAGGACCGGGCATTCCTGCGGAGCTGCGCTCACACGTGTTCGAGGAATTCTTTCGCGTGCGCCCGGCGACCGAGGCTGCGCGCGGCAACGGGCTCGGGCTCGCGATCAGCCGCCGCATCGCCCGCCTCCTCGGCGGCGACGTCACCTACAGCGACGCCAAGCCGCATGGATCGATCTTCACCCTGTGGCTGGAGCCACGAGATCGCTCATCGGCAGCGACGCCGGCCAGGTCGCGGGATGGAGCACGTCCGCCAGACCCGTCGCCGGCACCCTGACACCCGTCTCATGACCGGTGGTTCTGCTGCGAGCCGCCCGCGGCCGGCGCATTTCGGCTTGTGCAACGCGTGACTGGCGCGTGGTCGCCGCGTGGCGAGGTGCGGCCGCGATCAATCCGCGCCGCTGCGCCTGCCGCTCCAGCGCGTCGATGAGAATCGAGATGACCGAGCTCCATTCGTACTCGCGGGCCGTTTTGCGTGCTTCACGCCGCAGACGCGACACGGTTTCGGGAGACGACGCCAGCTCCTCCCAGTGCTTGACGATCTCGCCGGGATCGAGCGTCTCGAGCACGACGGCATTGCGTCCGGGAATGGCGTAGTCCTCGCCCGTGCCTCCGGTGTAGGCAACGCCGCCCGCCGCCATCGCCTCGAGACCGACGAGCCCGAACGGCTCGGAGACTGAATTCGCGAGCACGCCGTCGGACGCCGCATAGAGCGTTCGCGCCAACGCCGCGGACACACCGAAGCGCATGTTGACGACGTCTGCTCCCTCTCGGGCGCCGTCGGCCAGACCGGCTACGAAATCTGCCTCCGTGTCGAACGATACGAGCCTGAGACCGCGCCCTTCCGCGTCCTGCGCCATCTCTCCGCCCGATCCGCTCGGACCCCCGCTTCGCGCCAGCAGCATCATCGGGCGCGCCCGCGCGCGCAGATGCGTCACCGCGTCGAGCGCCTGCGCCCATCCCTTCTCGCGCTCCCATCGCGCCATCTTGAAGCACAGCCCGACTTCCGGTCGGGTTGCCGTCGCCGCACGGACCGCCGACACGTCGCGGCGCGCCACCGGCTCGAGCGCCGATTCGGGTATTCCATTCGGAATGACCCGCGCGTCGGCCCCGCAGGCCCGTATGATGCTCCGCATGTGACGGCTCACCGTGGTGATCAGCGCCGCCGTCGCCAATCGCGACCAATCGATGCGCTCGAAGCCGTAGCAATGGTTGGCGTTCCAGGCGAGCAGGGCGCGCCCCCGACTCGACGCCGCCCTCAACGCGTCGGACACTCGCGACACGCAGTCCGCGGTCTGCCACTCCTCGAATAGCACGATTGGTATCTTGCCGGCGGCCAGGGCCGGCTGTACGACCCGCTCGATCAGCACCGGAGGAAGCGATGTGGTCAGATCCGCGACCTTCCCCGCTTCGCCGTCGTATACACCCCGACGGCAGTTCGTGCTGATCCACTGCGACCAGCGGTGAAGCGTCAGTCGTCCGTCGCCAACGCGCTCCTCGGCCGGCAACGCCGGATCGCCGATGAAGAAGAGGTGAGTCTCGTAGCCAAGGCCGGCGAGCGAATGGACGAGCCCGGTCACGCGGATGCCGAGGCCGCCGGCCTGCGAATAGCGATCGGGGCCTTCGAACGATACCACGGCAATGACCGTGTTTTTTGGATCGAGCGCTGGAACACCGAACGGCCGGTGAGCCATGGGCGCGAAATCTCGAGCGAGCGACACTGTTCAAGTCCTCCGAGCAACGCTCGGCACATCGGGAGTAGCGTGAAATGATGCCGTGCTCGGGTGCGAGCAGGGCGGCGGCCGACGGGCGGCGGCGAGCGATATTGACACCTGCGGGCCAAGTTCACCCGCAGATTGTGTACCGTGCGTAAAGCCCTTGCGTTCGCCCTGCAGCGATCGAGTCACGGCCCAATCGCGTGCGCGGCATCGGCAATCGAACGCTGCCTCACGCGCGCACCGGGAACGAGAGTTGAAGCGTGCAAGTGTTCGACCAGCGCGCGCGGTCGAGCGACCCCAGGTCGAACGCGCGCCAAACTTACGGAGACGTTGATGCCAGATCGTACACACGATCCCGAGCGCGCGAGCGATTCCAGCCGCGAAACCGGGCGCGACACGGAACGCGTCGTCGGAGGCGTTCCGCGCGAAGCCGCGCATCCGATGTATCCACCATACTGGATGCAGGAGGAGAACATGCGACAAGGATTCGGCGGCCTGAGCGACCGCCAACGCTCCGACGACGAAGACTATCCCAGCCGCGCGTCCACGCGTGCCGACGTCCAGCGCGGGCTCCAAAGAGGCGTCGAGCACGCCCCCCACCGCGGCCGACACTACGGCCGCGGACCGAAAGGCTATCGGCGCTCCGACGCGCGACTGCTCGAGGAGATCAGCGATCGCCTCATGGCCCATCCCGACGTCGACGCCTCCGACATCGAAGTCAAGGTCGAGGGCGGCATCGCCTCGCTCTTGGGCACCGTCGAGAACCGCTATCAGAAGCGCATCGCCGAGTACGTCGCCGAAGACATCATGGGCGTCGACGACGTGAGCAACCAGCTCAAGGTACGGCACGGCTTCTGGGCGTCGCTGAGCGGAGAGCACGCCGAGCGCCAGCGCGACCGGCCGACGGACGCCGACCGGTAGCTGGCGTCGCGTCCGGTCATTGGCGAACTTGCGCCGATGACCGGACCGCCGGCGCTCGATCTGCCTCACGCCGCAAATCACACCGCCAGCCGAACCGCTCGCGGCGTGGCGATGCTGCGCGCCGCCCATCAACTGCTCGACTCCGCGCCGCCAATTCTCGCCGATCCGGTGATCCTGTCGCTGATCGGCGACCAGGGCGCTCGCGACATTCGTGCTGCCGCGGAACGTTACCAGGAGCCCGGCGCTCGTGCGTTGCGCGCGCACATCGTGCTCCGGTCGCGCTTCGCCGAGGACCGGCTCGCGCATGCGGTGACCCGCGGCGCGAGTCAGTACGTCGTGCTCGGCGCCGGTTTAGACACCTTTGCCTTTCGCCAGCCGCACTGGGCGGGCGCCATGCACATCGTCGAGATCGACCAGCCGGCAACGCAGCTCGCCAAGCGCGCGCTGCTCGAAGTGGCCGGCATCGCTATCCCCGGTAACGTCGTGCTTGCGCCCGTCGACTTCGAGCGCGAGGCGCTGCTCGACGCGCTCCACCGCAATGGCGTGCGCTCCGACCGCGTGACGTTTTTCTCCTGGCTCGGCGTCACCATGTACCTGCGCGAGTCCGCGGTCGACGACGTGCTCCGCGCCGTTGCCGGGTTTCCGCCGCCGAGCGAGATCGTGTTCACCTTCGCTCAACCACGCAGCGACGATTCATCACCGGAGCGCGGTCCCACGCTCGCCGAGCTCGCGGCGAGCGCCGGCGAACCCTGGCTGTCGTACTTCGAACCGGACGCGCTCGAGCGCAAGCTTCGATCGCTCGGATTCTCGCGCGTGGAATTTCTCTCGCCTGGAGAGGCGGCGTCGCGCTACTTCATCAACCGCGCCGACGCGCTGCCCCCGCCCCGCCGAACGACGATCGTCACCGCGACACGCTGAGATGCCTCGCGTGCCTCGCGTGCCGCGGGTGCGCGATCAGTCGGCGCGGCCGCCAAAGTAGGCTTCGATCAACCAGGTCACGAACTGCTCCTTGAGTTGATCGCTATCGCCCTGCACTCGGCGCTCCGGCGTGAGGAGCGCGCTGCAGCGGTGCTTGAGCATCACGACGAGCTCCTCCGGACGCGCCCCTTCCCGCCGGCCGGCGTCCGCGAGCTGGTCGATCGCCGCGCGCACCGCTTCGGCGCTGCTCGCGTCGTCGACGTACGCGCTGGCCGCGGCGTGAAAGCGCTGCAAGCCCTGCTCGATCGGTGACGCCGGCGAGCGCGCTGCGCCCGGCGCGACATCGCCCCGCTCCACTCTTCCGTCGTTCCCCACCAACTCCCCGCTGTCGTGCGCCACGTTGTTCTCGGTCGTTCAGAGTTTGACCATGATGCTTCGCGAACGGCGCTCCAGGCTGGCCTGGGTGGGCGGCGCGTCCTGGTTCGCCAGGGCATCAATGCTTGATATATGCGACTCGGTTCCGCATCGCGCCAGCGTCACAAATCAGCGCCGTCCACATCACGACCTGGTTCGCCGCGCGTTCTGCGGGTCCTGCATGTTTCGCGCTCGGCAGAAACATGCACCGGGCCGTCAACCGCGGTCGATTGCGATCCCGGTCACCAAAGGGAAATCGTGCGCCGCTCAACAGCAACGCGAATCCGGCCCTCGGCCAACGCGATCGCGCGCTCTAAAGCCGGATCGCTTTCGCGGCGTGCGATCGCGCTGTCGGCCGCGACCGCGACGTCCGGCGGCAGGCCCACGTTCTCATACACGCTGCCGCTTGCGGTGCATTCGATCCACTGCGATAGCTCATACGTCCATCCGTTGCTCAACTCGCGCGTCACCGGCCCGCCCGACGCACCACCGGTCGTGTCGCCGACCACGGTTGCAGTCGGTGTCGCGCGCAAGGCAAGAACGAACTCCTCAGCGGCGCTCATCACGTGCCGGTCGGTGAGCAGATAGGTCGGCCCGGCAAAGCGCCGCGCGCCTTCCGGCGCGACGCGTTCCGCGGCGTACGGCGTGAAATCCCCGTGTTGCGCGCCGTTGCGAAAACGGAGATAGCCGAAAGTCCGCTCGCGGTCGGCGAACCGGCCGGCCACCGCGACCGCCGTCGCGCGGTCGCCGCCCAGGTTTCCGCGCAAGTCGATCACCACCGCCGTGTTCGCACCGCGCTCGGCCAGCGCGGCCAGCGCGCCGTCAATCTCATCGGACCATCCCGCGCCGAGGAATGAGGCAATTCGGACGTAGCCGACCCCCGGCGCCACCTCGCCGTACACGACGTGATCACCGGGAGTCCTAGCCGCGCTCGACACGTATTGCTGCAGCGTAGCCTCGGGATCGAACAGTGCGGCGAATGGCGTGATGTATCGAATCGCCGGCTGCCCGGCGGGCGAGAGCGAAACGTGCGGATCGCGCAGCTCCACGAGCAGCCCGCCCAGCACCGCGGCCAAGGCGGCGTCGCCGGCCGCAGCCACGGCGCGCGGGCGGTAGACTGCGCCAAGCGAATCCCAATTGAGGTGCTTGTATTCGAGGAATGGATAGTGCCGGTCGACGTCGTGCCATAGCTCGTCGAACAGCGCCCCGTTATTGGAGGTCGCGGCCGGGCCAACCAAAGAGTCGGTGCATCCGGCGGCGAACGCGGGCAGGGCCAACAGGCTGAACACGATCGTCGCTCGCAAAGCTCGCACGCGGCGCGTCAATCGACCGAGCATCATCGCGTTCTGCTCCCCCATGCCACGCCGACCGACAGCGCTTGTGTCAGCTCGCGAACCGGCGAGTCGCTGCCGTAGTGGAACACCGCGATGTGATACTGGTAGCTGAAGCGTCCGCGGCGCCCGGCTCGCCTCGCCGCCGGATCGTAGCGTAGAGATGCTTGGATCGCCTGCAGCGACGCAATTGTCGCCGTGCGCATCGGCGGCACAGGGGTCACGTCGCGAAGCGCCTCATACGGCTGCATCACTAGGCTAACGATCGATGTTGCGACCGTCAGCTCGAGAGTGCCGGGGCCGGCGCCCCGCGACCAGGCCGCGGCCGGACCCAGCGTTGCCGCCGCGAAGCCGAACGACGAGGCGCTCGAGCCAGCCAAGCGGTGGTCTATGAGCGCTCCCGTCACGCCCGCGTCGATCCCGAGCTCGAGCGCCGGCGTGCCTTGACCGCGGGCGGCGAGAACCAGGGCGTCGAGCCCTCCCTGGCTGGTCCGCTCGGTCGGCCCTCCTGCACCACCGGCGGCGCCCGCGCCGAGCGAACGCAACGCCGCCGTCGCCTCAAGCCGCACGTCGGCGTGCCCCGCGCGCATCCGGTACGCCAGCGCGATGTCGGGTCCGAAGCCGTCAAATCGGTCGGGAGACACCGCGGCGTCTGATCGCGCGCTCTGTCCAACGCCGGCGGCGATGCTGAACGAGCCGTTGCTCGACGGCGACTGCGCGCCTGCGGCCACGACACCGAGCATCACACTACAGACGACCGCGAACGGCGTCGTCGCGCACGACATCAAGACAGCTCCAACGGGAGAGATCGGCGCTCGGTTCGAACGAGAGGGACGAGCCGGCCATCGCGTACGCCCGAGCACGCCGCGAAGCCTATTTCATCGACGAGCACGCCTCGCGCTCGGCAACGCCCCGCGCCCCGGCCGCGTCAGCCGTGCGCTGAATCGCTGCAAACCCATGAGCGCGATCGACGCGGCGGGTGCTTCGCGGTGCGCTTCTTGTCGACGTCTCAGCGGCGCCGCGACGACCGTCGCGCCGCTCGATCAATCCGCGATGGGAGGAATCATGCAGCACCGCGCAGCTCGGGCGGGCAGGTCCACGATCGCAGCACTCGCGATCGCGTCGTTCTTGGCCGCCTGTGGAGACTCCATCACCAACAACGTGCCCAGCGTCAATTCGTTCAACGAGACCAAGCTCGTCGCCGACAACGCCGCCGGCGGCGCGGCCACGGTCGACGCGAACCTCGTCAATCCCTGGGGCCTCGCATTCAGCTCAACAGGGATTCTGTGGGCGAGTGACAACGGAACCGGCGTGTCCACGCTTTACAAGGCCGACGGCACGGCGCTGCCCACGATCTTTCGTGTGGCCGGCATCGGCAACGGTGGCACGGGCACGCCCACGGGCGTGATCTTCAACAGCTCGACGAGTTTCGTGATCCCGGGCTTCGGCCCATCCGCGTTCATCTTTGCGAACATCGACGGCACCATCGCGGCATCCAACCCAACGGCCGGCCGCGCGCTGATCGTCGCCGACCGCTCGGCAGCCACCGCCGAATACACAGGCATCGCGATGGCGACGAACGCCGGCGCGAGCTTCGTCTATGCGGCGAACTTTCGGCACAACCAGATCGACATGTTCGACGCGAGCTTCAAGTTCCTGCGTTCGTTCACCGACTCGACCATGGCCGCCGACTTCGCGCCCTTCGGCATCGCGACCATCAATGGCCAGCTCTGGGTGACCTTCGCGAAGCAGAGCGGCGGCCCGGGCAGCACACAGGACGAGCCCGGCATCGGAAACGGCTTCGTCGACGTGTTCAACCCAGACGGCTCACGGGCGCGCCGGTTCGCCGCGAACGGTCAGCTCGATTCGCCTTGGGGAGTGGTGCAAGCGCCGACGGGCTTCGGGTCGTTCGGCGGCGACATCCTCGTCGGCAACTTCGGCAACGGCAAGATCGGCGTCTACAACCCGACCACCGGCGCCTTCATCGCCAATCTCCGCGATGCGAACAACGCCGACGTCACGATCGATGGGCTCTGGGGTCTGGCATTCGGGCCGGCGACCGACTCGACGACGCTCTACTTCGCCGCCGGCATCAACGACGAGCGCGATGGGCTGCTCGGCACGATCACGGCCCGGTAATCAGTACTCGCGGTACCGTGCGATGAACGTTCTAGTATGAGCGTTCGTCGCCCGTCGCGGCGCGCAGTCGGACCTGTGTCCCCCACGGGTCGCGCGCCACGACGCCGGGCGCGTCGCCGCGCTCGGTCGTGAACCCGCCGCGCCCCAGGCTCTCCGACGCCGCGTCGACGCTCGCGTCGTCCGGCAGCTCGACGGTCCATTCGAGCAGGCGTGCGTCATCCGGCCCGGCGGGCTGGGCTCCCGGTCCGGCCCACGTATTCGTTCCCAGGTGATGGTGATAGCCGCCCGCGCCCAGAAACAGCGCCCCAGGATAGTGCCACACCACACGGTCGAACCCGAGACCCTCGGAGTAAAACGCCGCCGCCGGATCGATCTCGCCCACGTGCAGGTGCACGTGTCCGATCGCGCTGCCCGCCGGCATGCCGCTCCACGCAACGTCGCCCGCCGCCGCGACCAGCCCCTCCACATCGACCGAATCCGTCGCCATCATCAGCTCGCGCCCAATCCGGCGCCAGCTCTCTCGCGGGCGATCGGCGTACACCTCGATGCCGAGGTTGTCCGGATCCTGGAGGTAGAACGCCTCGCTCACCAGGTGGTCGCCCGCTCCCGCGCGCACGCCGCTCTCGCCCAAATGCCGCACGAATCGGCCGAGCGCGGGTCGATCGGGCAGCAGGATCGCGAAATGATACAGCCCGAGCGCCCCACGGCGCGGCGCGGCCTGCGCACCCTTTCGCTCGTGCAGCTCGACGATCGGACGCGCGTTGCCTTCGGGCGCCAGCACCGCGCGCCGCGCCTCGCGTTCCACGGTGCTCAGGCCGAGCACTCCTTCATAGAAGTCGAGCGATCGCCCGAGATCCGCGACCTGGAGCTGCACCCGCCCCAACCGCGTCGCCTCCGGCAACCGAAAGCCGCTCGGCGCCTCGGCGTAGCTGCCTGGCGTCGCCGCCTCGGCGCCCCCGGCGTCGCCAAATATGTCGTGCGTCCTCGCCCCCATGAATTGGAACGTAGCGATGCTGTCCAGGGAGCTTTGAGCGTCGCGCGCGGCGCCGAGGCGGTGACGCTACAGCGGTCGCTCCGGCCCCACGCGGCGAAGCTCGCCGCGAGCGCAGCGCAGGCGCGGGTGGTCCGGGTCGGCGAAGTCGATGAGGTCCCACGGCACCCGATACTCCCAGCGCTGGGACGGCAGAAGCTTGAAGAATGGCAGTTGAAAGAGAAATCCACCAAGGCGTTCGCTGAGCGCTGCCGGACCGACGTGTACCTCGACGACGACCGTCTCACCGCCGACTGTTTCGCAGCGCAGCTCCTCCAATCGTCCCACGACTTCCCCGTTGGAATCGCGCACGCGGCGCCCGAGCACCCACTCGACGTGCACCTCCCGCACCTCGGCGGCTTCCTCGCTCATGACCATGGTAGCCGCTCGACGATGGTGCGCCTCAGCCACTGCTCGAACGCGTTGATCGGCGTCGATTCCGCGTCGCCGTCGAAGCGGAAGACTGTGCCCTGCCGTCTCAGCCTCGCCCACGGAATGCGGTACGGCACGCCCCGCCCCGGGCCGAGCCGGGCGTCGCGGCGCGCATACCAGCGGCCGAGCCGCCGGTTGAAGCGCGCCAGCAGCGTGATCGGGCTGACTTCCACGTGCGTCAGCAGCGGCGGCTTGCCGTCGCGCAGCAGCAGGATGATGCCGTCGACGCGGCCGGCGTTATCGCCCTCTCGATCCTCGAGCTGTTCATCGAGCACCTCGGCGACGAGATGAAGGCTGTCAACGTCATGCCCGCTCATGAGCCGACCACCTCCAAGGGGATCGAGACCACGGCGAGCACCAGCGCCAGCACGCTGATGAACAACACCACTGCGTTGCCGATGTGGCCATTGGTCTTCTTACCGAGGTATGTCTTGTCGTTCATGAGAATGAGAAACGGCAGTACGCCCACGGGGAGCGAGGCCGCCGTGAGCGCCATCGAGATCTCGGTCAGCAGGAGCGGGTCGATGCCGACGAGTGGAAAGAGCGCGCCGATCACGAGCAGCACCGTATACGTGACGCTGAACCGCGCGTCGTCGCGCGGCTCGAGATCCTCGCCCCACTTCCATCCAAATCCCTGCGCCACGAGATAGGCCAGCGACAGCGAGATCTCGAGCGTCGCGCCGAGGCAGGCGATGCCGAGCGACGCGATGAACAACCAGAAACCGGTTCGGCCGAACATCGGCGTGACGAGCGACGCGAGATCGTGATAATCCTGCACGCCCCTGCCGACCGGATGGAACAGCACCGCGGCCAGCACGAGCACGGCGAGAGAAAGAAACCCGCCGAAGCCCATGCCGAACGCCGCGATCCCGCGATTGGCCCCGAGATAGCTCGCGTCCCACTTGTCCTCGATCGCGCCCGAGGAATAGAAGTAGTAGAGATAGGGCGAGATCGATGCGCCCAGCACGCTCACCGCGGTGAACCAATAGTGCGCCGCGTTCTCGTGCGGCAGCGTCGGGAGCATGCCCTTCGCGATCGCGGCGTAGCTCGGATGCGCCTTTACGGCGGCGGCGGCGAACACGATCGTCACCAATCCGAGCAGCGACACGCCGTTCTCGATCAGGCCGAACGTGCCGCGCCAGAGCAGCGCCCAGGCGATGAACGCAACCGGAATGACCCAGACCGGAAGCGCGATGCCCGTCGCCATCTCGACCGCCGCCGCCGTGCCACCGATCTCGGCCCCGAGCACCAGCAGCGACACGCCGAGCATGACGAGCAATGGCACGGCGTAGAAGTTTGCGCCGAACCGTTCGCGCATCGCGTCGGGGATCGTGCGCTTGCTGCACGCCGCGAAGCGCCCGGACATCTCGACCAGAAAGCCGATGCAGATCGTGCCGAGAACGATCGACCAGACCAGTTGGTACCCGAACCCGGCGCCAGCCTGCGCCGCGGTGGTGATCGACCCGATCTCGAGAAACCCGCCGACGCTGGTGACGACGCCGAGTGCGACCTGCAGCAACTTCTTCACGAACGTGAGCGCCGTGCACGAAGCGTTCCGATGAGGCCGGTGAGACAGCCGCCGTAATCGTCTACCGCGCCCGGAGCCGTGCTGGTTGGCGAAGACTCACTCGGCCCGTAAAGCCACGCCCGGGTCCACGCGCGCCGCGCGCGCGGCCGGCAGCCAGCACGCCGCCAGACCGACTGCCGCGAGGATCAACGCGACACCGCCAAGCGTCGCCGGGTCATGCGCCGTCACCCCAAAGAGCAGCCCGCGAAGCAGGCGCGCGGCCAATAGGGCGCCGCACACACCAATGGCCAGGCCGCCTATGAGCAGCTCGCCTCCCTCGCCAAGCACCATCCGCCGCACCCGCGTCGCGTCGGCCCCCAGACTCATTCGAATGCCGATCTCCGCGGTGCGCGCGCTCACCGAGAACGCGAGCACGCCGGCGATGCCGACCATCGCGATCACCAGCGCCAGCGCACCGAAGGCGACGATGAACATCGCGTTGAGCCGCCGCGGCGCGACCGACTCGCCGCGAATCTGATCGACCGTCTCCACCTTCTCGATCATCTGCGCGGGGAACGCCGCGTGAATCGTCCGCACGATCGCCGAGCGAACCGCCGCTGGATCGCCCGCCGTACGAATGACCAGCGCGCCGTTGATGATGATTTCTTGAGCGAACGGCAGATACACCGATGCCGTCGCGTCGCCGTCGAGCCCTTGGTCGCGCGTGTCGCCAACGATGCCGACCACGGTCCGCCAGTCGTCCGTGAACGGTGAAAATCGAAGGGCAGCCCCGGCCCATGCCACGCGCCTGCCAATCGGGTTCTCGTCGCCGAACAGGCGCCTGGCGAACGAACGGTTGAGCACCACGACGTGCGGCGTTCCGCGCCGATCTGTCGTTGCGAACGCTCGCCCGGCAAGGAGCGGAATGCCCGCGGTCGTGAAATAGCCGGGATCGACCATCTTCGCGGCGGCGTGCGGTGTCGCCTCGTTCGACCCCAGCGGACGCCCCTCGGCCGCGACATCCATTGAGAGCATCGAGCTGCGCAGCGGCGCACTCGTCCCCACCGCCGCCATCTGCACGCCAGGCAGCGCGCCAACGAGGTCGCGCATGCGCTCGTACCTGGCGAGGTTCTCCGGTTGTCTCATGACTTCGCGCAGCAGGTCGCCGCCGAGCGGAACGTCGACGGTGAGCACATGATCGGTTCGTACGCCGGCGTTGACGGCATCGAGATTGGCCAACGTCCGAACGAGAAGGCCCGCGCCGGTGAGCAGCACCATGCACACTGCGATCTGGGCGACGACGAGCGACTGCTGAAAGCGTTGGCGCGCCCGCCCGAGTGTCGACCGCCGACCTGCCGGCACCAGCGACGCGGCGAGCCCGCGCTCGCTGCCAACCCGAGGAATGAACGAGAGCACTAGCGCGGCCACGACGCTCGTCGCCAAGCCCACGCCGAGCACCATCCCGTCGACGCGAATCTCCGACGCGCGTGGCGAGAACTGCCCGGCAAAGGCGACCAGAAGCCGCACCCCCGCGAACGCCACCAGCACGCCGAGCGTGCCGCCGGCAAGCGACAGCGCCAGATTCTCGGCGACGAGGAGCCGCCGGAGTCGCCCGCGCGCCGCCCCCAGCGCGGCGCGCATCAGCATCTCGCGCTCCCGCCCGATGCCGCGCATCAGCGTCAGGTTGGAGACGTTGGCGCAGGCAATCAGCAGCACGAACGCCGCCGCGCCCATGAGCAGCCAGAAGGTGAGCTCGGCGCGCTCGTTGATCGCGTCGCGGAGCGGCGAGACGATGATCTGAAATTTCGCCGCCTTCTCGTACGCCTCTGGGTGATCGCGGAACATCGCCGCGCCGACGCGCTCGAGGTCGAGCCGCGCTTCGTCGACCGTGGCGTTCGGCGCCAACCGCGCGAACACCTCCGACATCCGGTGCGTGCGGCCGGTGACCATCGTCGCGCTCAGATGATGCGGGCTCGTCACGGTGTTCACGTACACATCAGTCGGCTCCGGATACTGCGGCGCCGGCTCGACCACGCCGACCACCGTCGACGGACGTGCGTTCAGCACGAGCGTACGCCCGAGCACGGCGCTGTCGCCGCCAAAGTGGTCTTTCCAGTATTCATATGACAGCACGGTGACCGGTGCCGCCGCCGGCCCGTCGTCGCGCGGCGTCGTCAGACGGCCGAGCACCGCTCGCAGTCCCATGACGTCGAAGTAGTTGCCCGTGACGACGCCTACTTTGATTCGCACCGGACGCTGGTCGGGTCCGACGAGCGTGAACGGCACCGCCGACGAGTATTCGGCGATATCGGCCAGCGTCCTCGTGCCGGCGCGGTAGTCGGCGACTTCGGGAACCGAGAATAGCACGTTGTGCCGCTCAGCTCCCGGCGCGGCCTGCCGCAGGTAGACCAGGCGCTGACCGTCGCGATTGGGCAGCGGCCGGAGCAGCGTGCCGCGCAGCAGCGTGAACATCGCCGTATTCACGCCAATGCCGAGAGCGAGAGTGACGATGACTGTGGCGGCGAAGATCGGCGCGCGACGGAGGCTGCGGAACGCGAAGCGCAGGTCGCCCACAAAATCCTCGATCCAGCGCGTGCCGCGCGTGTCGCGCACCTGCTCCTTGTGGTAGTCCATCCCGCCGAGCGCGCGTCGGGCCGCGTCGCGCGCGTCGTTCGGCGTCATGCCCCGCGCGACGTACTCGGCGACCTGTCGCTCCAGGTGATACTGCAGCTCGTCGTCGAGCTCGCGCTCGACCGTGTCGCGACGGAAGAGCGAGCGCAGGCGAAGCGCGGCGATGTGCAGCAACCGATCGAGGGACGCGGTGAACATGTCAGACCCCCTGAAGGCGAATGAGCGCGGAGATGGCGCCGGCAAGCCGGTCCCAGTTGTTCGCTTCGAGTTGCAGCTGCTTCCGCCCGGCGCGGGTCAGCGAATAGAACTTGGCGCGTCGATTGTTCTCGCTCGGGCGCCACTCGGCGGTGATCCACCCTTCCTGCTCGAGCTTGTGCAGGGCGGGATACAAGGACCCATCGCTGACCTGGAGCACCTCGGCCGAGAGAAGCCTGAGGCGCTGCCCGATCGCCCAGCCGTTCATGGGCTCGAGGGCCAGCATCGTGAGCAGGAGCAGGTCGAGGGTGCCCTGCACGAGGTCATTCGGCTTGCTCATCGGCTCTCCACTCGGTTACCGATACGAGGATATGGTACTTCCACTCGGTAAGCAAGGGGAACGTACGACGAGCGCCGGCGGGGAGTTTCAGCCGACGCTCTTACTCCGCGCGGAGTGCCTCGGCCGGATCGACATTCGCGGCGCGGCGCGCCGGCAGCCACGTTGCCATGAGCGCCACGACGATCAACGCCGCGGACGCCGTGACGATCGTCAGCGGATCCCACGCCGCCACACCAAAGAGCAATGCGCGCAGGAACCGCGCGGCGCCCGCGAACAGAAACAAGCCCGCGGCAATTCCGACGAGCGCCACCGCCAGGGCTTCGCGCGCGGCCGCCGCCGCGACAGACCGCGGCGTGGCGCCGAGGGCGATGCGAATCCCCAGCTCCCGCCGGCGCAGCGTGACGATATACGTCATCACGCCGTACAAGCCGACTGCGCCGAGCAACAGGGTGAGAAGCGCGGCAGCGCCGAGGATGATGATGGTGAACTCGAGGCCAGAGGTGGCGGCGCGTACAGCGGCCGTCATCGTTTGAACACCGAACATCGGGAGGGAAGGATCCTCGTCGTGCACCAGGCGTCGAATCGTCGACGAGAGCGCTTCCGGATTGCCTCGAGTGCGCACGGTGAGGGCCATGGTGCGCGAGGTGTAGTGCTGAAGGTGATCGTTGGTGACGATCTCGGGGAAGTACACCGTCGGCGACGGCCGCGCCGTCAACGTCGTATCGGCGGCGTCGGCGACGACGCCGATCACCGTCACCCACGGGCTCGCCGGCAGCGGCTTGAAGCGCTTGCCAATCGCCGCCCGGCCCGTCGGATCGCTCCAGAACAACTGGGCAGTCCGGCTTGATATGATCGCCTCGTCCCCTCGCTGCACGACGATATCGTCGAAGCTGCGCCCGGCGAGCAGCGGGATCTTCATCGCCCGAAAATAGTCGCCGCCGACCGTCGTAAAGAGCTCGAGAGGCGGCAACTTCGTATCGTAAGCGTCCGAGCCTTCGGGGTAGATGGGATT
>JBIOHX010000042.1:0-16960 GCA_044449465.1 Gemmatimonadales bacterium | reverse complement strand
GACCAATATACGGTCTGGCGCGCCCGGCCGACAAAAAAACGCCGGCCTTCGCCGGCGCTGCTGATGAGAACGCGCCCCCACTGGAAGCTCAGCGCGCCGTTTCGTTCGCTCGCAGATCCATGTTCGCGAAATGCCCGGGCGCCTCGCCCGCCATCAGAACCGCGGGCCAGATCGGAATTCCTGTCGGCACCGACGCCACGAACGCGGCGTTCACGATCGGCGCCGGGGGCGCTGCCGGCTCGGGAGCTATCGCGACCGTCGGCGGCGGGGCTTCGGCGGAATCGAAGTAGCGCGTTGTCGCCAAGCTCAGATAGGCCACAGCCCCAATTCCCGCGGCGAGCGCGGCAAAGGCGCCGAGCGGCACGAGCACCGTCCGCGTGGCGATCAGCTCGTCGCGCGACGCGGGGCCAAGCTGCGCCAGACGCACGTTCAGACGCTGGACGAAGTCGCGCGACGGCTGAATCGTCGGAAGATTGCGCACGAGCAGCAAGCTGCGGCGAATCGCCGTGTCCTGTCGTGAACACCGTGAGCAGGCGGCTAGGTGTCGCAGCATCGCGTCCATCTCGACGGCCGACAACAGGTCGTCGACGAAAGCCACATGCTTGTTCCGAAACTCGCGACACTCCATCAGATAGCCCATCCCTGGCGACGTCGTTCGCCCCTCGATACCCGGTGGTCGGCGGGCGGTTCCCACGATACGCCGGCCACGCCCCGCGCGCGAGGGATCTGATCCGGACCAGGAACGAATGACCGACTCTTACCGCGCCAGACGCCGGGAAGCCGGAAAACGGAACGGGACCGCGCGATGGCGGTCCCGTGTGCCGGCTCCTCCGCCGGCGAACCCTGCTGCCGACGGACGTCGAAGCGTCAGTCAATCTTCGGCTCGATGATCGACGCGAACGCGTTGCGCGCGCGGTTGAGGCGCGATTTCACCGTGCCAAGATTGCAGTCGGTGATCTCGGCGATCTCTTCGTACGACTTGCCCTCGAGCTCGCGCAGCACGAACACCTGGCGGTGATGCTCCGGCAGCTTCGCGACGGTCTCTTCAACCAGCTCGCGCAGGTGTCGCTTATGGAACATGTCGTCCGGGCGCGCCGTCGTGTCCTCGAATTGCAGCGGCCGGTCTTCGTCGTCCCAGTTGCCCTTGATCGTCTGGAACAGCACGAGCGGATTGCGCGAACGATTGCGCAGCTCGTTTTTCGCCAAGTTCGACGCGATGGTGTACGCCCAGGTCGAGAACTTCTTCGTCCGGTCGAACCGGTGAATGTGCCGATACACCCGGATGAAGACTTCCTGAACCAGATCCTCCGCCTTTTCGCGGTCGCCGATAGTGCGATACACGAAATTGAGCAGCCGCGTCTGGTAGCGTTCGACGAGCTCTTGGAACGCACGCTCCTCGCCGCCGAGGAACGCCGAAACCACAGCCGCGTCGTCCAGCGACCGGAGCTTCTCGCGGGTTGCCGAGCCCGGCAACACCGCACGCTTGATTGCGACCTCAGCCATGATGACCGTGCCCCCTTGGCACTGCTGAAAGGGTACGCCCTTGCAGACGCGACAGTTTCGCAAGCTGCCCCCACCCAACCGCACCACCGACGGCCAGAGAAAAAGCAGGCCGTATGCCTATTAGACGGCCGCTGGAACTTTCCGTTAAGAGATTGCCTGATAATCATTTAGGCGATCTCTGCCGAGTGCGGGGCTTCGTCGGGGGCGTCCCCAATTTGCTACGAATCGCGAGACTCGAACCGTGAAAGTGTCCCACTTTTGACACACGCCGCGGGCCGGCGGTTGCCAGGCCGCGCGCAGGTTCCGTGGCCTATCGCTGCGCGCGAAAACCCGCGGCGAACAGAATCCCGAGCGCGGTCTTGGCGTCCTTGATCGATCCCTCTTGGATCAACCGAAGCGCATGGGAGAGCGTCACCGTTTCCACGCTCATGAACTCGTCCGCTTCGTGCGCCGTCTCGCCGCGCTCGAGCCCGATGGCCATGAAGACATGAATCTTCTCGTCGGTGAAGCCCGGCGTCGTGTACATCGTGAACAGGAATTCCATCCGCGCCGCGGTGCATCCGGTCTCTTCACGCAACTCGCGCGTTGCGCAGGCCAGGGGCGCTTCGCCCGGGTCGAGCCTGCCGGCGGGGATCTCATACAGGTACTGCTCCGCGGCGTAGCGGTACTGTTTGATCAACAACAGTTGTGGATCGCCGCCCGCGGGGTCGCTGAGGAAAGGAACGATCGCGCTTGCGCCCGGATGGCGAATCATCTCCTGCTCGCCAATCGACCCGTCGGGAAAGCGCACCGTGTCGCGGTCGAGATTGATGATTCGGCCGGTGTACACGCGATCGCTTCGAACCTGTCCCGGTTGCACGACGGGCGCGCCGCCGTCGGCGCCGCCTGCCGTCATGTCGTCGGCCGGCCGAGCGTGTCGTACAGCGTGACCGGGCCGAAACGCATGGCCTCGAGCGGCGCGCGAATCGCCGCGGGATCGCCGACGACTACCATCTGCAACGCGTCCGGATGCAGATACCGCTGCGCCGCCTCGAGAATCCGCTCGGCGGTGATCGCGCGGACGCGGTCGCGGTATCGATCGTAATAGTCGTCCGGCAGACCGTGCAGCGCGACGGATGCCAACGCCGAGGCAATCGCCGTCGTCGTCTCGAATCGAATCGGGAACACGCCCTCGAGGTAGCTCGTCGCCAGCGACAGCTCGTCGGGCGAGATCGCCTCGGCGCGAATCCGATTGATCTCGCCCAGAATCTCGCGCGCCGCGGCCTCGGTCACGTCCGACTTCACGGCCGTGTGTACGGCGAATGGACCCGCTTGCCTCCGCCACTCGAACGACGAGAAGGCGCCATACGTGTACCCGTGGGCCTCGCGCAGATTGAGATTGATGCGCGAGTTGAACAGGCCGCCAAGCACGGCGTTCATCACGTTCACCGGAAAGAAGTCCGGATGATTGCGCGGAATCCCGACATGGCCAATCCGAAGCTCCGACTGCGGGGCGTCCGGCTTGACGATGATGTGCACCGCGCGGTCGCGCCGCGCCGGCAGATCGTCGCCCGACATCTTTTGCGGCGCCGGCGCGCGCCAGTCCCCGAGCGCGCGGACAGTGAGCTCTTCCGCCCGCGCCACGTTGATGTCCCCGGCGACGATCATGGTGACCGCGCCCGGTACATACCGAGTCTCGTAGAACGTGAGCAGCTGCTCCCGGTCGATGGACTCCACGCTTCGCTCGTCGCCGCCTTCTGGCCGCGCGAATCGCGATGCCGGCGTGTACAGAAAGCGCGAGAAGAGCTCGTCGGCCAAACCACGCGGCTCGGCGCGCAATTGTAGGAGCTCGGCCATGCGTTCGGCTTTGAGACGCTCGACCTCACGCTGTCTGAAGGCAGGCGTGCGCAGCACCTCACCCAGCAGGTCGAAGGCCGCCGGCATGTGATCGGACAGTGCCGTCACCGTGATCACCGACGCGTCCCAATCGGCGTGCGCCTCGATCGACGCACCGAGCTGCTCGAACCGGTCGGCGAGGTCGGCACCGTCGCTCTTCTCGGTGCCTTCGATCAGCAGCTTGGCCACGAGCTGCGCGGTGCCCTCGCGTCCAGACGGGTCGCACACGGAGCCCGCGTCGACAAGCACGGCGACTGTCGCGAGCGGCAGCTTCGTCACCGGTGCGACGATGAGCTCGAGTCCATTCTCGAGCTTGCGCCGCTCGAAGCGTGGAAAGTGATACTCGCGCCGTGGTCCGGGCGCGGGGCGCTTTGCTTTCGGGGCCGACGCGGCGATCATCGTTCGTCGGCCGCCGCGCCGGCGCCCACCAACTCACCCGGCAGATTTTCGCGCGCTACATACAGCAGGCTCGCGCGGTTATCCTCGCCCAGCTGCGTCCGGATGAATGCGTTTACCTCATCCGTCGTCACCGCCTGATAACGGTCGGGCTCGTCGTTCACGCGCGAAGGCTCTCCGAAATACGTTGCGAACATCGAGAGCCGGTCGGCGCGCTCCGCCGCTTCCTGCAGCGACGATACGAACATCGTGTTGATTACCGCTTTGGCGCGCGCGACCTCCTCATCGCTGACTCCATCGCGCCGGACGAGATCGATCTCGTATGCCACTTCCTGTTCCAGCTGCTCCGCAGGAACACCCGGCCGCGCCACGACGTCCACGACCAACAAATCCACTCCCTTGGACAGGTCGAAGGTGAATGCCGACGCCTCCGCGGCAATCTGCCGCTCTCGCACCAGCCGACGCCGAAGCCGGCTCCCGTTTCGCAGCCCTAGCACGGCGCCGCAAACGCTCGCCGCAAAGTATTGCTTCGAGCCGAAGGCCGGCGACCGAAAGGCGAGAAACAGTCGCGGAAGCATGATGTCGTCCGGGACCACCTCGCGCTTCCACTGGCCGAACACCGACGGCAGCGACATGTCGGGCAGCGAGGGCTTGCCGGCGCCGCGCGGGATCGGACCGAAGTGAGTATCCACGAAACGCCGCGCCGCTGCGGGCTCGAAGTCGCCGGTGATCGAGAGGACCGCGTTGTCGGGCGTGTAGTACGTCGAAAAAAACTGGCGCACGTCATCGAGGCTCGCGGCAGTCAGATCTTCCATCGAGCCCATCAAGGAGTGGTGAAATGGATGCTCGGGCGGGAAACAGAGCGCCGGCAACCGTTCGGTCCAAGTGCCGTACGGCTGGTTGTCCATCGACCAGCGCCGCTCGTTCATCACTACGTCGCGCTGCGTGTCGAGCTTCTGCTGCGTCATGGCCGGCAGGAGCTTGCCCATCCGGTTCGCCTCGAGCCAGAGGGCGAGCTCGAGCTGGTTCGACGGCACCGTCTCGAAGTAGTTCGTGCGCTCGAGCCAGGTCGAGCCGTTGAGGGTGCCCCCGGCCCGCTGCACGAGCTCGAAGTGCTCGTTCGCCCCTACGTCCTCGGAGCCCTGAAAGAGCATGTGCTCGAACAGGTGCGCGAAGCCAGTACGTCCGGGCCGCTCGTTTGCGGAACCGACATGATACCAGAGATTAACGCCGACGATTGGCGCCGTATGGTCTTCGGACAGTGTGACGAACAGCCCGTTCGGCAATCGAAACGTTTCGATCGGAATGCGCATCGGTCTAAATTGCACCCCTCAGTTGGACACTGGAACCCTCGCGCCCGCCCCTCGCACGAGATCACGCGTGACAAGTCTGCTCACAAACGTCGCCGTCGGGCTGGCGTTGTTATATGTCGGGCTACTGGCCATGGTGTGGTGGTTTCAGGATCAGATTGTCTTTCAGCCCCCGCACGGCGTTGCGCAAACCGACGTCGCCGCCCGTCAGGTTCGGTATCGCACCTCCGACGGACTGGAGCTGTTCGCGTACATCGTGGGCACGTGCAACGGTACCGCGCCGCTCGTGCTCGCCTTTCACGGCAACGCCGACCTAGCGCGCTGGCTCGTGCCCTGGGCGAGCGAGGTCGTTCGGCGCACCGGCGCCTGCATCATGCTCCCGGAATATCGCGGTTACGATGGCGCACCCGGCCGCCCGACGTACGCCGCGTCGGCGCGTGACGCGCGAGCCGCCCTCGACTATGCGCGCGCCTCGCTCCACCTGCCCCCCGACCGCGTCGTGCTCTTTGGCCACTCGCTCGGCACCGCCGTCGCCGCCGAGCTTGCCGCGGTCGTCACGCCGCGCGCCCTCGTCCTGCAAGCGCCATTCTCGACTGCGCGCGCCATCGCGACTCGCACCTTCACGCTCGCCGTGACCGGCCTCTGGCCGCTCATCTCGCACGTTCACTTCGACACGCTCGCCCGCGTGCGCGCTCTCTCCAGTCCGGTGTGGGTTGCTCACGGCGACCGCGACATCGTGATTCCCGTGCGCATGGGCCGCGCGGTCTTCGCCGCCGCGGCCCACCCGGGCGAGCTGCTCATCGTGCCCGGCGCCGGCCACAACGACGTGGCGGAGGTCGGCGGCGCACTCTACTGGAGCTGGCTCGCGCGCGCCATCGAGTCGCCCGCCTCGCCGACGGTCAATCGCGGCGATCGATCAGAAACGAGACAGGCACCTTGATCGACTCGGCGAGCGCGTATTCGAGCGACACTCGCCAGCTGAGGGAGATCGGGCTCGTTCGCGTGGGCGACGTGTACGGCGTCATCCCGTACCGGCGGGCGAGGACCGACAGCCTGAGCATGTGAAATGGATCGCTCACCAAAATCACCGTGCGCGACGGCTCGGCGTCCATCAGCTGAGCCACCTCCTGAAGCGATTCCGACGTCGAGCGGCCGACGTTCTCGATCATGATCGCGCGCTGTGGAACGCCGTGCTCGATCGCGTACTGCTGGCTGACGGCCGCTTCGCTCGTCGTATCGTGCTCCCCAAAACCGCCCGTGAAGATGATGAGTGGCGCCATCCCGCGCCTCCACAGATCGATGGCGTGATCGATCCGCGCGCGCAGCACGGGCGACGGGTGACCGACGTACTGCGCCGCGCCCAACACGACGATCGCCGCCGCCGGTCGCGCCGTGTCGCGCTGCTCCCAGTACAGCACGCCGATGAGCGACACCACCCACGTGCCGAGCGCGAGAACGCCGAGCGTCCATCCCAGACGCCACCAGTTGGTCCGCAGCCTGGGAAGCATCGCGCGGCGTCAGCGGTCGGCGCGATCGGCGTCGCTCGGCCGCGCGAAGACCAGCGTGAGGCGTGTTCCCTCCTGCGTCATCATGGTCGGCTCCCACCCGCCACGACTCCGCTCGTTGAGCAGGTCGGTGAGCGCGTCCTCATCGTCGCGGGTATGCCGGGTCAGCCGAAGGATGACGGCCTGATATTCTTTCATGCGCGCGAAAATAGTAGTTTGCGCGCCATGGACACCACCCCCGGCTTTCCGACGCTGCGCATCGTCTCCCACCCGCTGGTCCAGCACAAGCTGAGCATTCTGCGCGACCGGGAGACGCCGACCAAGATCTTTCGAGAGCTCGTCGACGAGATCGCGATGCTCATGGCGTACGAGGCGACGAGCGATCTCGCCCTCGAGGACGCGACGGTCGACACGCCGCTCGAGCGGGCCATCGGCAAGCGCGTGAGCGGAAAAAAGCTGACGCTTGTGCCCATCTTGCGGGCGGGCCTGGGCATGGTCGAGGGGATCTACCGGCTCGTTCCCGGCGCGCGAATCGGCCATATCGGCCTCTATCGCGACCACGACACTCTCGAGCCGGTCGACTACTACTTCAAGGTGCCCGGCGACGCGCCTGAGCGCGATTTCTTCGTCCTCGACCCGATGCTCGCCACGGGAGGCAGCGCGGCGGCGGCAGTGACATCGCTCAAGCGCGCCGGGGCCACGCGTATTCGCTTCATGTGCCTCGTGGCGGCGCCGGCCGGCGTGCGGCGCCTGGCCGCCGCGCACCCCGACATCCAGATTTACTGCGCGTCGCTCGACCGCGGCCTCAACGAGCAAGGGTACATCCTCCCCGGCTTGGGCGACGCCGGCGACCGCCTCTTCGGCACCCGATAGGCGAGTGCGCCGTAAGCATACTCAGAACTGAGAGTTGGTACGAAGCACAGCGGGCGGGAGTCAGTCTCCCGCCCGCGCCTACATCCCACGCCGTACGTCCCACGCTCTACGTCCTACCCGAACCACTCCCGCGCACAATCTCGCTGCTGCCGCGCCGCGTCCATGACCCACTGCTGCGTTTGCGCGTCCACGACTTCCGAGACCACCCGGTCGAACCAGGTCGTTGAAAGCTTCGCGTCCCCAACCCGCCTCCACAGCTCGCCGACCAGATAGGTCAGCACCGCTCGTTCGTCGCGCGCCACCCCGTCGAAGCTCTCCAGCGCCTCCTCGAACTTCCAGGCCGCCTTGCGCCTGAAGAACCGCTCGGCCTCGACATCCCCCTCGTCGACACAACACCACGCCGCACGCAGCAGCAGGTCGGCCACATGGCGAGCGTCCATGCCCTGCCACTCCGCGACCTTCGCCGCGGCTTCATACTTCTCTGAACCCGACAACGTGCCGCACCCGATGCACGGCGCGAGCTCGTTCCACACTCGCTCCTTGAGCACCGGAGACACGTCGGCGTCTTCAGTGAAATCCCGATCCGCCCCCGAGTAGCCGCACCGGTTGCAGGTATGGATCAAATACGGCAACGGCTGCGTGCCCGCCGCGCGCTCGTGAAAATCGGTGCGCTTGCCGCCAAACGAGTTCGTCGATACCACCGACTGCGAGCGGAAGCGCGTCTCGCAGATGGGGCATTGCAATTCGATTTGCTGTAGCGTGGTCATCGGTGCCTCTCCCGCCTTCGTGCCGCCTTCTGACTGGGGTCAAGGGAAAAACTGTGCCATGCATCGACTGGCAGCGCACTTGTTCGCGCTCGGTGACGCCACTATCATTCCGCGTCCAAACAGCCAGTCGCGCCGCCTTCCCCGCGCTCCGGTCGATGCTGATCAACCTGCTGCCCGATTTCTTCGCCGTTCTGGATAGCACCGATCGCTTCGCCGCCTACCAGCGCTACTTCGCCAGTCACCGCACGATCCTCGAGCCGTACTGGCAGAACTACGTCATCGATCCCGAAGGGCCGCACTTCGCCGACATCGTCCGCTCGACCGTCGCCGCCGGCCGCGCCGAGCGGCCCGACCTCACCGAGATGCTCGAGCGCACTGACGTCGTGTCTCTCGCGCGTAACACCGAGCAGCAGTGCCGCGAGCTCCTCGCCATGGACTGCGATGCCGATGTCGTGCTCATGGTCGGCGTCGGTGCGGCGAATGCCGGTGAGCTCGTGGTTCACGGACGCGGCATCGCGTTCGTCTGCCTCGAGCACTTCACGGGGACGGCCAACGCCAAAACCGACGGACTGGGTCTCGACCCCGAGCTGATTCCGCTCTGGCTCGCCCACGAGATCGCCCACGTGGTCCGTTACACGTCTCCGACCAGCCGCGGCGAGCTCCACGCCCGTGTCGAGGACGCCGGCGGCAATTACTCGTACTGGACCGCCGGCCGTCAGACGTCGTTGCGTGAGCTCCTCGTCAACGAGGGCCTCGCCGTCCACACATCGCGCGCCATCAGCCCCGGCCACGCGGCGTGGGAGTATTTCGGCTATGAGCGTCGCCAGTACGCCGACGTCCGCCAACTCGAATCGGTGCTTTCGCGCGCCGTCGGCGCCGACCTCGATTCGGCCGGTCTCGGTCTGCGCCTCCGCTATCTCTCGGGCGGCATGAGCGACGAGGCGCGCACCATCGACCGCTACGTGCTCCCCGAGCGGGCTGGCTATTACCTCGGCGCTCGGATGTGCGAGCCCGCGATCGCCATAAACGGCCTCGACTGGGCTGTCCGCGCCAACGCGCTCGAGATCGCCGCGCTCGGCCGCGCCGCTGCGCTCACCGCCTGACGGCGGCCGTCACTTGCCAACGCAGAAACGTCTGAACAGCTCATCCAGTACGTCATCGACGTCAACCGCGCCGATGAGATCCTCCAACGTGCTCGTCGCCTCGCGCAGGTGTACCCCGGCCACGGTTGACGGCACATCCCCTGCCGCCCAGCGGGCCCGAAAGGCGCGCACCTCGTCGAGCGCGCGACCGATGGCGTAGCGGTGTCGCGCCCGCGTCAGCAACGGTTCATCGGTGTCGATCCCGGCGGCATCGCGTGAGGCAGCAGCCACCATCGCGCTCACCAATTGGTCGAGGCCCTCCCCGGTTTCGGCGCTCACCGCCACGCGCGCGACGGCGTCCGCGCCGCGCGCATCCACCAGCACCGGCGCTCCGTCACGTCGCCGGATCAGATCGACCTTCGTTCGTACGAGAATCCGCTGCGCAGAGGCGTACCCGTTCGTGGCAGCCCACGCCTGAGCGAGACTGGGCTCGTCGTCTCCGCATACGAGCACGACCGCCGCTCGCGCGAGGTACGCCGTGCTGACCTCGACCCCCAGGCGCTCGACAGGGTCGCTCGTTTCACGAAGTCCGGCGGTGTCGACCAGTCGCAACGGGAGGCTCGGAGTGTCGATCACCGTCTCAATCGCGTCGCGCGTCGTACCGGGAATGTCCGTCACGATCGCGCGATTCTGACCGACGAGCGCGTTGAATAGCGACGACTTGCCGACATTGGGCGCGCCGGCGAATACGACGAGCGCACCCTCGCGCACGAGCTCGCCGGCGTGCGCCGTTCCGATCAACGCCTCGAGACTAGCTGAAAGCTCGTCGGCTGCCGCGAGAATCCTGGTCGACGGTACCGGTCCGTCGTCCTCTTCGGGAAAATCGATGTCATAGGCGATCAGTGCTTCGAGGCGAACCACGGCATCTCGGAGCGCCAGCACCCGCCGACTCAGTCCGCCGTCGAGCTGATGCAACGCCACGCGCTGCGCCGCGCGCGAACTCGACTCGATGAGATCGCCGGTCGCCTCGGCCTGCAGAATGTCGAGCTTGCCGTTGAGCACGGCACGCCGCGTGAACTCTCCCGGCTCGGCGAGCCGCGCCCCGCGCTCGACGAGCGCCGCCACGACCGTCGCCGCCACGACGAGCCCGCCGTGCGTCGTGAGCTCGACCCCGTCTTCGCCGGTGAACGATGCGGGTGCGTCATAGCGAATGACCACGGCATGGTCCAGCTCCGCGCCGGACGCATCGCGCACCCGGGTCAGGACCGCGGACCGCGGCGCGGCCGGCCAGGGCTCGACGGCCCCGCGCGCGATGCGGTGCGCGTCCGGGCCCGACAGCCGGACGATCGCCAGGGCCCCGCGGCCGGCCGGCGTCGCTTGCGCGACGATCGTTGCTGTCAGGTCGAGCGGGCTCCCCGGCCGGCCGGTCATGAGAGTATGATGAGCGTGCGTGAATGATCAGTCTTGTAACTCGAGCGCCTCGCCCGGCTCGACGATTCGTACCGCCGCCGCCAGATGGTGCGACGCCAACCGGTCGCGCAGGCGGCGGATGGCGTCGTGCGCCGTCGCCGTCACGTGCCGGAACGTCCCCCAGTGATAGGGCATCAACACCCGGGCCCGCAACCGCTCGAACAGGGCCAGCGCGTCCTCGTGCGTCAAATGCCCCCTTGAAAAGCCCGGCTTCCACCAGGGCGCGTAGCCGATCGGGAGCAGCGCTACGTCGAGCTCGCGCCCGCTCGACCAGAGGACGCGCTCCACGAGATGGTGCGTATCGTCGACGAGCGCCGTGTCGCCGGCGAAGAACACTGTCTGCCCGCCGTCGAGCAGGTACATGTTCGCCGAGCTGCGCCAGCGGTCGAATCCGTAGCGATTGCCGCGGTGCGTGGCGCTCGCCGCGTGCACCGTCACCCGGCCGACGCACACGCTTTCCCCCGGAGCGAGCGGCAAGGCGTGATCGAAGCCTAACCGCTGGAGCCAACGCGCGATCACGGGCGGCGCATAGAGCGGAACGTTCCGCGGGAGGCGCTCCAATGAATCGAACGACAGGTGGTCGGCATGCGCGTGCGTCAGCAGCAAGGCGTCGAGCGCGGGCAGATTCTCGAGCGCGATCCCGGGCGCCGATACCCGTGGCAGGATCCGTCCAAGCTTCGCATCGAAGTTCGGGTCGGTGAGCAGCCGGACGCCGGCGAGCTCGATCAAGAGCGTGGCGTGGCCGATGTAGGTGATCTTCATGCCGTTGCCCGAGGCGCGACGAACGTGCCGCGGCTCGCCGCCGAGGGCGAGAGCGGCGGCGGTTAGGTCTTTCGCCCGCCAGTGACCGGCGGCGTGGTCGCGCGCAGCTTGGCCCGCTCGCGCGTCACCATGAGCTGTTGCGGGAGCGACGCGATGTTCTGCACCGCGTAGTAGAGGTTGAGCCCCGACGCCAGATTGAGGAACATCAGCGTGAACATCGCCGGCATCGTGTAGCTCATCATCTTCGCCTGCGGATTCGCCGGCGCCGCCTTCATGCCGATCCACGACATCAGGAACATCGACAGCCCCATCACGATCGGTGTGATGTAATAGGGATCGCGCAGCGACAGATCCGGCATCCAGAGGAACGACACGCCGCGCAGCTCGATCGTGCTGCGCAGCACGAAATACAGCGCATAGAGGATCGGCATCGGCAGCAGCATCGGGAGGCAGCCGAGCATCGGGCTGAACGGACTCATGCC
Organism: Gemmatimonadales bacterium; assembly: GCA_044449465.1. Classification (GTDB taxonomy): domain Bacteria; phylum Gemmatimonadota; class Gemmatimonadetes; order Gemmatimonadales; family Gemmatimonadaceae; genus JAQBQB01. Next base: position 4,935 of record JBIOHX010000042.1, on the reverse strand, counting down.
GTGCGCCTGGTACACCTTCACCAGCGCGTCGCGCTGCTTGTCCGGCTCGCTCTTGTAGCGCTTCTGAAGCTCGGCGAGCTCCGGCTGCAACCGCTGCATCTGGATGCTCGTGCGCATCGCGCGCTGGTTGAGCGGCCAGAGCAAGAGGCGAATCGCGACGCCGAAGATCACGAGCACCCAGCCGTAGCTGAGGTGGCTCGCCTGCTTCATGCCCAGCAGCACGCGCATCGTGATCGTCGAGAACGGCTGCACCACTGCGTGCAGGATACCTGCGTACGGATTCACGTTCTCGAGGTCGTTGCCGAGCGCGTGCAGCTCCTTCCACACCTGCGGCCCAACGTAGAGATCGAACGCGAACTGGCCGTTCTCCAGACCCACCGCGGTCGTCGCGTACGCGATGGGTGCCACCTTGCCCGCGCGCGGTCCTCCGCGCATCGTGAGCCCGCGAAAGATGCCGCCGACCGGCGTGCCGACTGGCTTCATCAGGGCCACGAGCCAGTACTTGTTGCGCGCGGACACCCACTCCATCGATCCGCTGTCGGCGCGCACCTGATCCACGTCGAGCTTGCTGAACGAAACGGTGGTCACGTCGCGCAGCGGGATCTTGTACGCGAACGCCAGATTTCGCAGATCGTCCACGGTATCGGCTTCGGCGGAGCGGAGCTCGCTCGGCAGGTCGATGATGAGCGCCGCGCCTGGTGGCGCGTTGGCGACGGTTCCTCGAACGCTCGTCAGATAGCCGTCGGGTTTGGACTGATAGGTGATCGTCAGCGCCGGGCTCGTCGACGTGAACGTCGTCGTGGCATTCTGCGTTTGCGCCGTGAAGTGCACGGTGTCGAGCGCGATCGTGTCACGACCCAGCGCGAGGCTGTAGTGCAGCAGCGGACCCGCGGGCGATTCGACTGTCACCACCGTATCGCGATGTTTGGGACGCAGCTCGCGGTAGCCGATCATCTGCACCGCGAGCGGGGCCGCTCCTGGGTTCCCGTATGCGGTGCGCGTCGTTCGCGTAGTCGCGACGACTGTGTCGCGTGGTCGCGCTGCCGGCTGGGTGGCGGCAGGCGCGGGCGCGGGTAGGCCAGTCGGCGCAGCGGCCGCCGCTACCGCGGCGGTCGTTCCCGGCACGGGTTGCTGCGCCGTCACGGCCTGGCGGTTCGTGTCGGTGACCGTAGTGCTGTCTGACGCCGGCGTCGCAGCACGGCGCGGCGCGAACACGCGCGGCACGAGCACGAGCACGAGAATCACCAACGCCACCGCCGCCAAAGTGCGTCTATCCATTCGAGAAGTACCAGACCTCAAGGAACCGGATCGTACCCGCCGGGCCGGAACGGGTGACATCGCGCGATTCGACGCACTGCCAGCCATCCCCCGCGCCACGCGCCGTGCCGCTCGAGCGCCTCAATGGCGTAGGCGGAACAGCTTGGATAATAGCGGCACGAGGCGGGGAGCAGCGGCGAGAGCGTCACCTGATATGCGCGAACGACTAGGACGAGAACCGTACGCATCGACGCTACGCTTTCGTTTCGGTTTCCGCGGCCCCGGCGAGCCGGTCGGCCACGATTCGGACGTCCGCTCCGAGCGCCGCGAACGCGGCGCCATACGCTTCGTGTCGCGCGCGAATCACTACATCCACCGACGCCGCATCTGCAATCCTCGGCAGCAGCTCGGTCCGCGCAAGCTCCCGCAAGCGACGCTTCAGCCTGTTCCGGTCAACCACGCTGTGCTGGTGCTTCGGCACCACGATTCCGACTCGGGAACGCGCGCGAGGGGAAGCAACGGCTCGGACATCAAGATGCACCGTCCGAATGCGCTTCCCCTCCCGAATGACAGTTTGCAGATCGTCGCCCCGCGTCAGCCGAGCATCCCGCGGGAACCCGAGCTCGCCTTTAGGCGCCGGCGTATTTGCTGGGCAGTTTGACGGTGAGACGCTTGCGTCCCTTCTTGCGGCGGCGGCTGAGCACTTCACGTCCCCACTTGGTTTCCATGCGCGCACGAAACCCGTGGGTCTTGATGCGGCGCTTGTTCCGGGGACGGTACGTCGGCTTACCCATGGAGGACTCCAAAAAAAACAGTGCGACAGCTGTGCGAACTAGCGACGACAGAGAAGCGTAAAGCTATTCCCCCGCAGAGGATGGATCAAGTGAGCAACACGCCGTTTCAACACGGGGCGTTGTCGTGATGCCGCGCGCAATAGAGTGAGTTTGCTTTTTCCACATCGCCGGTCTAGCTTCGCTCCCCCGCGTTGCTCCCTCGCCCGACGACATGACGCTGACCGCCCACGAAGCTTGGAGCCGCCTGCTCGACCGCGCACGCGAGGAACTGCCGGAGCAGACGTTCAAGACCTGGCTCGAGCCGACAGAGGCGTTGTCCCTGGATGAGGACGTCATCTATGTAGGAGCCCCGGACCAGTTCGCGGCCGATTGGAATGAATCCAAACACGCCGATTTGCTCGCCAGCCTAGCCCCGATCGCCATCGGCCGGCCGATGAGCGTCGTGTTCAAAGTCACCGAAGAGCGCCGCGCTCGGCCGCAGATGGACCTGTTCGTGACGCCGCCGCCGCGCCCAATGCCGGCGAGTCAGAATGCCGCCAAGAACTCGCCACCATTAAGCGATCGCTACACCTTCGACTACTTTGTCATTGGAAAGTCGAACGAACTGGCAGCTGCGGCCGCGCACGCCGTCGCGCAAGCGCCTGGGAAAGTCTATAACCCGCTGTTCATTTATGGCGACACCGGGCTGGGCAAGACGCACCTCATGCAAGCCATCGCCCATGAGATCGTTCAGCGCCGCCCAGAGACCCGGGTCACGTTCATCGGAACCGAGCAATTCACCAACGAGCTTGTCGCCGCGATTCAGAACCGCACGAACGCAGACTTTCGGCGCCGCTTTCGTGAGACGGACCTCCTTCTGATCGACGACGTCCACTTCCTCAAGCGTACCGAAGCGACGCAGGAAGAGTTCTTTCACACCTTCAACGCGCTCTATGAAGGTGGCCGCCAGATCGTTCTCACCAGCGATCGCCCGCCCTCGGAGATTCCCGGCCTCGAAGCGCGGCTCGTGTCGCGCTTCCAATGGGGCATGGTCGCGGACATCGAAATGCCAGACCTTGAGCACCGGATCGCCATTCTTCGGCAGAAGGCCCACCTCGATCACCTCGAGCTCACCATCCCCGAGGAGGTCGTCCGCTTCATCGCCGAGAACGTTCGATCGAGTGTTCGCGAGCTCGAAGGGTCGATCATCAAGCTGCTCGCCTACGCGTCGCTCAAACATCGCGAGATCACCGTCGAAGTTGCGCGCGACGCCCTCCGCGACAAGCTCAGGGCTGCCGAAGCGCTTGCGCCGGCCGGACCGGCGCTCAACGCCTCTGCCATTCAGCAGACGGTCGCCAAAGAGTGGGGCGTCACCACCGAAGGCCTCCGCTCCAAGACGCGCACCAAGAACCTCACCGTGCCACGCCAGGTGGCGATGCACCTCATGCGCGATCTGCTCGGGATGCAGTTGGTGGAGATAGGCGCCGCGTTCGGCGGGCGCGATCACTCGACGGTGATTCACAGCCTCGAGCGCGTCGCCGCCATGGCGAAAGAGGATCCTTCGTTCGCGCAACGGCTAGGAAAAACACTCGCCGCGCTTGAGGCGCTCCGCCAATGAATCCGGTCAGCCGGCGGCTCCGCGCATGCACATTTTTCTCCGCTTGTCCACACCCTGCCCCGACTTGTCCAGCGCCCCCGGCGCGGTTCGCCCACGTGGCGGGGAGAACTTGTTTTCCCCACATGCCGTCCACAGTCCCAGGTATAGTCGAACTGCTTGATTCGATGTAAGTTCCAGCGATTTTCCACGCTTCAACAGCCTCTACTACGGCTACTAGTTTATTGCTCTTACTAGAGTACTAGTAAAGCCGAGTTGTTTTGAACAACACAGGAGCGGTGATGCGGTTTACGATCTCCCGAGAAAAGTTGCAGGAGGGTCTTGCCGCGGTGACCGCGAGTATTCCGACGAAGACCACGCTTCCGGTGCTCGCGAACATCATGGTCGAGGCGACCGACAGGGGGATTCGCCTCTCCGGCACAGACCTGGACATCGCCGTCACCACCGAGGTTGCCGCGGACGTCGAAACGCCTGGCGCGATCACCATTCCGGCCAAGAAGTTGAGCGAGATTGCCCGTGAGCTTCCGCCCGCCCCAGTGCGGATGGCCGCGGCCGGCGAGCAGCGCGTGACGCTTGACTGCGGTCGGTCGCACTTCAAAATCCTCGGTCTCCCCCGCGATGAGTTTCCCGCCTTTCCGTCGGTCCGGTTCGACGAGAGCTGGCGGATTCGCTCGGGCGATCTGCAGAAGTTGATTCAGCACACATCGTTCGCCGTCTCCAATGAGGAAAGCCGGCCGATCCTGAACGGCGTGTTGTGGGAGCTCAAGCCCGAGTCGATGCGCATGGTGGCGACGAACGGCCATCGGCTCGCCAAGATGGAGCTACCTATCAAATCGGCCGGTGCGCCGGCAACCGACATGATCGTGCCACCCAAGGCGCTCGAGCAGGTTCGTCGCCTGTTCCCGGAGGACGAGGAGCTCGAAGTGGCCAAAGGCGAGAACCATCTCGGCTTCCGCTCCCCGTTCACCGCGGTGTTCACGCGCCTGATCGAGGGGCCCTATCCGCCATACGAGCAGGTCATCCCCAAGGACAACAACCGCGTCGCGATCGCCGACCGCACGGCCCTTACCAGCGCGCTCCGCCGCATGTCTATCATCGCGTCGGACCAGACACATCGCATTCGGCTGTCCTTCAACGCTGGGATGCTCAAGTTCAGCGTGCAGACGCCAGATCTTGGCGAGGCGACCGACGAGCTCGCCATTCGTTACACAGGAGATGCGCTCGACATCGGATTCAACGCGAACTATCTGCTCGAGATTCTTCGCTACATTCCAACCGATGAGGTTCGGG
>JBIOHX010000041.1:0-16995 GCA_044449465.1 Gemmatimonadales bacterium | reverse complement strand
GCCTTCAGACATTGGCGTCTGGCTCAAGGACCCGCGACGTCGCGCCGGCCCTCACTCTCCATGACACTTTCGGGACAAAACTCGTGCATCCTGCCGACCTGCGCCGCGCCCGCGAGCGCTATACCTCATGCCCACCCTCGACGGAGTGCCATCATGGAATATGCATCGCGACGGATCGGCCTCGCCCTGCGGGCCGCGCGGGCCCTCGTCCCGGTCGCCATCGTCTCCGCGGCGCTCTCCGCCCCGATCGCGTCCCTCTCGGCGCAGAGCCTACAGGGCACGGCCGGCGCTCCGAACCGCGAAGCGGTCATCGAGCTCCGTGCACAGTTCATCGCCGATCTCGACACCCTGCACGCCAAGTTCGTCGCCCTGGCCAACGCCATTCCGGCCGACAAATACAACTGGCGCCCGAGTCCCGGTGTTCGCTCGGTGGGCGAGGCGTTCATGCACGTCGCGAGCGAGTATTACACCTACGCACCTGCGTCGTGGACGGCAAAGCGGTCGACGGTGGTTGCTCCGGGGCGCGAGGGCTACACCAAGTTCGAGGCGATGTCGACCAAGGAGGATGTCCTCAAACATCTCGAAGGCGGCTGGGACTACACGAAGCAGTCGGTAGGAGCGGTCGATCCGGCGAGCGTCACGGGCCAATTCAAGATTTTCGGCGGTACTCATACGATTACCGAGACGTCACTCGGCGTCGTCGACGACCTGCACGAGCACTTGGGACAGCTCATCGCCTATGCACGGATGAACAACATCGTCCCGCCGTGGAGCAAGTAGTCTCGCCCGCTTACCGCTCGACGGCTCGCCGGGTAGCTTCCACAGGTATAGCAAGCTGCAGCGGCGCCCCGCGTCAGCTGCGCGATTGAAGCATCCGAGCGGGCTCGTGAGGTACGACTTCTATGGAACGGCTCGACCGCAGGTCCACAAACGCGTTCGACGAGCAGCGAATCATCGACGAAGAGGAACGGCGGTCCGCGGAGAGCGAGCGCCGCGCGGCAGAGACGCGTCGGAGTGAAGACGAGGCCGAGCGCACACGCGAGGAAGTGCACCGTGCGTCCAGCGAGATACAGCGCGAGATCAATGAGATCGATCGCCGGGGTGCCGAGGAGGCGCGGGCCATCGCCGAGGAGGCGAGGGCAATCGCTGAAGCCGCTCGCCGCGAAACGCTGGCGTTGACTCAACGCTTCGATCAGCAGGAGCTCGTGGTGCGCGAGATGCGCGATACGTTTCAGGCGATGCGGCGCTCAGCCGCGCTCCGATAGCAATCGCCGGCGTCGTCGAGCGCGGCGTCAATCCGCTCGCAGCGCCTCGAGCGGATCGATGCGCGAGGCGCGCCACGCGGGTACGGCGCTCGCCACACAGGCAACCGCGAGCAGCGTACCGGCCACGACGACGAGCGTGAGCGGGTCTGCCGGACCGACGCCGAACAAGAGCCCGCGCATGAAGCGGGCGATGCTCGCGAACACCACCATGCCTGCGATCACGCCGACGGCGGAGAGCGCCACTCCTTCCCGCACCACCAACCCGAGCACGCCGCGCGGAGCGGCGCCGAGCGCGAGGCGTAGCCCCAGCTCGCGCGTGCGTAGCGTCACCACGTACGCGATCACGCCGTACAGGCCAACCGCACCCACGACGAGGGCGATCGCGGCCGCCGCCGCGAGCGTCAGCAGCACGAAGCGCGTGCGCGCCGTGGCGCGGTCCACGACCGCGGTGAGCGATTCGAGATCGTAGACCGGAACGCTCGCGTCGATCGCGCGAATTTCACGACGCACGGGTGCGGCGAACGACGACGGCTCGCCTTCAGTACGCAACACGATGCTGGCGACGCGCGGCGTGAACGACGCCAGCGAGTCGGGCGCGCCCATGCTCGCGAGGCTGAGCGGCGAGTAGACTTCACCGATCGGCGCCGCCTCGAGCGACGTGTCGCGCACGCTCTCCACCACGCCCACGATCGTCGACCAGCGATTGGTGACGATCTTGATCCGCTGGCCGATCGCGGCGCGTCCCGTGGAGTCGTGCCAATAGCGCTCGGCGAAGGCGCGGCTGACGATCGCGTCGTTCGCGCCGTTCAAATCGGAGGGGTCGGTGAAGAGGCGTCCCGCAAGCAGTCCAATGCGCATCGCGCGGAAGTAGCCCGCACTCGCCATGGGAAAGGGGAAGACTGGCGGCAGCGTGTTGGCTTCGACCGGCACGTGCTCGACCGCGACTGGGACGAGTGGTTCCGGTCCGCTCAGCGGCGGCTTGGAGACGACGCCGACGTCGATGACGCCGGGAAGTGCGGCGATTCGCCTCACCGCTTCATCATAGAAGTGGGCCACGTCGCCGATGTGGCGGAATTGCGCCGCGGGAAGCGACAGGGTGAAGGCAAGCGTTCCGGACGGATCGAACCCCGGCCGCACGGCGCTGAGGCGCTCGACCGAACGCGCGAGCAGCCCGGATCCCGCGAGCAGCACGACCGCAAGCGCCACCTGCACGACGATCAGCGCGCGCTGCATACGGTGGCGTGAGCGCCCGCCGGGCGCCGAACGGCCGCCCTCGCGCAAAAAGGTGGTCAGCTGCGCCGACTGGAGCCGCATCACGGGGAGTACGCCACAAGCCGCGGTGACGATCGCCGCGACGAGAATGGTGAAGGCCACCGTGACGCCGTCGACGTGCACCGACGAAAGCCGCGGGAAGTCTGCCGGGCCGACGCGAACGAGGAGCGCCGTTGCGCCGAACGCGAGAGCGACGCCGAGCACGCTCCCCGCGACGGCGAGCACGCCCGCCTCGGCGAAAAAGCGCCCTACCAGCCGCGCTCGCGTGGCACCGAGCGCGGAACGAACCGCGAGCTCGTGCGCGAACCCCTGCGCGCGAACGAGCAGCAGATTGGCGACGTTCGCGCACGTGACGACGAGAAGGAGCACGACCGTGGCGGCCACGACCCAGAGCGCGCGCGAGAAGCTGCCGACGACGACCGCGCGCATCGGATGTACAACGGCCGCTGCTTTGGCCTGTCGCAAAAGCTGCGCGGTTGGCAACGTCGGAAAGAGGTCGGGGAACGACTCGGGCAGGCGCGGCAGAATCTTGTTCAACTCAGCCTGCGCCGCTTGCGGCGTGGCGCCGGCTGCGAGCCGTGCGATGCCGCCATAACTGAAGCTGCCAGCGTGGGGCGTGAGCGAGTCGAGCTGCAGCGGGCGCCAGAGGTCCGTCAGATCTCCGGGATAGCGAAAGCCCGGCGGCATCACGCCGACGATGCGATAGAGGTCGCCGTCGATGCGCGTGTCGCGATTGAGAATGCGCTCATCGCCGCCGAACCGGCGGCGCCAGAGCGCGTCGCTGATGATCGCGACGCGCGTTGCCGGCGCCTCGTCGGCGGCGACGAAACCTCGTCCCCGCGCCGGCGACACACCGAGCGTGCCGAGCAAATTCGCCGAAATCGACGCGCCGTTCACGCGCTCGGCGTCGGCGCCGCCGCTCGGGTCGGCGAGGTTGACCGATGCCGGCGCGTACGCGGCCACCGACGCCAGCGTATGACTATTGTGTCTATAGAAATAGAAAGTGCCGAGCGACTGGCCGGCATCGGGGATGCCGATGCCGAGGAGCGAGTGGCGGAGGACGACGAGCTGGTCGGCGTTCCCGTACGGGAGCGGGCGGAGGAGCACGTCGTCGACGATGGTGAAGGCGGCGGAGCTGGCGCCGATGCCGAGACCGAGCGTGAGGACCGCGGCCGCGGCGAAGAGCGGCGCGCGGGAAAGGGAGCGGATGACCTGGCGGACGCCGGTAGTCATGAAGGGCTCGGGATGCGAAGGCTCGTGAGAAGATGGTCCGATGACAGGAGAGAAACCAGCCTGGCGATACAGCGGACGTCTCGCTCGACGCGGCACCGGGATCGGGCTTGCATGTAGACCGGCTACAGCCTATGCTGTAGGCGCGCTACATGCTCCGAGGGCGGAATGGCAAAAGACCCGACGCTGAGTCGTATCGAGCTGCTCCAGGGAACGCTCGATTTCATCATCCTGCAAACGCTCCGCTGGGGGCCCGCGCACGGCTATGGCATCATGCAGCTCATTCGCGCCAATTCGCGGGGGCTGCTGCAGGTCGAAACCGGCTCCCTCTATCCCGCGCTCCACCGCCTCGCCGCGAAGAAATACGTCGCCGCCGAATGGCAGACCTCGGACAACGGACAGCGCGTGCGCGTGTACACGCTGACCGCCGCCGGTCGCAAGCAGCTCAACGTCGAGGTCTCGAGGTGGCAGCATCTCACGCGGGCGATCGAAGGGCTCATGCAACCGCCAACCGTGGAGGGCGAAGTATGAGATGGCATCGGCGCAACGCGGAACGCGAGCTCGACGAGGAGATCCAGGCGCACCTCGCCCTGTCGGCCGCCGATCGGATCGCGCGCGGCCAAGCACCGGTCGACGCGATGTACGCTGCGCGGCGGGAGTTCGGCAACGTCACCCATGTCAAAGAAGTCACTCGCCAGTTCTGGGGCTGGGGCTGGCTCGAGCGATTGGTACAGGACGTCCGCTACGCGGGCCGGTCGCTTCGTCGATCGCCGGCATTCACGATCACGGCGGCGACCACTCTCGCGTTGGGTATCGCTGCCAACACGACGATGTTCACCATCGTCCACAGCGTCCTGCTTCGGCCGCTTCCCTTCGCCAACGCGGACGAGCTGTTCGTCGTCTCGCGCCTTCCCGAACGAATGGCCGGGCTATTCGGGTTGGCGATGGCCGATCGCGACTACTATCCCTACGCCGGCGCGCAACGAACATTTTCATCGACGGCGAGCTATCGGGCGTTCCCGGCGACGTTGCTCGACGCAGGCGATCCGGCGCGCATTCCGATCGCCGTCGTGACACCGAGCTTCTTCGGCACCCTCGGCGTCACGCCACGCTTTGGCCAAGGGTTCCAGCACGACGCCGATGCAGCGGGCGCGCCAAGCGTGGCCGTGATCAGCGCGTCGCTCTGGCGCGAGCGCTTCGGCGCCGATTCCTCCATCCTCGGAAAATCCGTACGAGTCGACGACGCGCGCCGCACGATCGTCGGCATCATGCCCGACGGTTTCGACTTTCCTCGGCACTCGCAGGTGTGGCTGCCGATGTCCCGAGAGCTCGAGCCGGGCAACTCACGTCTCCAGGTTGTGATCGGACGCCTCAGACCGGGCAGCACGTCTCAGCCGGCGCTTGCCGAGCTCGAACGGTTGGCCAGCAATCAGCCGCGCGAGCGCGCGCAGGACGCGGATGACCTTCGAGAGCATGCTCAGGTCGTCCCGCTGCGCGACGCGGTGGTCGGCGACGCCCGAACAGCGCTGTTGATCTTCAGCGGCGCGGTCGGGCTCGTGCTGTTGATCGCCTGTCTCAACGTATCCAACCTGTTGCTGATGCGTGCCGCGGCCAGGCGCCGCGAGCTCGGTATCCGCGCGGCGCTCGGGGCCGGACGCGCGCGCCTCGTGCGTGCACTGCTCACCGAGTCGGTGCTGATCGCCCTCGCCGGCGGCGGCGCCGGATTCTTGCTCGCCGTCGTCTGCCTGCGAATCGCGCTCAACGTGCTTCCCGCCGGCCTGTTGCCGCGCGCTTCCGAGGTCCACGCGGACCCGTTCATTGCCGCCGTGGTGTTTCTCGCCTGCGTCGCTTGCGGGTTGGGTGCAGGATTGTTGCCGGCGCTGGCGGCCTCGCGCCGCGATGCACGGGAGATCATCGCCGATGGTGGCCGCGCGACGGAGCGTTCGCTCGCCCGCGGAGCGCTCGTCACCCTTGAGACCGCCCTCTCCCTCGTGTTGCTCGTCGGCGCCGGCCTCACCGTCCGCAGCTTCGCACGACTGAGCTCAGTCGATCTCGGATTCGTGCCGGAGCACCTCGTTACGGCGACCGTCGACCTCCCGGACTCGCGCTATCCCACTCCGGAGCTCATCAACGCGTTCGTTGCCGCGATCGACTCGCGTCTCAGATCGCTCCCGCATGTCCGGAACACGACCGCGATCAACTGGCTGCCCTTTGACTCGACATACATCACCGGCACCTTCACGCCCTCCGAAGAATCGGCGCAGACGGCGCACTTCAGCGTGCTCAAGCCGTTCGTATCGCCGAATTACTTCCAGACGATGGGAATTCGGATCGTCGACGGTCGCGCTTTCGCGCCATCCGACCGGGCGGGCGCCGAGGCGGTAGCGATCGTCAGTCAGGGCACGGCGAAGCGCCTCTGGCCGAACGGTGCGGTCGGCCATCGCATCAGCTATTCAGACACTCCGGGCCCCGGCGACTGGATCACCGTCGTCGGCGTTGCGGCCGACGTCGTGCACAGTGGGCCGGCGGAGCCGCCGCCTCCTGCGATCTACCGGCCGATAGCGCAGTCGAAGCAGATCTTCTTCATCAATCATTTGACGTTCGTCGCCCAGGTGGACGACGATCCGTCGAGCATGGTCGGCCTCATTCGCGCGGCCATCCATGGCGTCGACCCCGAGCAGCCGATCCGGTCGGTGGCGACGATGGACTCGCACGTTCGCGACGCAGTCGCCGAACCGCGCGTCCGGTCGATAGCGAGCGCGGTGTTCTCGGCACTCGCGCTGTTGCTCGCGGCGGTCGGCATCTACGGCGTGCTCGCGTACTCGGTGAGCGAGCGAGCCCGCGAGCTCGGCATCCGTCTCGCGCTCGGCGCCTCGCCCGGCGTGATCCGGCGGACGGTGTTCACGGCCGTCGCGTCGCTCGTGGTGCCCGGAGTGATACTCGGCCTTCTTGCGGCGCTCGCGGGCACGCGAGTGCTGTCGAGATTCCTATTTGGCGTTCACCCCAACGATCCGCCGACCTACCTGCTCGCGAGCGTTGTGGTGCTGGTCGCCGCCGTCCTCGCCGGGCTCGGTCCGGCGAGCCGCGCGGCGCGAATCGATCCTGTGACCACGATGAAGGCGTAGGGGCTCGCGCAGGCGCCCGCCTCAGCTCTCGCGCATCGCGCCCACCGGATCGACCGACGCCGCACGCGACGCCGGTATAAGCGTCGCGACTCCCGCCGCGACGACGAGCACCGCCACGGCCACGAGCAGCGTTGCCGGATCGAGCGGTGCAACGCCGAAGACCATTGCCGCAAGCTGCCGTTGTGCGATCGCCGTCATCACCAAACCCACCGCGGTTCCCCCGGCGACGATCCACCCCACGCGCGTCACGAGCTCCTCCACCATCCGCCGTGGCTCGGCGCCGAGTGCGATGCGAATGCCGATCTCGCGCCGCCGTGTCGTGACGGCGAGGGCGACGAGGCCGTACAGTCCGATCACCGCCAGCGCCACGGCCCCGACGCCGAACGCCGTGATCATCTGGGTCTCCAACCGTGTCTCGTCGAGCGACGCGGCGAGGCTCTCGTCGACCGTCATCACGCCGAATACGGCGCGCGAGCTCCGAACGTCATGTATCGCCGAGCGAATCGGGGCGAACAGAGCGTGCGGATTCCCGGCAGTGCGCACGACGTACTCTGGATCAGGCCAGTCGCCCGGTGCCAGACACGCGTAGAGATACGGCACCGCGTCCGTGCGGAGGTTGTCCTCACGGATGTCGTTCACGACGCCGACGATCTCGAACGGCGATCCGCTTTGGTTCTGTACGATCCGCACGTAGCGGCCCACGACGTTCTCGCCATTGGCATACGCCTTCACGAATTGGCGGTTCACCAAGGCTTTGGGCAGTGAATCGGTCGCGTTCGCAAACGCCGGGCAGCCCGTGCCCGCGAGTACGTGCGCGCCCATGGCCTTGAAGTAGCCGCGCGTCACGCTCCGCTCGCCGACCGTGAGCTGGTCTTGATCCGGCGTGCCCTCGGCCCGCGCGACGGTCTGCATCCGCACCTGATAGCGAAGCGTCGCGTTCGACGCCGGCAGAAAGTTCGTGAAGCCGACGGCCGTCACTCCAGGGATGTTTGCGAGCGCCGACAAGAACTGCTCCTGCATCTGGCCGACCTTCACCCGATCCTCGTCCCAGCCCGCACCGACGTGGAACGTTGCCGTGTGCGACGCATCGAAGCCCGGATCGACGTGCGTCAGATTGTAGTAGCTGCGGAGCATCAACCCCGTGCTGGAGAGAAGCAGCGTCGCCAGCGCGATCTGGCCGCCGACCAGCAGTCGTTGCGACCGCGTATCCGACGAGATCCCGCGCCCGGATCGCGAGACCGTCGCCGCGGTGCCCCCGCGTGTTGCGCGCCAGGCGGGGATCGCACCGCACACCAACGCCGCGGCCACTCCGCCGAGCGACGCGACGACGAGCGCCCGCCAGTCAATCGAAAGGCCTGCGGTGCGCGGCAGCGACGTCAGTGCCGCCGGCGCGAGTCGCAACAGCGCCATGTCCGCGGCGATCGCGAGGAGGACGGCAACGCCCGCGAGTATGAGAACTTCCTGAACAACGCCGGCGACGACGCGCATGCGGCTGGCGCCAAGGAAGCCGCGAATGGCCAGCTCGCCCGCGCGCCGTTGCAGTTGCGTCAGCATCAGCCCGGCGATGTTCGCCAGAGCGACGACGAGCAAAAGGCCGACGGCGCCAAGGATGAAGATGAGCGGATCGCGATACTGGCCGACGCGATTGGCTTTGAGATCGGTCACCGACGCCGACCAATCTTTGTCAGTCTTCGGGAACTCCTCGCCGAGCTCGTTCTGCACGCGTGCGAGGTCGCGCTGGGCGGCGGCGATGGTGACGCCGGGCTTCATGCGCCCCACGCCGGTCATGAATCGTGCGTCGCGCGCCTGCATCAAGAACGAGGTGAGCTGTGCCGGGATCCACAGGTCGACGCCGCGAGCGGCGAACGACTCGGGCATCACCCCGACGATCGCGTAGCTGACGCCGCCGAAGATGAGCCGCTGCGTGAGAACGCTCGCCCGCCGTTGAAAGCGATCCGCCCAGAGATGCTCGCTGATCACGACCACCGACGGTCCGCCGCTCAGCTCTTCGGGCGCGGCAAAGGTGCGCCCGATCTCCGCGGGCACGCCGAACACGCCGAAGTAGCGCGGCGACACGCGGCGCGACGCCAGCCGCACCGGCAAGTCGCCGCTCGTCTCGGTCACGTTCTCGGCGTAGCTGCCGGCGATCGCCGTGAAGGTGTGATCGAGGCGATTCCAATCCTCGAGCCGCCCTGGCGCGAGCAAACCGATCGCCTGCCCTTTTTTCGGATTCGCCTCCATGACTTGGACGAGTCGGTCGGGATGCGGGTAGGGCAGCGGCTTCAGGACCGACGAGTCGACGATCGAGAAGACGCCCGTCGTGGCGGCGATCCCGGCGGCGATGATGACGATGGCGCCGATCGCAAAGCCCGGGCGACGGGCGAGGGTTCGCGCGGCTTGGGTCCAGGAGCGAAGCATGGGGACGGGGGGAAGCGGAGAACGCGTGCGGCGGCGGCGATCGAAAGTGAGACAGTCCAGCAGGTTGGAAGGTTGGGTGCATGAAACTCGCCGGCGCCGCCAACCCATTTACTTGTGACCCCGCATATGGCCTACCCGTCGACAATAGCAGGGCGCTTGTGCACGGCCCGCGGGTCACGTAGCCATGCTGCTGGGAGCTTCCCGATGACGGGTGGCGCCGATGGATTGGAGGCGCTTTACACGGGATAGCCAAAATGCCGCGCGCCTTATCGTCGTTGAAACGGAGACTGCCGCTGTTGTTGTCCGCGGTGCTGTGCGCCGCGCTCATCGGCGTCTGTTTTGGCGCGTACGTGCAGTTGAGGCGGCAACTGACGAGCGGCGCCGGCGACCACGTGCTCGCCGCGAGCCGGCAGATTGCCAACATGCTCGACGGTCAGGTCTGGCGGATTCGTACTGAGGGCCGGCAAATCGCCGCCACGCCCGAAGTGGCCGCAGTCCTGGCGGCGCCCACCGAGCAATCGGTTCACCAACTGCATGAGCACTACTTCAATGGTGCGGCCGCGGGAACGTCGCGTCTGCGCGATATCTCCATTCTCGATCGGCGAGGCCGGATGGTCGCCCATGCCGATTCGGCCGGCGCCACGCTCGGCGCGTCGGAGCTGTCGCTTCCGCTGGAATCCCAGCCCGCGCCGGCCCAACAGATCAAGCCCGGCGTCACGCCGCTGTTCGCAGAGAATGGAACCGTCGAATACCGCGCAGTGGACGCTCTCATCGGCGCGAAAGACGACACACTGGGATATGCCGTCCTCGAGTCCCGGGTCGCGGACACCGCCGGTGCTCGCCGCATTAACGCTCTCATCGGTTCCGGGGCGGAGCTGTTGCTCGGGAACACCTCGGGCACGCTCTGGACCGACACTCGTCATGTCGTCACCGGGCCCGGGATGCCGCTCGACAGCGATCGCGCCGTGCAATACAAGGCGCCGGATGGTCGGGAATACGTTGCGACGGAGTTTCATCTCTCCGGCGCGCCATGGTCGGTCCTCGTGCAGACGCCACACGACCGCGCGCTACAGCCGGCGAGGTCGTTCCTCTTCACCGTCCTCGGCATCGCGCTGCTAGTCTTCCTACTCGGCGCCGTGGCCGCATGGCTGCTGAGCCGTCAAGTGACGGAACCGCTATCCAACTTCACCACGGCCGCCGAAGAATTCGCGTCCGGGGATTATGCCCGCCGCATTCCGGTCCAGCGCACCGACGAACTGGGTAGCATGGCGGCGGCGTTCAATGGGATGGCCGCGCGGGTCGAGGCATCCGTTCAGGAACGAGAGCAGCACCAACGGTCCCTCGAAGCCGCGAACGCCGATTTGCGCGAGAGTGAGACACGCTATCGCCAACTCGTGGAGCTGTCGCCCGACGGCATCATGGTCCATCGCGATGGTGTCATCGATTTCACCAACGCGTCTATGGTCACGCTCCTCGGCGGACGCACGGCCAAGGACCTCGTCGGCCGCCCCGTGATGGACATCGTCCCCGTTGAGCATCGAGAAGAGACCACCGCCCGGATCGAGCGCATCCTGAACGGACAAGAGCCCCTTCGACTGAGCGAACAAACACTCCGCCGCCTGGACGGCACCACCATTCAGGCGGAGGCGATCGCGATGCGCTTCGTCGCGGACGGTCGGCCGCACATGCTCTCCATCGTTCGCGACGTCACCACTCGCAAGCGGCTGGAGGAGCAGCTGCGGCAGTCGCAGAAAATGGAAGCCGTGGGGCAGCTTGCCGGCGGGGTCGCCCATGATTTCAACAATCTGCTCACCGTCATCATCGCCTATGGTGAGCTGTTGCGCGCGGCGCACGGCGACGACGAGGAGCTCGGCCATGACCTGCGTGAGATACTGGGAGCCGCCGAACGCGCCGCGGGGCTCACCCGGCAGCTCCTGGCGTTCAGCCGGCGCCAACTGCTCCAGCCCAAGATCGTTGATTTGAGCGAGCTCACGCACAATGTAGAAAAGATGCTGTCGCGCCTCCTCCCCGAGAACATCGAGCTCGTCACCAACTTGACCGAGCCGCTGGGCTTCGTCAGCGCCGACAGCGGGCAAATTGAGCAAGTCATCCTGAATCTGGTGGTGAACGCGAGAGATGCGATGCAGGATGGCGGGCGTCTCGTGATCGAGACCGCCAATGTGGAGCTCGACGCAGATTCTCCCATGCTGCCGCGCGACAGTCGCGGCGGACCGTTCGTTCTTCTGTCGGTGACCGACACCGGCCACGGCATGGACGAAGCGACGCGGCTCAAGATCTTCGATCCGTTTTTCACGACCAAAGAGCCCGGCAAAGGGACAGGGCTTGGATTGTCCACGGTGTACGGCATCGTCGAGCAGTCGGGCGGCACCATCAGCGCCTACAGCGAGCCGGAAATAGGCACGACGTTTCGCGTGTACCTGCCGCGCGTGTCAGAGGAGCCGTCGGTCCAGGCGCCCAAGCGCAATCCGCTGGGGATTTCCGGATCCGAGACCATCTTGCTGGTGGAGGACGACGAGCGCGTGCGCGGCGCGGCGCAGCGTGTGCTGCGGAGCCGCGGGTACACGGTCGTCACGGCGATCAACGGCGCCGACGCCCTGGACGTCGCCGGTCGCCACGATGGAACGATCGATCTGGTCATCACCGATCTCGTCATGCCGGGCATGGGCGGCCGCGAGCTGGCTCGGGAGCTCGCGTCGATGCGGCCCGGCTCCAAGATCCTCTTTATGTCGGGCTACACGGAGGACGCCGCCTCGCGATCCAGCCTGCTTGATCCCGGCGCCGTATTCTTGAGCAAGCCATTCACGCCGGACACGCTCTCCGAAAAGGTGCGGGAGACGCTGCGCTGCGGAACGGCCGTCGCCGCGGCGTAAACGCGCATCGCGTCGTAGGCACTAATAGCGCATTGTCTGAATCGGATCGATGCGAACGGCTCGACGTGCGGGAAGGTAGCAACCCGCCAGCGCCGCGAGGCTGAGCGCTGCGGCAGCGGCCCCAAACACGAGCGGGTCGGTAGAGCTCACGCCGACGAGAAGGCCTGACATCGCCCGCGATGCGATCAACGCTCCGGCCAACCCAATCGATGCGCCGGCAAAGGCCAGGCTCGCACCCTCGCCCATGACAATCCGCATCACGTCTCTGGGACGCGCGCCAAGAGCCAACCGCACCCCGATCTCATGCGACCGTTCCGTTACCATATAAGAGACTACGCCATAGATCCCAATCACCGCGAGGAACAATGCTGTGCCCGCGAATAGCGCGAGGAGCTCCATCGAGAGTCGCCTCACGGCCAGAGACGCCGATACCGTCTCGTCCAACGTGGTGACGCCGAACACCGGCAGCGCGGGATTGACGGCCTGCACCTGCTCACGGATAAGGCGAGCGATCGTGGCCGTCTCGAAGTGCCCGCGAAGGAAAATCGCCAGGTGCTTGCCTTCCTGCTGATACAAGCTCGCATAAAGGTGAGGCACTCCGGCGCCCGCTAGCGACTCCGTTCGAGCGTCGGCGACGATACCGATGATGGTTGTCCAAACGGTCGCGCGTGGTGAGAGCTTCACACGCTTTCCCAACGCGTCCTCATTCGGCCACAACAGTCGCGCCATAGTCTCATTGATCACCGCGATTGAAGGAGTCGAATCAGTGTCAAAGTCGCTTGGAAGGTGGCCGTGCACCAAGGTCATGTGCAGTAGCCGAAAATACTCTGGCGTCACTTGTGACCCGGTAACGAACACCGGCTGATCGCCCTGCACCGCGCCGCGCTCCACAATGACGCGAAGTTCCGTCTGGTCCTGCGCCGGGTGATCCAATGGAACGGCGGCGCCGCTGCCAAGCGCCGCGTCCTGAACGCCCGGAAGTGTCTTCGCGCGACGAATCACTTCGCGGACGAACGGCGCCTCGTCGGCGACGGTCCCATACAAGTCCTCCTTGCTGTCGTTGGGGTACGGCAAGCGCGTGCGCGCTATGGTCACGCCCCGAGAATCGAATCCCGTCGGAGCGTGCAGCATGTCCCAGAAGCTGCGCGCCAACAGACCCGCCGCGCTCATCAGCACCAGCGACACGGCGAATTCAGCGACGACGAGCGCGCGGCGCGTGCGGCGATGCTCGCGCGAGCTCGTGGAGCCTCGGCCTTCCTGCTTGAGCACGCGAGTAACGTCGAGACGGCGCACATGGAGTGCCGGCGCGAGACCAAAGATGGTCCCCGAGACAAGCGATACCGCGAAGGCAAACGCTGTAACGCCCCAATTGATCGATATGTCGTTGAGTTGGGGCACACTATTGGGTACTAGACGGACAAGTGCTCCTTTGGTGGCGAGTAACAACCCAATTCCAGCGAGACCGCCGAGTACGGAGAGCACCGAGCTCTCCGTGAGCAACTGGCGTGTGAGCCGGGAAGCCGCGCCGCCGAGCGCTTGTCGGACCGCCATCTCGCGACCGCGACTCGTTGCGCGCGCGAGCAACAGGTTCGCCACGTTCGCGCAACCGATCACGAGCACGAGCACGACCGCGCCAAACAGGAAGAGCAATGGCTGACGCACGTCTCCGACTACGTTGTCCTTGAGCGGAACCAGGCGAACCCGCCAATCGCTCCTCGATGGATAGTCCGCGGGAAATTGCCGGCGCAGCGTCCGCACCAGTGCGTCAACGCGATGCTGCGCGTCCTGCAAAGAGATGCCGGCGGTGAGTCGAGCAATCGCTCCCGGAAAGAGGGCGGCGCGGCTCTGGACTGTCGCTGCGTTCAACGGCGCCCCGGCATAGCCGAACGCCGCCCACAACTCGGCGCTGCGCTCTTCCTTCGTGCGTCCAGGCGCCTGGAAACCCGGCGGCATGACCCCGACGATTCGATACGAGTCGGAGTCGACTTGCACGACTCGGCCAAGAACAGTGGTGTCCGCGCCGAACGCTTGCTTCCACAGGCCGTCGCTGATGACGACCTGTTCATTGAAACCTGGGGTCGGGTCCGCGGGGTCGAACACAACACCCAACGCGGGTTTCACCCCGAGGAGCGCGAAGTAGCTTGGGGCAACCATCAACATCGAGACGCGCTCTGCCCGGGTGACTCCCGTGAGGTTGTTGTCGTCGTACCACGTCGGTGAGACGTACTCGAAGACGCCGGACCGCCGAAGATCGTACAACTCCGGCGTGGACATGCCGACGTCGCGCGCCCCGACGCCCTCGAGATTGTCCTCGATACGCACGAGTTGCCGCGGTTTCGGAAAAGGGAGCGGATGGATGAGCGTGGCGTCCACGACGGTGTAGACTGCCGTGGTCGCGCCGATGCCGACGGCGATCGTCAGAATGCCGACGGCGGCAAAGCCAGGGGCGCGGCGGAGCGCGCGGAACGCGAAGCGCACGTCCTGGCCGAGGCGCTCCATCCACAGGCCAAGGCGCCCCCATTCGTCGCGCGAGATCTCTTGGACGAAACCCACGTTGCCGAATTCACGACGTGCGCCGGCCGCGGCCTCGCTTGCCGTTTCGCCGCGGCCGAGGCGATCGGCTTCCGCCATGTCCAGATGCATGCGAAGCTCATCGGCCAATTCTCGCGTCCGCCGCGCGCGCCTCCACGGTAACCACTCGAATAGACTCATCGCTCCGCCGCGAGCGGCGGGACCATGAGGCCGGCGATTGCCTTCGACAGCTGTTCCCACCGCGAACGCTCGGCCGCGAGCCGTGCGCGGCCCTTGGTCGTCAGTCGATACATCCGCACACGGCGGTTGGTGTCCGACACGCCCCATTCAGGCGCGATCGCCCGCTGACGCATGAGGCGCTGGAGCGCCGGGTAGAGCGACCCGGTCTCCACCTGGAGCAGGTTCCCCGACTGGGAGCGAATCAGTTGCACGATGCCGTAACCGTGACACGGGCCCCAGCGGAGCGCCTGCAGGATGATGAAGTCGAGCGTGCCTTGAAGCAGCTCGAGGCGAGAGGTGGCAGGGTCTTTGGGCGGCATGGCGGCGTTAGGTAGGCGGTCTACTTACTGGGTAGACTGTCTACTTAACGTCGCGTTGTCAAGCACTGGTCGCTCCTCGCGCCGCCTTCGCCAGCACCACCGACGTCTCGACCTGTCGCGCCCGAATATCCCAATACTCGCGCAGCAGCGCCGGCGTCTCCGACGCCGGGATCAGCGTATACCCATGAGCCTCGTAGAATCGAATCGCCCAACTCGCCGCCGCCCACGTTCCGATGAGTACCCGCTGATCGGTGAGCGCCTCGAGATGCCGCAGCAACACATGCCCCCAATTCCTTTTCCCTGATGGTCGGGACGCACGTATGCATGGCGGACGAGCGTAACGTCTCTCACATGCTGAACGCCCATCACGCCGGCGAGTTGGCCGTCATGCTGCTCGTAACCCCAGAAGGCTACTTCGGCGCGGATGTCGCGTGCGAGCTGCGGTGCCCCCATGTACGGCTCATGCCAACAGTCCGCCGGAATCGCATCCCGGTAACGCTCGGCCGACGCGTTGATGATCGCCAAGATCGAAGCCTGTTCATCGGCGCGGCAGCGGCGGATCGGGCTCACGAGATCAGGCGGCACGGGGTAAAGTCGAAGGGTGACGCGGCTCCGCTTCTCGACGTCCTATTTCATGAACGCAGGACGCAGCGGCTTGTGGATTGAATCCCGGCTGTCGTTTATTTTCCTTCGTTGCCTTACCCTGAGGCCGCTTTTGTGACTTTTAACTGCAAAGAATGCTCAAGCAGGATTCCTTCGGGCTCGGTGAACTGCCCCAACTGTGGCGCCCTTGGCCGGTTCCCGGTACGCCGGACTGTCGCTGCGGTGTTGCTCGCCGCCGCGGTAGCCATCATTGTTGAGATACTCAGCAGACGCTCGTGATGCTCGACAAGCGCGCCGGTTAAATGGCAATTCCAGGCGCAGTACCTCACAGGAATGGCGTGCGTACAGTCCATCGTCGCCGGGCACTCAACAAGCCGACTTTCCCGAAGATCCGCCGACGGACTTGCCGCACGTCCTCATGGCCCGCACAGACCTGGGTCCTCGTCGATCCATGGTCCGGATGGCAGCACTTGCCACGTTCCCTCGCAGCGCGCAACGCGCACCTCGAACGATCGACTGCCGGCGACCAGCTCGCGCACCTCCAGATAGTGCTCGTGATCGCTGTTCGGCCGAGGGGCCTGTGCGTGAAGCAACTCGCGTAATCCGCGAAATGCGACCATCCACAGCGAGTCTGTCGTATCGGGCGACACCAGTCGCCATGGCTCCGGTTGCTGCCGGAAGACGAAATCCGTGAGCTCTGGCGCGATGCGCGCAAGCGTCCCTTCCACGACGGTCCGAACCAGAGTCGTATTGGACCGCGGCTGCTGTGCGGCGACGGTGCGACAAATGACCGAAGCGTTGATGACGAGGGCTAGCAGTCCACCGCAGCGTATTGACACTGATCCATCTCCCGACAGATGTATGTCGCCATCTGACGCTCGAGCTCAACCCCGGACGATTCAAATGGGAAGCGAATGCGTACCATTCGCAAATCCTCAACTGGCGTCGCTGGAGGACGCCGCGCGCAGAAGCATCAGCGTTCCGCCGCGTAGGACCGGGCGCGTCGCTCGCAGCGGCGACGCGCGCCCTAATGCTCGGCCGGTACAATCACCAGAGAATAGGGCCTCTCTCCCACCGCGATTGTTCCGCGCACGCGCCGGGTTGCCGTGTCGATCACGGT